>JAISUX010000028.1 GCA_031271805.1 Tannerella sp.
AAATCAAAAGAACTAATAGCTCTGCAGTTAAAAGCGCTAATAGCCCGCGACCTTTTTGATACGAGCGAATATTATAAAATAATAAACGACCGTAACGACAGTTACCTCGAAGCTCTTTCTATAATCAATGATAACGAACGGTACAATAGCCTTCTGCATAATTGAGAAAAATCCTTACGTTTCCAACAATTTATATTATATATACTTTTTTATTTTATAGATTTAAATTTATAAATGATATAGATGATATTCGGTTGAAAGTGTTGAAAGTTTTTCAATTAAAAATTTGCATGTTGGGTTATTAGTTGTATAGTTGTTGTTTTTAAGATTGTTTTAACAGTATAATATATTGATTACTATGTAATATATTTGGTTTATTAACATGTTGTTTATAATGTTTGTATTTGAAAAATTGTTGCTTTGAAATGTGCTTGTTTTGGTTTATATGCTTGATGAAAATATGGTATCAAAATTCTATTAATGATACGTGTTATTTCAAAAATTATGCTACCTACGAAAATTATGAAGATATAAAAATCAAATTTTTAATAGTTTTCAACGGCTAATTAACTGTCTTTGTAACTTATTTTGCGTCTGCCGTCGGATTGTTCTGTTATGCTTACGAATATAGTGTTTTCAGGTAAGAAAGGCTGTATTATTTCAGGCCATTCTATAAAACAGAGGTTACCGCTATCAAAATATTCCTCTATACCGAGGTCGAGGACTTCATTAAGGTTTGAGATGCGATAAAAGTCGAAATGGTAGATTATTAGGCCTGTAGTTGCACTTTGGTATTCGTTTATTATTGAGAATGTAGGACTGTTTATTACGTTTTCTACGCCTAATTCTTCACAAATGGCTTTGATGAAAGTAGTTTTGCCTACACCCATTACTCCTTCGAATGCGAAAATATTACATTCCGATGAACCGCATCCTATTCCGGTAGTTGAAATAAATTCTGCTGCCTGCAGCCTTATTTTTTCTATATCATCTATTATAAGTTCTTTCATTTGGGAACAAGGGTTATTATAGGAACAAGCATTTCTTCAAGCGAAATTCCGCCGTGTTGAAAAGTATTCTTGTAGTACGAAACGTAATAATTATAATTATTAGGATAGGTAAAAAACGATTCGTTAAGAGCTAATACGTATCTTGTACTCAAGTTTGGCGAAGGCAATCCCGCTTTGTCGGGTTCGCGTATTTCGAATACTTCCTTATAGTTGTAATCCATATTTTTACCCAACTTGTAGCGCAGGTTAGTGTTAGTATTTTTATCTCCTACTATCCTCACAGGGTTGTCAACACGGATAGTTCCGTGGTCGGTCGTAAGGATTATCTTTAAACCTTTGGCGGCAATACGTTTGAAAAGTTCGAGCGTAGTAGAGTGTTGAAACCATGAACGGGTAAGGCTACGATAAGCAGCCTCGTTTTGTGCCAGTTCGCGTATCATCTTACTCTCCGTACGAGCGTGCGAAAGCATATCAACAAAATTTATAACTATTACATTTAGTTGATTATTAGATAAATCTGAAATAGTATTTATAATTTTTTCGCCGTAGGTAGAATCATAAATCTTGTTGTAAGAAAAAGAATATTTTTTTCTGAAACGGTCGATTTGCGTTTTTATTAACGGTTCTTCGTTTATGTTTTTACCTTCCTCACTTTCCTCGTCAACCCATAGTTCGGGAAACATCTTTTCAATCTGGATAGGCATCAGGCCGGAAAAAATAGAGTTCCGTGCATATTGCGTAGCTGTCGGCAATATGCTGTAATAAAGGCTTTCATCGAAAGTAAAAGTATCGCTTAGAAGGTTTTTAACAGTGAGCCATTGGTCAAGACGAAAATTATCAATGAGTATGAAAAACACTTTCTCGTTATTGTCTAAAAGCGGAAAAACGCGACGCTTAAAAATATCCGGACTCATCAGAGGTCTGTCATTAGAATTTTCTATCCATTTCAAATAGTTTTTCTTGACAAACTTCCCGAAAGCATTGTTTGCTTCGCGTTTCTGCATTTTAAGAAGATTTTGCATTTCAACTTGCCCTTCTTCAAGGATAAGTTCCCAATTCGTTATTTTTTTGTATATATCCGTCCAATCGGTAGTAGTAGCGGCATTGTTGATTTTCATTCCTATTTGACCGAACTCTTGACTGTAGTTGAGAGTAGTGGTTTCGGTTATTATATCGCTTTTATGGACGTTTTTCTTAATAGCAAGCAGAAGTTGATTAGGATTGACGGGTTTGATAAGATAATCGGCTATCTTATTGCCTATTGCCTGGTCCATAATGCTTTCTTCCTCGCTTTTTGTAACCATAACGATCGGTACGTCGGGTGTTGTTTGTTTTATAAGCGCCAAAGTTTCGAGACCGCTCAAACCAGGCATATTCTCATCCAAAAAAATAATATCAAACGTTTGCTCGCTGCAACAGTCTATTGCATCCTGACCGCTTATGACCGGAACAATCTCATATCCCCTTTCTTCCAAAAATAAAATGTGAGGCTTCAAGAGATATATCTCATCGTCAGCCCAAAGTATCCTGTCTTTTTTCATTCTCTCAATTTTATATAAAAACGTGCCGGCGTGGAATTTTATTGTAATATATTATTTCAAATCTTTCAATTTATCTGTCAATATCTTAACTCCTTCCGACGCGCCGACTTTAATGAATTGAATATCATTTCTATAGGTGTTTACATCTTTAGGGTCAATCAGGAAAATAGGCATGTTTTTACGTGTATAATTAAGTAATCCTGCCGCCGGATAGACGTTAAGCGAAGTACCGATTATTACAAAGATATCGGCTTTTTCAATCAATATAATCGCTTCTTCAATCTTGGGTACGGCTTCTCCGAACCAAACGATAAAAGGACGCAACTGACCGCCGTCGGGCGCTTTATCGCCAAGATTTATATCCGGCTTGTCGGGCGAAATAGGGTAAGGCTTATTTATATCGCGCACCGAGCAAGCCTTCATCAATTCACCGTGAAGGTGTACTACATGCGTGCTTCCGGCTTGTTCATGCAAATTATCAACGTTTTGCGTTATGATATGCACTTCAAAATCTTTTTCCAAAGCCGCAAGTCCTATATGCCCCCCGTTTGGCTTGGATTTTAACAACTCCCGCCGCCGTTGATTGTAAAAATCAAGTACTAATTGAGGGTCGCGATGGAAACCTTCTGGCGTTGCGACATCCTCAACCCTATAGTTATTCCAGAGACCGTTAGAGTCTCGAAAAGTCTGTATTCCACTCTCTGCGCTCATTCCGGCGCCGGTCAAAACTACTATTTTTTTCATTACAAATAAGTTATTTATGTCATTTATTAAGCGCGAAGGTATGAAATTTTTGCGTCATAAATATAACTTTTTAAAAAAAAATTTGTGTTTTTGCGTACAATCTAAATAAAAAGATTACCTTTGCGGTTTGAAATTAAGGAAAATAAGGATTTTTTATGGACAAAATTAGTTATTCGTTAGGTCTGAGCATAGGCAATAATTTCCTTTCATCAGGCATTAACAAACTTAATGTCAATGACTTCATTAAGGGTCTTACGGATGTTTTGGATAAATCTAAACCCGAAATATCGTACGACGAAGCCAAGGGCATCATAAATGACTATTTCGTAAAACTTCAAGAAGACAGTAACAGGTTGAATAAGGAAGCGGGAGAAGAATTTTTACGGATAAACAAGGAAAAGTCGGGAGTAAAGACCCTGCCGAGCGGTCTTCAATATGAAATATTGCGCGCGGGCACGGGTGCAAAACCTAAGGCCACCGACAAGGTAAAGTGTCACTATCACGGCACACTTGTTAACGGCACGGTCTTTGATAGTTCCGTAGAGCGCGGCCAGCCTGCGACATTCGGTGTAAGTCAAGTAATACCCGGTTGGGTTGAGGCTTTGCAACTTATGGAAGTAGGCTCGAAATGGCGACTATATATTCCGTCCGACCTTGCCTATGGCGAGCGGGGAGCGGGCGAAATCATCGGCCCGGGCAGTACATTGATATTTGATGTTGATTTATTAGATATTGTTTAACATAATTTTAAAAGATTAAAATGAAGAGATTAAGTGTTTTGGCCATTGTGGCTATCGTAGTGGGAATTGCATCTTCATGCGATTCAAAAAAATCAGTGAGTTTTAAGACGGAGATTGATACCGTTAGTTATTTTCTTGGTGCAAGCTATGGACATGGGTTGAAAGAACAGTTCAAGCAAGCTCCCGGTGATCCTATTAATATTGACGCCCTTATTAAAGGTTTTGTCGATGGCGCCGAAAGCAAAGACAGTATTTTTACTTTATTTGGAAAGAGTGAGCAGGATATGCAATCCTTTGTAAACGGCTATTTCCAGAAGGCAATGCAAGACCAGGCTCAGAAAACCAAAGAAGAAGGAGAAGTATTCCTTGCAAGTAACAAGACAAAGAGCGGCGTTATTAGTACCGAAAGCGGTCTGCAGTACAAGGTTCTTACCGAAGGTACGGGCATTAAACCGACTTTGGAAGATACCGTTCTGGTTCATTACACCGGTAAATTCCTCGATGGGACGGTTTTCGACAGCTCTGTTCAACGCGGCGAGCCGATAAAATTTCCGGTTCAAGGCGTAATCCAGGGATGGTCGGAAGGCGTTCAGTTGATGCCTAAAGGCTCGAAGTACATGTTCTGGATTCCTTACAATCTGGCTTATGGAGAGCAAGGTAATCAAATTATTAAGCCAAACAGCACTCTCGAATTTGAAGTTGAGTTGCTTGATGTATTAAAGAAAAAATAAGTTTTAAATTCATATTAAAAGGTCGGTTGTCGTATATATGGCGGCCGACTTTTTAATTATTTGCAAATGGTAGAGACTGTAGGCATTACTAAGAGTTTCGCTTCTTTAAAAGTTCTTAAAGGAATAGATTTACGGATAGAAAAAGAAGAAGTAGTAGCGATTGTCGGTCCGAGCGGCGCCGGCAAAACTACACTTTTGCAAATTTTGGGAACATTAAATAAACCCGATTCGGGTTCTTTGAAAATAATCGGTGTAGATCCGTTTCTTTTGCCGGATAAGGAAAGATCTTTTTTTAGGAACAAACATATAGGGTTTGTTTTCCAATTTCATCAGCTATTGCCGGAATTTACGGCGCTTGAAAATGTAATGATTCCTTTGTTGATAGGCGGCGCAAAATTTGATAAGGCCGAGCGTAGAGCTAAGGAACTGCTTGATTATATGAAACTTAGCAATCGTTTTGATCATAAGCCAGCCGAATTGTCGGGCGGCGAAAAACAGCGTGTAGCGGTTGCGAGAGCGCTTGTGAACAATCCTTCGGTTATACTTGCCGATGAGCCTTCCGGCAGTCTCGACACACAAAACAAAGACGAACTCCACTCACTCTTCTTCGATCTGCGGAAAGAAATGGGACAGACATTTGTAATTGTAACCCATGACGAGCAGCTTGCTCGCCTTGCCGACCGCATTATCCACATGAAAGATGGAATTATAACTAATTAATTATAAGATATATATATGTTGCATGATTCTGTTTCCAGGGCTACTTTCGGTAGCCGTATAGGTGTGATTTTCGTAACGGTCGGCAGCGCAGTCGGTCTGGGTAATATATGGCGTTTTCCGTATATGTTAGGCTCAAACGGCGGCGCGGCGTTCCTGCTTATTTATTTGTTTTGTACGTTACTTCTCGGACTTCCCGTGATGATAGCGGAATTTTACATTGGACGCCATTCTAAGCGCAATGCGGCAGGTGCGTTCCAAGTGATCGTTCCGGGCACTAAATACTCACTGATAGGCTATAACGGCGTTCTTGCGGCCTTCCTTATCCTCGGATTCTATTTTGTGATTTCGGGATGGACGCTTGAGTATGTATTTCAGTCGCTGACAAGCCCGCTTGCAGACCAATCGGTTGCCGAGTTTAAAGCCGCTTTTAAAAGCTTTTCGACCTCCGTATGGCGACCGATTTTCTGGACATTACTTTTTATTGCGATAACCCATATAATAATAGTTACAGGCGTCAAAAAGGGCATCGAACGCTCTTCAAAGTTCCTAATGCCGGTATTGTTTTTTATTCTTATAGTATTGTGTATAAGATCGTTAACCTTGCCGGATGCCGGTAAAGGTTTGGAATTTCTTTTCAAACCGGATTTCAGCAAATTAAATTCTTCGGTTCTGTTGTCGGCCATGGGGCAGGCCTTCTTCTCGTTAAGCGTCGGAATGGGCTGTCTGATAACTTATTCATCGTATTTCAGCGATCGTACTAACTTGCAGATCACGGCTTTGCAAGTTACAATAATCGACACTTTAGTGGCGCTGCTTGCCGGAATAATGATTTTTCCGGCCGTTTTTAATTTCGGAATTGAGCCGACGGAGGGCGTTGACCTTGTATTTATAACTCTGCCTAACGTCTTTGGTAAACTTGCTCTCGCGAATGTCTGGTCAACAATATTTTTCCTCCTGTTGGCCGTAGCTGCATTGACATCTACCGTTTCCCTGCATGAGGTAGCGACAGCCTATCTGCACGAAGAAAAACGTATCTCGCGACGGAAAGCGGCTTTGTTTGTTTCATTAGGTACGGCAGGGTTTGCGGTTCTGAGTTCGCTGTCTTTCGGCCTGCTGAAAGATTGGACAATATTTCATCTGTCAATATTCGATTTGCTTGACTATGTGACGGCTAAAATCATGCTTCCGTTAGGAGGTATGTTTATAAGCATCTTCGTCGGTTGGCGAGTCGATAAGAAAATACTCAAGTCGGAACTTACAAACAAGGGTACAACAACGTTTTACTTCTTTACGTTCTACAGTTTTCTCTTACGCTATATCGCTCCGGTCGCGATAGGCCTTATTTTCCTAAACGAATTGAATTTCATTTAATTACGCAAATATGTCATGGAGAGATTTTTTATATTTTTCACGCTCCGAGAGGCTGGGATTGATTATCTTGCTTTGTCTGATCTCTATTGCAGCTATTTTATTGATAATCAATAATAAAAAATCTGTTGTAGTTCAATCGGAAGAGGTTGTTAGAACGCAAATTATGGCAGTTGATACTGCAAAACAGTCTCCGGATACAATAAAAACAACGCCGAAACCAGTTAGGGAAAGATCTTTTTCTTCGGAAAAACCTTCTGTCGAAACGGCCACAAAGCCGGAAAAGAAAGAGACTGTCTCCGAGAGAGTTGAGCGTATGACATCGCTTAATCGTCCGCGCTTTGAACGTCAGGAAAAATATGAAGTTGGGACGGTCATAGAACTCAATTCCGCCGATACTACAACCCTAAAAAAGATTCCGGGCATAGGAAGTTCTTTTGCAAAACGTATAGTAGGCTATCGGAACTTGCTCGGCGGTTACTATTCGATAATTCAATTAAGCGAAGTATATGGCATTGATGAGGAAAAATATAATTCCTTGTCGCCGTGGTTTACTGTCGATCCCTCGCTTATCAAAAAATTGGACGTCAATACTTGCCCGCAAGATTCTCTTAATCGCCACCCTTACATAAGTTATAGCCAAGCCCGAATAATAGTGCAACTTCGTAACAGGCGAGGTCGTTTGACGGATTGGAAAGATCTTAGTTTACTTGAGGAATTTGCTGACTTTGACCGTATTCGCCTAACGCCTTATTTGTTGTTTGAAGAAAAAAACACGCCCTAAAATTTTGTAATTAACGCAAATTATATTATTTTTGTGCATTAAATTTTCAATAAAAGAGGAATGACAAAAATAATCGAAACCCCTTTGATGAAACAATATTTCGAGATAAAATCGAAACATTCGGATGCGTTATTACTGTTCAGGGTGGGGGACTTTTATGAGATGTATGGGGATGATGCGGTGGTTGGATCCGCCATACTTGGAATAGTTCAGACAAAGCGTTCAAATGGCGCTGCAATGGATGTTGCAATGGCCGGTTTTCCGCACCACGCGCTTGATACTTATTTGCCGAAATTGGTTCGGGCAGGTAAGCGCGTAGCGATATGCGACCAACTTGAAGACCCGAAATTAGCAAAAAAAATAGTCAAGCGCGGTGTAACCGAATTAGTAACGCCAGGTATCTTAATCAATGATAATGTTCTGAATACCAAGGATAACAACTTCCTCGCAAGCGTATATTTGAATAAAAATGTTGCAGGCCTTGCACTCCTCGATATTTCGACCGGTGAGTTTTTGACTTCCGAAGGTTCGTTTGATTATATTGATAAACTGCTTAACAGCCTAACTCCCAAAGAGATAGTTATAGAGCGCGACCAGCGTTCGCTTTTCGAGCAGTTATTCTCCACTCGCGCGTTAATGACTCCTCTTGATGATTGGATCTTTAATGAAAACACTGCTCGAGAGCGGCTTCTGAAACAGTTCGAGACAAGCACCCTGAAGGGTTTTGGAGTAAACGAACTGCACAACGGCCTTGTTGCTTCGGGGGCGATACTGTGTTACTTGGACTTCACTCAGCATAACAATATCTCGCATATAACCCATATTTCGCGCATCGAGCAGAATAATTACGTCCGCCTTGATAACTTCACCGTAAATCACCTCGAATTGCTTAATCCGATAAGCGCAGGAGGCATTTCGCTGCTTGACGTAATCGACAAGACCTCGTCGCCGATGGGCGCACGCTTGTTGAAGCGGTGGATTGTCTTTCCTTTGATTGACGTAGAGGCGATTAAACGGAGGCAAGAAGTTGTGACTTTTTTCATGCGTAGTCCTGAATCTGCCGATTCGATGGATGAATATATTTCTAAAATGGGTGATTTTGAGAGAATTATTTCAAAAGTTGCTGTTGGTAGAGTGACGCCGCGCGAGCTTGTGCAACTGAAATTTGCCCTCCGATTCGTTGAACCGGTCAAGAAATTATGCGAAGATTCGGGAGATAGCAGTCTGCTGCAACTTTCGACGGGTTTGGAACTCTGTGAAAATATCTGCAAAAAGATCGAGCGAGAAATAAATCCCGATACGCCCGCTCAAATCGGTAAAGGGAATGTTATAGCCGATAAAGTGAACTCCGAACTTGATGAAATACGCAAACTTGCTCATTCCGGCAAAGACTATCTGTTAAAAATACAGCAGCGCGAGAGTGACCGCACCGGGATTCCATCGCTGAAAGTGGCATACAACAATGTTTTCGGTTATTTTATCGAAGTTCGTAACATGTATAAAAACAAGGTGCCGAAAGATTGGATTCGTAAACAGACGCTTGTCGCTGCCGAAAGATATATCACCGAAGAACTTAAGGAATATGAGGAAAAAATTCTCGGGGCAGAGGAAAAAATTCTTGCCCTTGAAACGAAGATTTATGCCGAATTGGTTGCCGAAACGGCAAAATATATAACTCCGATTCAAAAAAACGCAGCTATTATAGCCCAGATCGACTGCCTCCTTTCGTTTACCAAAGCTGCGAAACTCTATCGTTATATTTGCCCGATAGTAGATGATTCGGAGATAATTGACATCAAGGCAGGCCGCCATCCGGTTATTGAGCGTCAATTGCCTGTTGACTCGCCTTATGTTGCAAACGACGTTTATCTTGATCCGGCAAAGCAACAAATAATCATAATAACCGGCCCGAATATGGCCGGAAAGTCCGCGTTGTTACGTCAAACAGCGTTGATATGCCTGTTGGCTCAGATGGGCAGTTTTGTGCCCGCAGAAAGCGCGAAAATAGGAATAATAGACAAGATTTTCACACGTGTTGGGGCGTCGGATAATATTTCGCTCGGCGAATCGACCTTTATGGTCGAGATGACCGAGGCATCGGAAATAATTAACAACCTCTCGCCACGAAGCCTCGTTTTATTCGACGAATTGGGACGCGGCACAAGTACATACGACGGCATATCAATTGCTTGGGCAATAGTGGAATATATCCATGAACATCCCGTTAATCGAGCCAAAACACTATTTGCAACACACTATCACGAACTAAACGAGATGGAACGCTCATTTAAACGTATCCGCAATTTCAATGTCTCAGTCAAAGAGATCGATAATCGTGTCATTTTCATCCGTAAACTCGTTCCCGGAGGCAGCGAGCACAGTTTTGGGATACATGTGGCTAAGATGGCTGGAATGCCTAAAAGTATTGTCAAACGCGCAGGAGAGATACTGAAAAGCCTCGAAAGCGAAAATCGTCAGCAACAAGGCGCTATGCTAAGTAAAGGCGTAAAGAAAATTGCTTCCCAGGCAGAGGGCTACCAATTGAACATCTTTCAACTCGACGATCCGGTTTTAAGTCAAGTGCGTGATGAAATCAAGCATATTGATGTCAATAACCTGACGCCTATGGAAGCGCTCAACAAACTCAACGAAATAAAGAAAATCATAACAGGGTAGGGGATATGGTGCTGAATTATATTTGGATAGGGTTCATTTTTATTGCATTTATTGTCGCTCTATGTAAGTTTTTCTTCTTTGGCGACACCGAAATTTTCAATCTTATTATCTCATCGACCTTTGATTCGGCAAAGCTCGGCTTCGAGATTTCTCTCGGCCTGACAGGGATTTTGTCGCTTTGGCTCGGCATAATGAAAATCGCGGAAAAAGCGGGTTTGATTAATTCTTTTTCGCGTTTTGCCGCGCCCGTATTCAGCAAACTCTTTCCGGGAATACCGCCTGGCCATCCGGCCTCAGGTACGATTTTCCTGAATTTTTCGGCAAATATTCTTGGGCTTGACAATGCCGCTACACCTATAGGACTGAAAGCTATGCAAGAACTTCAATCTCTTAATACGGATAAGCAAACGGCTACTAATGCGATGATTATGTTCCTGAATATCAATGCTTCGGGACTTACATTAGTGCCTATTACTATAATGGTTTACCGGGCGCAGTTATCCGCCGCGAATCCTTCCGATGTCTTTCTGCCGATAATGATTTCAACCTTTGTAGCTACGCTTGTTGCTATTCTCGCTGTTTGTTTTATTCAGAAAATCAACGTTTTACAGCGTAGTTTACTGTTTTTCTTTGCAGGAATCATTGCCTTTATTGTCGGAATGATTTGCTTGTTCAACTCAATGCCGCAGGAAAGCATTTCTAAATATTCGTCGTTAATAGCCAATCTCTGTTTGATGCTCATTATTTGCGGCATATTAGTTGCGGGCATGCGTCGTCGGCTCAATGTTTACGACGCCTTTATTCTCGGCGCTAAGGAAGGCTTCTTTACGGCCGTTAAAATAATCCCGTTTTTAGTGGCTATTCTTGTTGCAATAGGGATATTCCGCTCGTCAGGAGCAATGGGTATTCTTATTGACGGCGTACGTTTTTTGGTCGCTTATTGCGGCGTAGATACGTCTTTTGTTGACGCTCTTCCTACAATCATAATGAAGCCCCTGAGCGGTAGCGGAGCGAGAGGTATGATGCTCGATGCAATGAATACTTTCGGCGCCGATTCTTTCGTGGGACGCCTCGCATGCGTAGCCCAAGGCTCGACGGATACAATATTTTATGTCGTAGCCGTATATTACGGTTGTGTCGGTATTCGTAATACACGTCATACTATACCTTGCGCCCTTCTTGCCGACTTTTGCGGAGCAATTGCCGCGATAATAACTTCGTATATTTTTTTCCCTGTGACATAAAAATGCTATCTTTGTGCCCGAAATATTGCAAGGATTATGTATTTTGATTATGATGTGATTGTAGTAGGTGCAGGTCACGCAGGTTGCGAAGCTGCCGCCGCTGCCGCTAATTTAGGCTCCCGAACGCTTCTTGTCACGATGGATATGAATCGTATCGCACAGATGAGTTGCAATCCTGCCGTTGGCGGTATTGCGAAAGGACAGATTGTGCGCGAAATAGATGCCCTGGGCGGCTATATGGGTATCGTGACCGACCGTACATCAATCCAGTTTAGAATGTTGAATAAAAGCAAAGGCCCGGCGATGTGGAGCCCGCGCTCGCAAAACGACCGTATCCGGTTTTCACTCGAATGGCGCTCAATCCTCGAAAATATTCCGAACCTGTATATTTGGCAAGATACCGTTAATTCGCTATGTATTAGTTCGGAAATGAAAGTATCGGGAATTATAACAACGCTTGGCGTCAAATTTACTGCGCGCTCCGTAGTTCTTACCAACGGCACTTTTCTTAACGGACTGATGCATGTCGGCGATGTGAAGATTTCGGGCGGCAGGATTTCGGAACCTGCGGTTTATAATTTGACCGAACAACTTAATGGCCTTGGAATCAGGTCTAACCGTATGAAAACCGGCACTCCCGTTCGTATTGACGGCCGAAGTATTCATTTTGACGAATTGACCGAACAGCCCGGCGACAAAGATTTCCATAAGTTTTCCTATCTTGAAACATCGCATAGCCTGCTTAAACAGTTGAGTTGCTGGACATTATATACTAACGAGCGATGTCATGAAATACTCCGCGAAGGTCTTCCCCAATCCCCGCTCTATAACGGGCAAATTTCTTCAATTGGTCCTCGCTATTGTCCAAGCATCGAAACGAAGATAGTAACCTTCGCAGATAAGGATCGCCATCAGCTTTTTCTTGAGCCGGAGGGTGAAATGACTAATGAATACTATTTAAATGGTTTCTCGTCGTCATTACCCTTTGATATTCAATTAAATGCGTTGCGGGCTATTCCGCCTTTCCGCGATATAGCACTGTATCGTCCGGGATATGCAATTGAATATGACTACTTTGATCCGACCCAACTCAATCATAATCTCGAATCGAAAGTTATAAATTCTCTATTTTGCGCCGGACAAATTAACGGCACAACAGGCTACGAAGAGGCTGCTGGTCAGGGACTTATAGCAGGCATTAATGCCCACTTAACTTCTCATAGCTGCCTTCCTTTTGTCCTCTCGAGAGATGAGTCGTATATAGGCGTCCTAATTGACGATTTAGTTACTAAGGGTGTTGACGAACCTTACCGAATGTTTACTTCGCGAGCCGAATATCGTATCTTACTTCGTCAGGATAATGCGGATATGCGACTTACCGAAAAAGCATATAATATCGGCCTCGCGTCTTCGGAGAGGTATCAATTATTGAAATCAAAAACCGCCCATATTGAACGCTTGATTTATTTTATTGAGAATTACTCCGTCAAGCCTGAGCAAATTAATTCGACATTAACCGCCCTTAATTCCGAACCTCTTTCTCATGGGGTAAAACTTATAGACATAATAAAACGTCCGCATGTCGGAATACTTGGTATTGCCGAAGTCCTTCCCGACCTGAAGAATGAACTCTCATTACTCCCTCCCGAACGATTCGAGGAATACGTTGAGGAGGCCGAGATCAACATCAAATATGAAGGATATATACGTCGCGAAAAGCAAATTGCAGAAAAGTTGAAACGTCTCGAAAATATCCGAATCCGAGGAAAAATCGACTATGAAAGTGTATTATCCCTCTCTACCGAAGCGCGTCAAAAATTGAAACGCATTGACCCACAGACGCTTGCCCAGGCAAGTCGTATTCCTGGGGTATCACCAAGCGATATTAATATATTACTGCTATTGGTAGGGAGATAATGTTTCACGTGGAACAAAACGGCGTTTTTTTAATGGGAAATTATAAAGAAAACATAGAATTAATTTTAGCGACCCTGCCCGATAAGCCGGGTTGTTATCAATTTTTTAACGACAGAGAGGAAATTATTTACGTTGGAAAGGCAAAGAATTTAAAGAAGCGCGTGACGTCATATTTCCAAAAAGAGCATCTTGAAAACAAAACACGTGTGCTCGTTAAGCATATACGAGACATACGCTATACCGTAGTTGATTCCGAAGAAGAGGCCTTGTTGTTGGAAAATAACCTCATTAAGCAATACCGTCCGCGTTACAATATCATGTTGAAGGACGACAAAACATACCCCTACATTGTCATCAAAAACGAGAATTTCCCGCGAGTGTTTCAGACGCGCAATATTGTGCGTGACGGCTCATTATATTTCGGCCCTTACGCCTCGGTTTATACGGCCAAGATGATGCTGCAGATGATAAAATCCGTTTATCGCCTGCGGACATGTAAATTCCCATTTACGCCCGAAGCAATGGCCGCAAAGAAGTATAAAGTATGCCTCGAATATCATATTAAGCGTTGCAATGCGCCCTGCGTCGGCCTGATTTCGCCTGAGGAATATAATGACCAAATTTCCGAAATAAAGGATATTCTCAAGGGAAATACATCGCAAATAACGGCTTTGTTGTTGAAAACGATGCGTCGTCTTTCGTCGGAAATGCGTTTCGAGGAGGCGCAAAATCTAAAAAATAAATACGACGTCTTGGAAAATTACCGGTCGCGCTCGACGGTTGTAACGCCCTCGCTTCATAATATTGATGTCTTTTCGTATGACGAAAACGAAGAAAAATCGGCTTTCATCAACTATATGCACATCGGAAATGGCGCAGTAATTCACGCATACACTATAGAATATAAAAAGAAACTTGACGAGCCTAAGACGGAAATCCTGACATTAGGCATCGTCGAAATGCGGAAACGCTTTGACAGCAATGCCCGCGAAATAATTGTTCCTTTTATGCCCGACACGCTGATTTCCGACGCGGTGACTTATCTCGTGCCGATACGCGGAGACAAGAAAAAACTCTTGGATTTGTCAACACAAAACGTAAAACAATACAAATTCGATATTCTCAAACGTTCCGACAAATTTAATCCCGAACAGCGTACCACACGCTTGTTGAAAACAATCCAGACCGACCTTAATTTGCCGGTTTTGCCGATGCAAATAGAATGTTTCGACAATTCAAATATTCAAGGTACGAGCGCTGTAGCGGCATGTGTGGTATTCAAGAAAGGCAAGCCGTCGAAAAAAGATTATCGACATTTTCATATAAAAACGGTCGAAGGGCCGGATGATTTCGCCTCAATGGAGGAGATAATAACTCGGCGCTACACACGTCTGCTCGAGGACGAACAACCCCTGCCGCAACTAATCGTGATTGACGGAGGCAAAGGGCAATTGAATGTGGCTACAAAGGTTTTGCGCCGCTTGAATCTGTTCGACAAAGTGTCAATAATAGGCTTGGCAAAACGTCTCGAAGAGATATTCTATCCGGGGGACCCTGAGCCGCTTGTGCTTGATAAAACGTCCGAAACATTAAAGGTAATACAACATCTTCGCGACGAGGCTCATCGTTTCGGAATAACATTTCATCGGAATGTCAGGAGTAAAAAACAGACGGCTTCCGAACTTGATACGATAAAAGGTATCGGAGAAAAAACTAAAACAATTCTATTGAAAAAATACAAGAGTTTAAAGCGTCTTAAGGAGGCTCGGATTGACGAAATAATCGAATTAATCGGCAAATCCAAGGCAAAAATCCTGGCCGAAGCGCTTAATTTAACGATAACGAATAATTCAAAAATATATGAGAACAGTAATTCAAAGAGTGAAAAAAGCGTCGGTGACTATTGACGGGGAAGTCTATTCCGAAATAGGAGAGGGCTTGCTTGTCTTTGTTGGCATTGAGGAGGCCGACTGCGAAGAAGACAGCAATTGGTTGGCTAAGAAAATCGTCAATTTGCGCATATTTAATGACGCCGACGGCGTAATGAACCGGTCTGTTATTGACGTTAAAGGCGACATACTAATAGTCAGTCAATTCACGCTTCACGCAATGACAAAGAAAGGCAATCGGCCTTCGTACATTCGTGCAGCGAAGCCGGAAACGGCTATCCCTCTCTACAATTCCTTTTGCGATGAAGTCGGCTTGCAATTGGGAAAAGAAGTAAAAACCGGCGTTTTTCAAGCGGACATGAAAGTGGAATTGCTTAATGACGGCCCTGTTACGATATGTATGGATACAAAAAATAAAGAATAAATTATTGAGAATATGGAAAATATAACAATTAAACAAGCTCAGCAGATAGTTGATGTATGGATCAAAACCCTTGGCGTTCGTTATTTTAACGAGTTGACTAACCTTGCACTTTTGACGGAAGAAGTCGGGGAGTTGGCGCGAATCATGGCGCGCACTTACGGTGAACAATCGTTCAAGGATACGGACAGCAAAGATCTTGCCGATGAAATCGCCGATGTGCTATGGGTTTTGATTTGCATAGCCAACCAAACCGGCATTGACCTTTCCGAGGCCTTTCACAAAAACGTCGTTAAAAAGACCGAAAGAGACAGTACACGACATATTAATAATAAAAAATTATAGACATGGATTATCAAGATTTACAATTTGAACACTTCCACGAGCATGCGCATACGGACAAGTATCGGGCTACGCTGAAAAAGTTTGATTCGTCATTGACCGATGAAAAGGCCGCAAAGGCGGTAAAATCGCTATTGGATGTTCACTACGCGGAGAACTTCACGCCCGCAGTTTTGAAGCATATTCACGGTTGTATCGACATCACAACCCTCAACACCGTAGATACCCGCGAGACAGTCTGGAACTTGGTGGAAAAGAAGGTGAACGACTACGAAGGTTCGCGCCCGGATGTGCCCAATATAGCGGCGATATGCGTATGCCCTAACTTTGTAGAGACTGTAAAACAAGCGCTTACAGCCGCCGATGTGAAAATTGCATCTGTTGCGGGCGGCTTCCCCTTATCGCAAACATTCACGGAAGTTAAGATCGCCGAAACGGCTATGGCCGTGATGAACGGCGCCGAAGAAATCGACATTGTGATGAACCTCGGATATTTCTTT
The DNA here is from genome assembly GCA_031271805.1 of Tannerella sp. Taxonomy (GTDB): domain Bacteria; phylum Bacteroidota; class Bacteroidia; order Bacteroidales; family Tannerellaceae; genus Tannerella. The sequence goes on from JAISUX010000028.1 coordinate 16,628, forward strand.
GAGGAAGATTATGAAGCTCTTGCCGATGAAATCAGTGAAATCAAGGAAAGTTGCCGTGGCGCCACGCTCAAGGTGATACTTGAGACCGGAGCATTAAAAACCGCTGAGAATATCAGAAAAGCGGCTATCCTCGCACTCTATTCCGGGGCGGACTTTATCAAATCCTCTACCGGCAAGGATTATCCCGGAGCTACTCCGGAAGCAATATATGTAATGTGCAGAGTATTAAAGGAATATGTCTCTAAAACCGGCATAAAAGCGGGAATCAAGGTATCCGGAGGTATCCGCACTCCCGAAGATGCGGTTCGCTATTACACAATTGTAAAAGAAACGCTCGGCTTGGAATATACGGACAAGTCTCATTTCCGGATCGGCGCAAGCAGCCTCTTGGATGCTCTCGAAAAGGCGATAGTTTAGTTAATTCGTTCGGCGAAGTAATCAGCCAATAGCAAGAGACTTTCGCGAGCGGGAGTAGGGGGGAGTCGGTTGATGGTTTCAACGGCCTGCTGTTTGTAGCGTTTAAGCAAGGATTCGGCGTATTCGATTCCGCCGAATTGCTTGGCAAATGTTTGTATTAAAGTTACATTTTCGGGGGTAAAATCCTGATTATCAATTATTTTGCGGCATAAAGCGGCTTTGTCGGCCGGCGCTGTTTTCAGGGCATGAATCAGCGGGAGCGTAACTTTTCCCTCGCGGATATCATTGCCGGTTGGTTTGCCGATATTTGCGTTGTTATAATAGTCAAAAATGTCGTCTTTTATTTGGAAGCAGTAACCGAGATATTTGCCGAAGAGGCTGCAGCGAGCGATTGTTTCGGCATCGGCGGCAACGGAAATAGCGCCGATTTCTGCGCAGGCGGAGATCAAAGTCGCCGTTTTTTTCTCAATAGTACGCAGGTAATCCTCCTCTTTGACGGTGTGGCGTGCGGCGTTGTCAAGTTCGAGAAGTTCGCCTTCGGAAAGTTCGCGACATACGCGCGCGAGGATGCGGATAAGGTCGATATTGCCCGTTTCTGCGGCTCTAAGGATTGTGCCTGCCAACATATAATCGCCTGTCAGAACGGCTATTCGGTTATCAAAAATAGCGTTCAAAGAGGGGATGCCGCGACGTTGCTTAGTCTCATCGACTACGTCGTCGTGAATAAGCGTCGTTGTGTGCAAAATCTCGATTATCACAGCTGCTTCTCGCGTCATAGCGGTCGGTTGGCCGCACGCTTTTGCGGTCAATAGAAGCAGTAACGGACGAATTTGCTTGCCGTTCGAACCTAACGCTTGCTCTATGGCCGATTGCAATAAAGGAATCTCGCTGTGGAGCGTCTTTATGAAGTCGGCCGTAAACTGCTCAAATTCAGCGCTTACAGGTTTTTCTATTTTTAATCTGTCAATCATTTTGTCAATAAATTCGGCACAAAGATATGATTTTTGTATTATTTTTCATAATTTTACGCTTCTAAAATGGCAAATTATATGGAAAAGAAACTACTTTTAATAGATGCGTATGCACTGATATATCGCTCATACTACGCTTTTTTGAAGAATCCCAGGATTAATTCCAAGGGGCAGAATACGTCGGCTGTCTTCGGTTTTGTGAATACGCTTGAGGACGTTATGCGGCGACTTGAGCCGTCGCATATTGCGGTAGGTTTTGACCCTTCGGGGCCGACATTCCGTCATGAAGCCTATGAGGACTACAAGGCGCAGCGCGAGGAAACGCCCGAAACCATCCGGTGGTCAACGCCGATTATCCGCGAAATCATTGACGCTTACAATATCCGGATATTCGAAGTTGAGCGATATGAGGCCGATGACGTGATAGGCACTATTGCAAAAATGGCTGAAAATGAGGAATTTGATGTGTATATGATGACGCCCGACAAGGATTATGGCCAGTTGGTTTCGGAGCATATTTTTCAATATCGGCCAAGGTTTGGCGGGGACTACGATATTATGGGCGTAAAGGAGGTGCTTGCGAAATATTCTCTGACCTCGATCGGGCAGGTAGTCGATTTGCTCGGTCTTATGGGCGATACTTCCGATAATATTCCAGGCTGTCCTGGGGTAGGCGAGAAGACTGCCCAAAAACTGCTTGCTGAGTTTGGGAGTATTGATAATTTGCTGGCTAATACTTCGATGCTGAAAGGCAGTTTGAAGGAGAAGGTAGAAGGAAATGTGGATAAAATCAAGTTTTCACGCTTTCTGGCGAGGATAGTCACGGATGTGCCGGTCAGGTTTGACAGTTCTGCCTGCAAAAGGCGCGAAGCTGATATAGATCGCTTGACGGAGATATTTCGTGAGTTGGAGTTTCGTGGTTTTTTGTCGAAAATAGGAATGAAAGATGGTTTGCGGAGAAAAAATGATGCCGCAGACCTTTTTTCGGCGATTGGGGATAATAATGTTGAACGGAAAAGCGAAGAAGCACAAAAAAATCACAAAGAACGCAGAGCGAAAGAGGTGCAATTAGGTTTATTCGATGAAAGTGTCGTCGAGAATAGCGTATTGGCGACGGAAAACACGAATCCATCGGGAAAAATGACTCATGCGGACATAAATTCGACGCCGCATGAATATCATATTGCCGACAGTGAGGAAAAAATAACGGAATTGTTGGAAGTCCTAAAAGCGAGCAAATCATTTGCCTTTGACACCGAAACGGATGGCCTTGACCCAATGACTGCGCGGCTTGTTGGAATGTCGTTCGCCGTAAAGGAATTTGAAGCATGGTATGTGCCTGTGCCGGAAGATATTGTCAGGGTGCGTGAAATAGTCTCGTCTTTTGCGGTTTTTCTACAGGATAAGAATGTCGAGAAAGTCGGTCAAAACATAAAGTTCGACATGCTTGTATTGCGCAAGTACGGCGTTCGTTTGAGCGGACCGCTGTTCGACACAATGATTGCGCATTACCTGATCAATCCCGAACTGCACCATGGAATGGATTACCTGTCGGAAACCTATCTTCAATACAAGCCTATTCCTATAGAGGCTCTTATCGGCGCTAAGGGCAAAAATCAGTTGTCGATGCGTGAAGCGCCGCTTGCTAAGGTCGCAGAATATGCTGCTGAGGATGCGGATGTGACTCTGCGACTAAAGAACTTTTTCGAGCCTGAATTGAAAAAAAACACGGTGGATTCGTTATTTTATGACATTGAAATGCCCTTAGTCTATGTGCTTGAAGAAATGGAAAGTGCGGGTGTAAAACTCGACATCTGGGCGTTAAATCAATATTCCGTAGTATTGACGGCAAGACTTCAAGCCTTGGAACGTGAGATCTATGAAATGGCAGGCATGAAGTTCAACATTAACTCGACTAAACAGGTCGGAGAAGTGCTTTTCGAGAGGTTGAAAATAACCGATGTCAAGGCAAAGAAGACCAAAACAGGAGGTTTCAGTACAAGCGAGGAGACGCTCGAAAAATTGCGTTCCGAACATCCGATAGTCGGCAAACTGCTTGATTATAGGGGAGTTAAAAAGCTGCTAAGTACATACATCGACGTACTGCCGGGTTTGATAAACAGGTCAACAGGGAAGATTCACACTTCTTTCAATCAGACCGTTACGTCCACCGGGCGCCTTAGTTCGAATAATCCTAATTTACAAAATATTCCTATCCGCGACGCGATGGGACGCGAAATACGCAAGGCGTTTATCGCCGACAATGACGACTGTGTTTTTTTGTCGGCCGACTATTCGCAGGTGGAGTTGCGCGTGATGGCGCATATCAGCGGCGACGAGGCCATGATTGCCGCCTTCAATCAAGGGGCGGACATTCATACCGCGACGGCGGCAAAAATATACAACATCCCCGAAACGGAGGTTACTTCGGATATGCGTCGTAAAGCAAAAACCGCTAATTTCGGCATTATTTACGGCATTTCCGTTTTCGGTCTCGCCGAACGTCTTATGATTCCCCGCTCGGAAGCTAAGGAACTCATTGACGGCTACTTTAAAACCTATTCACGTATTCAAGAGTACATGCAAGAGTGTATTAATGAAGCTCGTAAGAATGGCTATGTCGAGACGATTTTCCATCGTCGGCGTTACCTGCCCGATATTCATTCTAACAACAGTATTGTTCGCGGATATGCCGAACGCAACGCAATAAACGCCCCTATCCAGGGTAGCGCGGCAGATATTATAAAGGTTGCGATGGTACGAATTTACCGGCGTTTTGAAGAGGCCGGCGTGCGAAGCAAAATGCTACTTCAAGTTCACGACGAATTGAACTTTAATGTGTATAAAGACGAGTTGGAACAGGTAAAACGCATCATCCTCGATGAAATGGAGGGGGCGATACGGTTGCGGGTGCCGCTGATTGTGGACTGCGGAGTCGGGAAAAACTGGTTGGAAGCGCACTAATAATAAATACTTTTAAATATTTAAATATGAGCAAATTACATGTTATTAATCATCCTTTGATTCAGCATAAGTTGACTATTATGCGAATGAAAAAAACGGGGTCGAAGGATTTTCGAGAGTTGTTGGAAGAGATTTCAACGTTAATGGGTTACGAATTGACCAAGGATTTGCCGTTGACGGAAATCGAAATCGAAACGCCGATGGCAAAAATGAAATCTAAAGTCATAAGCGGAAAAAAGGTTGCGATTATTCCGATTCTGCGAGCGGGTTTGGGAATGGTTGACGGTTTGCTGAGCCTGTTGCCTGTCGCTAAAGTCGGGCACATAGGCTTGTATCGCGATCATGAGACTTACAAACCGGTGTTTTATTACAGCAAATTACCGTTCGACATTGAGCAAAGGGAGGTCATTGTCTGCGATCCGATGCTTGCGACGGGTGGCAGCGCTTCGGACGCAATCAGGCTTTTAAAAGATAACGGATGTGGCTCGATACGACTGATGTGCCTTGTCGCTGCGCCCGACGGAGTACAAAAAGTGCAGTCGGAGCATCCCGATGTGGACATCTATGTTGCCGCTTACGACGAGGGACTTGATGAGAATGCCTATATACTTCCGGGTCTTGGGGATGCGGGAGATAGAATTTTCGGGACAAAGTAAAATTCGATATATGAAAGGAAAAATCATTCAAATAGAAGAACGTGTGCCTTTGTTGAAGGGCATACCGTTGAGTATCCAACATACTTTTGCCATGTTCAGCGCTTCGGTTTTAGTGCCGTGGCTATTTGGAATAAATGCGGCGATAGTGTTGTTGATGAACGGTGTAGGAACGCTGATTTTCATTTTTATAACGAAGGGTAGGGCGCCCGCTTATTTAGGTTCGAGTTTTGCGTTCCTGTCGCCGACGTTTATATTGTTGGCTAACCCTAATTATGGCTATCAGTATGCCCTCGGTGGATTCGTTGTTACGGGCTTAATTTTTGCGGTCGTTGCGATTGCGATAAAGTTTGTAGGGACAAAATGGATAGACATAGTCTTGCCGCCGGCTGCTATGGGGCCGGTTGTTGCGCTAATCGGACTTGAACTTGCGGGGACGGCGGCCAAAAACGGCGGACTTATCCTGAGCGAGACATATACCGAAATAAATCCGCAGTTCGTAATTGTGTTTATTGTAACGATTGCGTTTGCGGTGTTCGGCCAAGTGCTGTTCAGGGGTTTTGCGGCTGCCATTTCGATTCTTATAGCAATAATCACCGGTTATCTCGTCGCGCTGTTCATGGGTCTTGTCGATTTTTCGGGGGTGGTGAATGCCGGTGTTTTCGCGTTACCCAATTTCATGATCCCGAAATTCAGCCTCGAAGCGATATTGATTATTGTTCCGGCCTCGTTGGTCGTAATTTCGGAACACATTGGGCATCAGGTTGTTACAAGCGCAATCGTTGAGCGCGACTTGCTGAAAGACCCCGGTCTGCATCGGACATTGCTTTCGGATGGCATATCAACGACTTTATCGGGCTTGTGTGGTTCGGTGCCGACGACCACATACGGCGAAAACATCGGTGTAATGGCTATCACAAAGGTATATAGCGTATGGGTTATCGGTGGAGCGGCGGTCATTTCGATACTTTTGGCGTTCTTTGCTCCGGCTTCGGCGCTGATAAATTCGATACCCGGCCCGGTTATGGGAGGGATCAGTTTCCTGCTTTACGGCATGATCGGGGCTTCGGGAATCCGTTTGATAGTAGATCGCAAGGTTAACTACGCCGAGGCGCGCAACCTTGTCATGACAGCCGTTATATTTGTGGTAGGTTTATCCGGCGTATATGTACAACTCGGAGATGTTAAGCTCACCGGAATGTGTTTGGCTACTATTGTCGGAATGGCTCTCGGCGTCATCTTTTTCGTCATCGACCGCCTCAAAATCGCCAATGATGCCGATGAACCCGATTAAAAAAACGGAGAAAATTTTCATTAAAGGCGGTCTTTTCGTACCTTTGCGGCAGAAATTTTAGAATTATGTCATTAAAATGTGGAATTGTAGGGCTTCCGAATGTGGGAAAGTCAACTTTGTTTAATTGTTTGTCGAATGCCAAGGCGCAGGCGGCTAATTTTCCTTTTTGTACGATTGAGCCTAATGTGGGCGTGATTACCGTGCCCGATGAGCGGCTGACGAAATTGGCCGAGTTAGTACACCCCGAAAAAATCGTGCCTACTACGGTTGAGATTGTCGATATAGCCGGTTTGGTTAAGGGTGCGAGCAAAGGGGAGGGGCTTGGGAACAAGTTTCTCGCCAATATTCGCGAAACGGATGCAATAATACACGTACTTCGTTGCTTTGACGATGCAAATGTGGTGCATGTTGATGGCAGCGTAAATCCGGTACGCGATAAGGAAATCATAGACGCCGAACTACAAATCAAGGACTTGGAAACGATAGAAAGCCGTATTGCCAAGATACAGAAGCAGGCGCAAACAGGTGGCGATAAGTCGGCAAAGTTGGCTTTTGATGTGCTGTCGAAGTATAAAGATGCGCTTGAACGCGGATTTAACGCAAGGACGGTCGGTTTTGAGACTAAGGACGAACAAAAAATCGCTCACGACCTGTTTCTTTTGACCGCAAAGCCTGTGTTGTATGTCTGCAATGTTGACGAAGGAAGCGCTGTTACCGGGAACAACTATGTCGAGCTTTTGCGTGCCGCGACCATCTCGGAAGGCGCTGAAATCCTTGTCGTAGCGGCAAAGATTGAAGGCGAGATCGCCGAGCTGGATACTTACGAAGAGCGGGAAATGTTTCTCAAGGAGATAGGATTGACGGAATCGGGTGTCAACCGATTGATAAAAGCTGCCTATAAACTGCTTGATTTGGAGACATTTCTGACCGCCGGCCCCCAGGAAGTGCGTGCCTGGACATATCGCAAGGGCAGTAAAGCTCCGCAATGCGCCGGCGTTATACATACCGACTTCGAGAAAGGCTTTATCCGCGCCGAAGTCATCAAGTACGCCGATTACATCGCCTACGGTTCCGAAGCCGCGGTCAAAGAGGCCGGCAAAATGAATGTCGAAGGCAAGGACTACATCGTCCGGGACGGCGACATCATGCACTTCCGCTTCAATGTGTGATAACAAATATATGTCGGGATATGATCAGAAAAACACTTTTTTTATTGCCTGTTGCGGTTATATTTCTTTTCCTGCAGTGCACTTATGAGGCCAAGGAAAAGAAGATTGTTATCGGCTTGTCGCAATGTATGCTTGACGATGCGTGGCGACAAACGATGATTCGCGAGACCCAGATTGAAGTATCGAATTACGACAATATAGATTTGATTTTGCGTAATGCCGATACAAACAATAAACAGCAGATAGAACAAATTCGCGAATTAATCGGGATGAAAGTTGATGTCCTGATAATTTCACCGAACGAATCCGAGCAGCTCACGCCGGTGGCCGAGGAAGCATACAAGGCTGGCATACCTACAATCATTACCGACAGGAAAGTTAATACCGAGTTATACACTACATTTGTCGGGGCGAGTAATTACGAGATAGGCTTAAGCGCCGGGCGTTACGCATCGGATTATTTGCCTGAGAATGCCGTAATCCTTGAAATCTGGGGATTAGCCACATCCTCGCCGGCGCAGGAGCGTCATGAAGGTTTTTTGGAAGCGTTGAAACATCGTCCGGATATTACTTTTGTCACGATAGAAGGCGAATGGCGCTATGATACGGCCTCGGTTCGAATATCGCGGATGGCATTGCCGGAAAAAATTGATTTTGTATATGCCCACAATGATATGATGGCTATTGCTGCTCGCGAATTTTTTGTTAAACAAGATTCTGTCGGCGGTAAAAAACTTCATATTATCGGTGTGGATGCTGTTCCCGGAGCCGGATTGGAAGCCATTGCAGATGGCCGGATTAATACGTCGTTTTTATATCCGACCGGAGGCGAACAGATTATTCGTGCAGCGGTAAATATTGCCGAAGGTAAGCCGGTTGATCGCTTTATCCCGCTTCAGACTGCGCTTGTGGATAAGTCTATAGCAAGCACTTTGTTGTTGCAATCACAGCAATTAGTCAATTACCAGCAAAGGATTGAGACGCAACTTTCGCGTATCAATATGTTGTTAGACCGCTTTACGTTCTTGCAAAACTCGTTGTTGCTGATTTCGGTGTTGATGATTGCATTCATCATCCTGACCGTCTATGCTTTCCGGATTAATCGTAAGTTGAAACATGCGAATACCGCCCTTCATGAAATAAACGCGAAAGAGGAGGAACAGCGCCATAAATTGGTAGCCCTCAACGCAGAGATACAAAATGTTACGGCGCAGAAATTGCAGTTTTTCACAAACGTTTCGCACGAAGTGCGCACGCCTCTTACGCTGATACTTTCGCCGCTCAACAAGATTATTTCGATGTCTCAAGGCTCGTCATTATTGCCGGATTTGTTGCTTATCCGCAAAAACTCGGAACGCCTTTTGAGGGTAATCAACCAGATGCTTGACTTTAGGAAGATAGAAAATAAGCAAGTCAGGATGAAAATCCGTGAAGTTGATATTGTCAATTTTGTCCGCGAGGTTATGGCATATTTCGATAGTATGGTGTCGGTGCGAGGCATTGCTTACACGTTTCAGTCCGATGTTTCCGATAGTCGGCTTTGGCTCGACGCCGATATGATGGAGAAGGTTTTCGTTAATATCCTGTCGAACGCGTTCAAATTCACGCCCGAAAACGGCACGATAAACGTCCGTGTTTCGGAGAATGGCGAGACGATCGACGTCGCAATTGAAGACAATGGCTGTGGGATAAGCGAAGAAAACTTACCGTATCTGTTCGATCGTTTCTATACCGGAAAGCAGTCGGGCGGAACGGGTATCGGGCTGCATATTGCCAATGAATATGTGAATATGCACAAAGGAACGATCGCGGTAAAAAGCGAACTCGGCGTAGGTACATGCTTTATTATCAGCCTTTTGAAGGGGCGCGAGCATTTGACGGCCAACGAATCGACCGAATATGATGTTACGCCGCTCTCATACGAAGCCTCAAATTTGGACGAATCGGAAATCGACGAATTGCTGTCGCATGAATACCCATATACCGTTTTGGTAGTTGAAGACGACGACGAGGTACGCGCCTATCTTGAAGCGGAATTAAGCAATCAGTTTGCCGTTATTTCCGCGTCGAACGGAAAAGAAGCCGTCGCTGCTTTGGAGCGCGAGAACGTCTCGTTGGTTTTGAGCGATGTGATGATGCCCGACATGAGCGGTTTTGAACTCTGCCGCTTCATTAAGACCAACCTGTCGTTCAGCCACATACCGGTAATACTTCTGACAGCCCTTACCGACGAACGGCAACGCACATTCGGGATATCGCTCGGCGCCGACAGCTATATTCACAAACCCTTTCATGTCCCTTATGTCAAAATTAAGATAATCAGGCTGTTGGAAGAACGAAAACGCCTTCGTGAACAGTTGTTGCGGAGGCTTCAGGACAATCATTTGCTTTTAGCCGAGCCTGAAAAGGCCGATAATATCGACGATATGTTCCTGCGGCGTTTCCTTGTAAAAATTGAGGAAGTCTATGCCGATTCGGAATACAATATCGAACGTTTGAGCGATACTTTAGGGCTTTCGCGCGGACACCTTCACCGGAAAATCAAAGAACTTACCGGTATCACGCCGATTGACTTTCTACGTAATTACCGCTTAAATAAAGCCGCTCTGCTGATACGTCAAAATGCCCTTACAATCAGCGAGATAGCATATCAAACCGGCTTTACGTCGCCGGCCTACTTTACGAAATGTTTTCGCATTGTCTATGGCATGACGCCTACGGAATATAATAATACAAAAATATAAATATTGTAATAATTTGCGCTACTCATTACTTTTTAACTTACCGCACCAACACTACAATTTCAAAAAAACTTCAAAGTTTCCATAAAATTTTCGACAAAAAATTTCGCGGTCTGAAAATTATGTGCTATTTTTGCAGTTGGTCTGATACAAAAAACGCCCGAAGTGTCGGGATGTAGGAGCAGACAGTTTAGAGCATAAAGCGTTTTTAAGTAACATTATCTACACCCAATAATCTGCCGATTATAATTCTACGTAGATAATTAGCAACAGAATGCCCACGTGTCCGTTATGTAGTTGACAGCACTCGCTGTTGATCTATATATAGAGCGTGGGTGCCTGTTGTCTATCATTAGTAGAATGGGCTGGCAGAGCCTTTGGGTAGATAGACAACTTATAGGCACCCACGCTTTTTATGTATTAACGCCAACCAAAGGGTGCAGGAAGGCAATCAAACACTACTATTTATGAGCATTGAATTTAAGAAATGCGAGAAAGGGCATTATTACAAGTCAAATCTGTCCGCCTGTAATTTTTGCAAATCGGATGCAGTAACGGTTATACAAGATGTGAAGCCTACTGTCCAAGACGACAAGCCGACCGAACTTGACAACGAGAACTCTGTTGGCGAAAAGAAGACGAGGTTGGTTGAGACCGACGGTGGTGAGTCTGTTAAAAACGACAGGACGAAATTTGTAGACGACCCGCCGCCTGTGGAAGTGCCGGAAGGCGGGCGTGAAACGTTCTACCCACCGCAACGACGCTACCGTGAGCAGCCCAAACTTGTTGGTTGGTTAGTGTCGTACACCATCGAGCCGACAGGTGTGGATTTCCGCATCTATGAGGGCTGGAATGTTATAGGTCGCGACAGCGACTGTAACATAACAGTACCCGATGACCCCACGATGTCGCGTAAACATGCGACTATCCTGTTTCGGAATAACTATTTTGATATCAAGGATGAGTCAACTCGCGGTACTATCGTGAACGGGAATGACATCAGACACGAAACGCCTGAACTGCACGATGGCGACATTATACAGATGGGCGATACGGTCTTTAAGTTCAGGATTGCGCTGTAAATCACCATTGTAATTGTACAACTATGACTTACAGCAGATTATCAAAGTCGGTAGATTGCTTCGTTCCTCGCATTGACGTAGTGCGTAAACTAAACCTAACAGGTTTTCAAAACCTGTTAGGTTTGTTATTAATTTGCATAAACATTTGTAATACAGTAATATAGCACAAATCATCAGCCTTATGGGGTACGACTTGGGGCGGTTTCAAAGAGCTTTTGCGACCTTGTC
>JAISUX010000032.1 GCA_031271805.1 Tannerella sp.
TGGTTTTGGCTGTCGTATTTTTGTTCGTCGTATTTTAGGAAGACGCGCTGTCCGCGTAGTTTGTTTTTGAGATAGTCGGTTGCTTGACCGTTGATTTGCGGATTTTGTTTTATTCCTATCAGGCGGATAATCAAATCGTTATTCAGTTTAATAAGTTCGGGGCTGATGATTTCTTTTACCGTAAAGTATTCTTCACGCTTGCCGGAATTGCTGTCGATTTTTGAGCCGAACTGCAACTTTTTGACGTCTATCTTTTTGTCAATTTTATGGGTATCAACGAATTGGTACGGCAGTTGGTTGATTTTTTCATTCCAATATTCGGGGGATTGCGGGTCAAGCCCGCAATGACGCTGCTCGACAATCTCTATTTCCGCCTTACTAAAAACATCGTCGCCGCCGATTTTGTATTTTATCAGCGGAATAAAATCAGGATTTATTTCGTAGCCTACTGAATTGCGACTGAGTTTTTTTGCCGCCAATGCTGTAGTGCCGCTACCCATAAACGGGTCTAACACAGTTTCTTCGGGGAACGAAAACATTTTGATTAAGCGGTGCGGCAATTCTTCGGGAAACATCGCGAGATGTCCTTCCTGTTTTGCTCCGTTGAAATACCAATGCCCATTAAAATATGTGTTCCATTCCTCGTTGGTCATTGCGGATGCGGCTTTTTGCTCGGCTATGGGTTTAGGCGCATTGCCCTGTTTTTTGAAAAGCAAAATATATTCAAAATCAAGTTTCACAATTCCGTTGCGCGGGTGAGGAAAACTGCCCATCACCGCGCCGCCGCCCGACGTGTTCATCGTCGTTTGCTTTTGCCAGATAATCTGCCCCATAAAATCAAAACCGATTGTTTCACAGAACTTTATAATTTCGGAGTGAATTGGGATAACTTTGTATCTGCCATAATAAACCGACCGTGCGAACTGGTCGCCAATGTTGATGCACAAACGGCAACCGTCGTGCAAGACGCGATAACACTCCGACCATACGAGGTTGAGGTTGTTGATGTAACTCTCGTAACTGTCGTTGAAGCCTATTTGGCGGTCAGAACCATAGTCTTTCAACTGCCAATAGGGCGGCGAAGTGATAATCAGATGCACCGACCGTGCCTCTAACTCGCTCATCATGCGGCTGTCGCCATTGATTATTGTGTGCTTTGTCGTCATTATTGTCTTTGAAAATCAGCCGATTTCAATCTCCAAATTCTCAATTTCGACTGCAATCTGTTTCAGGAAGCGGGTTGCTTCGCCGCCGTCGAGGGCGCGGTGGTCGTAAGTCAGGCTCAAGCCCATGTAGGGGACGAAGCCGTAAATGCCGTCGCCGAGGTCTTTAGGACGCGGGACGATGGTGTTGACGCCGAGTATTGCTGCCTGCGGGAGGTTGATGACTGGCGTGAAGATCTCTACGCCATAGTTACCGAGATTGGAGACGGTGAACGACGCTGCTTCCGGCGAAAGCAAATCGGGTGCAATGCCTCCTTTCTTGCAGGCGTTGGCCACTTCTTTCAACTGGTTTGCCAAGCCCGCTATTGAGAGGTCGTCAGCGTTGCGGACGGTAGGCACCATCAGCCCGCGTTCGGTGTCAACAGCCAGACCGAGATGTACCTTGTGGAAATAGCGGATGCTGTCGCCGAGGAAATGAGCGTTGACCTGCGGGAACTGCTTCAGGGCGCGAATAACGGCATAGCAAACCATGTCGTTGAGCGTGATGTCGGTAGGATAACCGTCCTTGAGCGCCTGTTTGATGCGTTTGCGCAGAGCCATGATGCGACGGGCGTCGGCTCCGAGATGGTGGGTCAACTGCGCCGAATTCTGCAGCGAGGCGTGCATGGCTTTAGCGATGATTTTGCGCATGTTAGTCAGCGGTTTGACCTCGCTGTCGGCGGTATAAACCGGATTTTGCATCGCTGCCGTGACGTCTGCGCCTCTGACTGCGCCAGCCGGACCTGTGCCTGTTTCGGGTTTCTGAGCGCCGGTTGCGTTGATAATCGCCTTTGCTAGCGGGGTAACTTTGGGTGCGGCTTCAATGGCGGCTTTCACATCGCGCTCTATCACGCGCCCGCCGGGGCCGCTGCCTTCAAGCGTTTCGGCAACGATAGCATGTTTCTCTGCCAGCGACTTGGCGCGGGGGGAGACCGGAGATTGTTTGGAGGAGGTCGAAGGATTGAAGGATTGAGGGATGGAAGGATTGGGAACATCCGGGATGGAAGGTTTTTCCGACGCCTCATTATCTCCTGAAACCGTCGAATCGGTCGAACCCGCCGGAGTTTTCGCAACCGCTGAAGCAACCGCCGAACCCGTCGCGCCGCCCACGAGCGCCGAATAATCCTCGCCGACTTCGCCGATGACCATCACATTTGTCAGCACCGGGATCTCGTCGCCTTCGGCAAAAAACACATCCAGCACCGTACCGGCCACTTTCGCTTCTTCTTCAAACGAGGCCTTGTCGGTCTCGTACGAAAACAAAACTTCACCAACGGCGACCGTATCGCCTTTTTTCTTTTTTAATTCGGTCAGAATACAACTCTCTACCGATTGCCCTTGCTTGGGCATAATAATTACTGTTGCCATATTTTTATATAATAAATTAATTTGTCATAATAAGTAAAATCGCGACAAAGATACTAAATAAAGAGGACATATACAAGTGCATTTTTGATTCTAATCGCCGTTCCCATACATAAACGAAGGCGAGAGCTAAGCGAACAAGCAGCAACCAGCCTATTGAGGCGCCGAAAGCAACCATGAGCAACAGATCTTCGAAGTTGCTGTGGGAGACGGCAATGTGGTGGTTCAGCAAGTCGGCGTCGCGGCGGTCGATTTTACCCTCTTGTGTCTCTTCGAGCATCACGGCGGCGCCATAAGCAAGGCCGAGGACATTAGCGACTATCCAGAGGAAGGACGTTTTTGCCGGTAAGCCGAATATCTTCAGGAAAGGACGTAAAAATTTCGATAGCAAGGTGATGACGCCGAACTCCGACAGCAAGCGTTGCATGTAAGAAAGAGCGATGATAAAAACAAACATTCTGACTGTGAGCCACAGGGTTGAAAGCAACCAGTTTATAGCAATTGTTTGCAGTGTCATGGAGGCTGTTTGTACCGTTTCGTGGGTAATAGAGGTTGTTTCGGCTGGCATGAGCAGGTGCGCTATGAAGCCGCCAAGCAAGGCGCCAAGGGTACGCAGTATGAACATGCGGACAAGCGAAGAGCCTGTTTTTTGCTGTACGGCGGTCTCTATCAGCATGTTGTGGGCGCAAAGCACCATGATGCCGAGGATCGTTGTTTCCCTGACGGTCAAAGTAAGGGTGCCAATGACGGCTATCGCTCCATAGACATTGACGAAATAGCCGGTCAGGAAAGCAAGCGAGGCTTCTCCGGGCAGGCCGATGAGTTGGAAAATCGGTGAGAGGCTTTCGGACATCCACCGTATTATGCCGAAATAGCGCATTAGTTCGACTGCAAACGAGACTATTACGGTCAGTTTTATCATCCACAAAGCTATTTTGAATGCTTTCGGACTGGATTCGCGCCAAGCCTTAATGAAGCGGCTTTTTATTTCGTATCTCATTTATTCACAGCATTTTATGAGTTTTTAATTCTTTGCGGAGAACTTCGGCTTTGCCATCTGTCGCTTTGTCCAAGATGGCGTGAAAGTGATTGCCATGGTTCATCTCTACGGTATGGCATAATTCGTGAATCAGCACATAATCAATGAGATGCTGCGGCAACAGCATTAGCGAGAGAGAAAGGTTGATGTTGCATTTGGCGGTGCAACTACCCCAATGTGTACGGCTGTTATTGATTTTTACGGCTGAATATTTGAAGTTGTGCTTATCGGCGAGTTCCTTCAAACGTATGGGCAGCAGCCGTTTAGCTTCGTGACGGAGAGCGCCTTCAATGATTTTCCATAGTTTTTCCTGAATATGCGTTGCTGAAAAATCAATCGTTTCGGGGCATAAAATTGTCAGAACGTCATTTTTCAATGCGGCATATATGTTGGGTTGGTTTATCCGGCATATTTTCATGCTGAATGTAGTGGCTTTAAAATCAGTGTTTTCGTTAAGCATGGGTCGTTCGGGCGATTTTTGCAGCATTTGCCGTATGCGGTTATGTTTTGAATTGATGAAATCTATCATTTCGTCCTCTTTGCCGCCACGTGGAATAGTAGCGAAAACCTTTCCGCTGTCCACGCGCAACGAATAATGCCGTGCGTTAGGATTTCGTCGCAGAAAGATTTCGCCTATTCCTGAGATAGTTATTTTCTTATATGGCTGCATCGCCACTGTTAGGTAATTACTCTCCGAGTAAGATTTCGAGTATCTGACAAGCGGCCTTGGCGACGGACGTACCGGGGCCATAAATAGCGGCAACGCCTGCTTTGTAGAGGAAATCGTAGTCTTGCGGAGGGATTACACCGCCGGCAACCACGATGATATCGGGACGTCCGAGGCGCTGTAATTCGCTTATTACCTGCGGTATAAGCGTCTTATGCCCAGCCGCGAGCGACGATACGCCAAGTACGTGGACATCGTTTTCGACGGCCTGTCTGGCAGCTTCCTCCGGGGTTTGGAACAGCGGCCCCATGTCAACGTCGAAGCCGCAGTCGGCATAGCCGGTTGCTACTACTTTGGCGCCGCGGTCATGGCCGTCCTGCCCCATTTTGGCTATCATTATACGAGGCTGGCGCCCTTCTTTCTTTGCGAACTCGTCGGCTAATTCACCGGCGCGCGCAAAATCACTGTCGTTCATTGTCTCTGATGAATACACTCCTGAAATTGTTCTGATTATTGCTTTATAACGGCCTGCAATTTCCTCGCAGGCATCTGAAATCTCGCCCAACGAAGCGCGGACGCCGGCGGCCTTGACGGCCAGGTCAAGCAAATTGCCCGACTTCGTCCGGACAGCCTCCGTAATGTCGGCAAGCGCCTTTTTGACGGCTGTTTCATCGCGGTTAGCCCGCAAGTCTTTCAGTCGCTGGATTTGTTGTTCGCGAACGGCCGTATTGTCGATTTCGAGAATGTCGATAGGATCTTCTTTCTCAAGTCGGTATTTGTTAACGCCGACAATTGTCTGTATGCCGGAATCAATACGCGCTTGTGTGCGGGCGGCAGCCTCTTCGATACGCATCTTGGGGATGCCGGTCTCAATAGCTTTCGCCATACCGCCCATGCTTTCGATTTCCTGAATAAGCGCCCATCCCTTGTGTACCAACTCGTTAGTCAGCGTCTCGACATAATACGAACCGGCCCACGGGTCGATGCCTTTACAGATTTGCGTCTCTTCCTGGATGTAAATTTGGGTGTTACGGGCGATGCGAGCTGAGAAATCGGTAGGCAAGGCAATGGCTTCGTCGAGGGCGTTAGTATGAAGCGACTGCGTGTGCCCGAGGGCGGCGGCCATGGCTTCAATACAAGTACGTCCGACGTTGTTGAAGGGGTCTTGCTCGGTAAGCGACCAGCCCGATGTCTGGCAATGGGTGCGCAACGCGAGTGACTTGGGATTCTTGGCTCCGAAACTCTTTACTATCTTCGCCCATAGCATACGTGCCGCGCGCATCTTTGCTATTTCCATGAAATGGTTCATGCCGATAGCCCAGAAGAACGACAGGCGCGGTGCGAAGGCGTCAACGTCGATACCGGCATTTATACCGGCGCGAAGATATTCCATGCCGTCCGAGAGGGTATAAGCCATTTCGATGTCGGCTGTTGCGCCGGCTTCCTGCATGTGGTATCCCGAAATAGAAATCGAATTGAATTTCGGCATATTCTGCGAGGTATATTCGAAGATATCGGCGATAATACGCATCGAAAATTCGGGAGGATAGATGTAGGTGTTGCGCACCATAAACTCTTTCAAAATATCGTTTTGGATTGTGCCCTGCATTTCCTCAAGTTTGGCGCCCTGCTCAAGGCCGGCGTTGATGTAGAAAGCGAGGATCGGCAGTACGGCGCCATTCATCGTCATCGAGACCGACATCTTGCTCAGGGGGATCCCGTCGAAGAGGACTTTCATGTCTTCGAGTGAGCAGATTGACACGCCTGCCTTGCCGACATCGCCCACTACGCGGGGGTTGTCGGCGTTGTAACCGCGGTGTGTCGGGAGGTCGAAGGCTACCGACAGGCCTTTCTGTCCCGATGCAAGGTTGCGGCGGTAGAAGGCGTTCGATTCTTCGGCCGTCGAGAAGCCTGCGTATTGGCGAATCGTCCACGGGCGCATCACATACATTCCGCTGTATGGGCCGCGCAAGTATGGCGGTATTCCGGCGGCATAGTGCAGATGCTCCATTCCTTCGAGATCTTCCTTAGTGTAAACTGACTTGACCTGAATCTGTTCAGGGGTGTTCCAATCGGCTTTTATGCCGTTCGTTTTCGCCCATTCCGCCGCATTGTTGGCAGCGAAACCGGCATTAATATCTATGTTCTTATAATTCGGCTTCATTTCCCAATGTTCAATTTTTCGTTAAACCACTGCAAAGTCTCGAGGACATTGCTTTTGATGTTGATAAAATTCGTTATGCCTTGCGCTTTGAGGTCTTCCGCACATTCAGGCGCGCCTGCAACGACGAAAATTTTCTTGCCTCCTTCGATAAGTTTGTATGCTTCGGGGGCATATACGGCGTATTCTTCGTCGCTTGAGCAGATGACAATTATGTCGGCTTTCTTCGCGCGGGCGGCGTTGATGCCTTCTGCTACTGTCTCGAAGCCGAGATTGTCGATGATTTCATATCCTGCACAGGCGAAGAAATTGCTTGAGAACTGTGAGCGGGCGAGGCGCATGGCAAGGTTGCCTATTGTGAGCATGAAGACTTTAGGCCGTTTGCCGCTCTTTTCGGTTGCGATGCGCAGGCTTTCAAATTCGGAGGCGCCGCGCGAGAAGTCGAGTTTAGTGATCTCTTCTTTTTCGTCGTCTCCGCAAGAATTGTCGCATTTGCCGACGATTTTATCGCCTGCAATTTCGGTGAAATTCGGGAACTGGTTGGTGCCGAGCAAGGTCAGGCGGCGCGTGGCGACCTGTTTATGTCGAGCTTTGTTCGATTCATTGATGGCTGTCTGCACTTCGCCGCTGTTTGCAACGGCGGCAAAACCGCCCTTGTCTTCGACTTCGAGGAATAGTTTCCACGCGACGCCGGCGACCGAATGGGTCAACGATTCGATATAGTATGAGCCTCCGGCAACGTCGATTATCTTGTCGAAATGACATTCTTCCTTGAGTATCAACTGTTGATTGCGTGCTATGCGTTCCGAAAACTCGTCCGGTTTCTTGTATGCCAAGTCGTGCGGCGAAACGGAAATCGAATCGACGCCCGCAATAGCTGCCGACATTGTTTCGGTTTGTGTGCGGAGCAAGTTGACATAAGCGTCGAAAATTGTGAGATTCCACTCCGACGTGCGGGCGTTTATGTTGATCTTCTTGTAATTGTCGCAGCCACAATCGCTTACGGGCTTGCAGGCGTTGACAATTTCCGCCCAAAGCCAGCGGGCGGCGCGAAATTTCGCTATCTCCATAAAGTAGTTCGACGTGATGCCGAAGTTGAATTTTATCTTCTTAGCTACCTTATCAACGGGGATTCCGGCATCGCTCAATTTGGAGAGCAGGTCGGCGCCATTTGCCAGCGCGTAACCTAATTCCTGCGTGATGTACGAACCTGCGTCGTTGAAATAAGTCGCATCAACAGCGAGGACGCGGTATTTCGGCAAACTTGCGCCGGCTTTCAGAACCTCGACTGCTGCATCGACCCAATTCTCCGGCAACTTGACGCCACGAATAAGCGGCTTCTTGAAAGGGTTGTAACCGACCGATCCCTTGCATTTGTCCGTATCCACGCCTTTTTTCTTATAGACTTCGGCTAAGATACCGATAAGTTCAACGGCCTTGCAGTTACATGTCTTGAAGTTGAGTTCGACAGCTTCGGGGGAAATCCCGTAGAGTAGCGTCTCAAGATTTTCGGCGCTAACTTTGTCGCCTCCGAAATGGAATCCTAACGAAGTGACGCCGCTTTCGGCAATCAACTTCTTAGCCTTTTCGTTGGCCGACTTAAAGCACTCAACATCAATGTCTTGTCTTACAAGCCAATGGTTACAAACTTTCGTTCCGCGCACAAACGGGAACTCGCCGGGAAGCGACCGTACGGCCGGTAATCCCTCAATGTCTTCGGCGGTGTAGAACGGGTTTGCCTCGAACCCATCGCCGGTCTTCCAAATCATCTTTTTCTCGTAAGGCGCACCCTTAAGGTCAGACGTGACCTTTTCAATCCACTCGGTAGCAGATACGGGCGGAAACTCCGAGAATAACTTTTCTTTTGCTTCTGCCATAAATTAAATTGTTGACTTTTTTATGTTTGTATTATATAACTCTCTTAATTTCATTCCCTTGCTATGTTCCGATTCTTTTCATGTTCCATATTTATTTACTTTTATATATCCACGCTTGTGCATGTTTGGGATTTTTTCGCAACTGTGTCACATAGGTTTGCGCCGCTTCTTCGCTTGGGAATTGCTGTGTGTAAACCCTTACACGCCCATCTTTAATCAGTAATTTAGCCGTCGAAGCCTCATTTCCCTTCAATCGTTTGATGTAACTGTTTGCCTGTGTGCGATTTGCAAAACTGCCGATGATAACGTAATAGGGTTTGCTAACAGCTGTTGCAGCGGTTGTTGTGGCCGAAGTCTCCGGTTTTGTAGTCGTCGAGGGGGTCGGATCCGGTTTGACCGTTGTTTTCGACGTTTCGGGCTTGGCTTTTTTAGTATCCATCGGCCAATCTACATTAGCCGGGGTTCTAACGGCGGCCTTTGTGGGCGCCTCCTCCGTTGCCTGTTCGTCCGACGGCGTTTCGGTCGAAACCTCCGTCGTCATCTTAGGCATCAGTTCACTGGGTATAAAACTTGCCGGATACGATGAATTATTGACGTCTTTAACCGGCGAAGATATCAACAGGAAAAGCACAACAGCCGCCGCAGCTAAAGCCGCAATCCGCAGGAAAGTACGGGTAATGGGAATATTATAGACAACATTCTTATTACGTACCGGCGGTTTACTGACCGGTTCTTCCGTGACGACGGCATTATTGGTAACGACTTTACGGGCTGTGAGTGGGAGGAAATGAAATATCGGCAAGCCATACGAGGACGCGCTGAATGTCGCATCGCTATCCTTGCCGGGAACATAAATGATGCGGTCTTCTTCTTTCATAAACAGCCCGAGTGAGCCAAGTTGAAATTCCTCGTCGTTTTTGAGTTGTTCTTTCATTGATGCTATATCAAGGCGAACAAGCAGTCCTGCACGGTCGAAATCAACCCCTAAACTTTTCATGTAAGCCTCGACAAGCAGTCCGTCGTTATGAACAAGCGTTGGGTTGAAGACAATCTCATTGCGCGCCGGAGTGAACGAGTGCTCGTCGCCGGTGTAAACAACAGGTATCTTCTGAAGGACAAATCCCCCAAAATCAGGTATTATCACGCAATCATGCAGTAATAACAACCGCTCAATATGTTCTACAAGCCTGTCCATTATAATAACTTTGACCTGCAAAGATAAGCATAATTTTCAAAATAGCATAGTTTTAGGCGAAATATTTGGAATTTTAACATAAAAAATCCTAAAAATCTAATATGAGTACTTGCTTTTCTCCGTTCCTTCCGATGCTTTTTCGACGGGTACAAGGGTGAATCCCCATTTGTATTCGCGGTCTGTGGGTAGCGAATATGCCGGTTCGGGGCGCGCTCCCCACGAGTTGTATCCGGCGAGGCCTTGCTGTTTGTAGTCGATACAGACTTCTACGAAATCACGTGGAGAGATGTTATTTATATGCGTCTGTCGGCGCAGGCGGTTCTTAGCTTCCGCGTCGTTGTGGTTGGCAATCATTTCGGGCGTAAAGTTATTCCATTGGCGAGGCAGATCGGCATATTCTTCATCATCGAAATCCTCGACGGAATTACGCAAGGCGTTGAACTCAATGAGGCTATCGGCGACGATGAGCAAGCCTTTACCGGCGCCGGCAGTCAGTGTGAGCCATCGCGTGTCGCAGTGGTGGCCGTTTTCCTGCGGGCGGACGTATGGGAAATACATCTCGTCGGCGGTCGTTTTATACAGACCGACGAGCGAACCGGTCTTGCGATCCCAATAGTTTTCTTCAGGGCCGCGGCCATAGTAGTTTATGGTGTTCATCGCGGCGGGCAGGCGGAAACGGACTCCTATGCGGGGCACGTTGAGAACCGAAGCCTCCCGACGCCTTCCGCCGGGAGAGAATGTGGCCGTGCGTGTCGCCTCCGAAACTTCGGTGGCTGCGGCCGGTTTACTTGCCGGTGTGAAACGCGCTTCGACATTCACCGTTCCGCTCGGATATATCTTATAATCAATTATATAAGTATTATCTGCCGGTAGCTGATAGGTCGTCGTCAATAAGGCGTTTCCGTTCTCTATGTCGGCTACGACATTCGTTACGTTGAAGTTTCTGCCGCTCTGCTTCCAGATCTGTTCGCGTTGCGGGCCTCCGTTACCGTAGTCGTTGTCTGTTGGTCCACGCCAGAAATTGGGTTGCAGGCCGAAGCCATCGCGGAAATATTCCGTGCCACCGACTTTGTATGATGTCACCAAACCGGATTTCTTATCAAAAACGAAGCTGACTTTTGACGAAGAAACGGTAATGACATCGTTTGTTTCGGAAACGGTTAACTTAGCGCCGGAGGCATTGTAGGCTTTCTTTGCGGTATTCACGCCGGATGTCAGCGGGAACTGCTCGTAGGCGATGACATGACCAGCCGGAACCAAGTCGCCGCCGACTGTCGAAACAACCGATAGATTAAGGAAATACTCGCCGTCGCCGCGGATCTCTTTGACAAAATCCCCGAAATCTCCAATTTCGGCCGTCGTCTGCGGCTTCAGGTTCAGGCTTATTCTTTTTGTTTTAAGCAACTTGCCGTTTTCATATAGACTGCCGATAATAGCATATTTGCTGTCTAAAGGCGTGAAATAGAAACGATTGGTAATGTTGATTTTCGCCGAAGCTGCGTCGAGTAACTCAAAGCCGACATTTTGATAAGCATATTTCACTTCGGTAAGCGCCGGATGAGGCGTGCGGTCGGGATTGACGAGGCCATTGCACAGGAAATTGCCGTCGCTGGGCTGATTGACGCCGAAATCACCGCCGTAAGCCCAAAATGGACGCCCCTGAGCGTCTTTTTGCAACAAACCCTGGTCAACCCAATCCCAAATAAACCCGCCTTGGAGGTTGGGATATTTATAGATCGCCCGCCACTGATCCCACAAATTACCCGACGAATTACCCATTGCGTGCGAGTATTCGGATGGAACAACGGGGCGGTCGCTGCCCTCGCGACCGGTCTGTTCAAGCCATTCGGCCGAAGGATATTGCGGCACGTACATGTCGGTATTCCATTCCCAGAGCGCGCGCTCGTAGTTGACGGGGCGTTCCATGCCTCCATGCTCTTTTTCTTTTATATAAAGGTAAGTCTGATAGAAATTATATCCGTTGCCTGCCTCGTTGCCAAGCGACCAAATTGTGACCGAGGGGTGGTTTTTGTTGCGCTCATACATGTTGGCCGTGCGGTCGAGGTGTGGTTTGAGCCATTCCGGATTGTTGCCGAGCGAGCCGCCTTTACGCAAATCGTAGTACATCCCGTGCGATTCGATATTGGCTTCGTCATAGACATACAGGCCGTACTCGTCGCAAAGCTCATAAAACCGCCGACTTTGCGGGTAATGGCACAGGCGCACGGCGTTCAGATTGTTCCGCTTCATCAACTCGAAGTCGCGCCGCATCAACTCTTCCGTGACGTAATGCCCTGTCGCTTCGTTATGTTCATGGATATTGACGCCCTTGAACTTTATCGGTTGTCCGTTGAATAGAAATACCGTATAATTGCGTCCCGATGCGTCTTTTTGCGCGATTTCCCTGATTTCAATCCTGCGGAAACCGACCGTGTAAGGCACAACCTCACTTATCTTTCCGTCTATTTTCACCGTTATCAGGAGGCGATAAAGATTCGGATATTCGGCGCTCCATTTTGCAACGTCTTTCAGTGTCGTCTCGAAAGGAAAAGTCTGCACTGTCTCGGCGGAGACCCATAATTTTTTATCCGACGATGCTGCTTTAATTCCCTTATTATCAGATAATTCATATTCTACGGTTACATTTTTGAGTTCCTGGGAATGATTCTTGACATCCACTGCAAGCCGCAGCAATCCGTCCTTATAATCATCATCCAGCGTCGAAATAACCCTGAAGTCGTTGACCGCAATTTTCGGCTGCGACCACAAATAAACATCGCGTTCAATCCCGCTTATACGCCAAAAATCCTGACATTCAAGATATGAGCCTGTTGACCAACGGAATATTTTCAGGGTCAATATGTTCTTTCCTGCCAGTAAATACTTGTTAATCAGGAACTCAGCAGGATTTTTGGAATCCTCGCTATACCCGACCTCTTTGCCGTTCACATAGACGTAAAGTCCTGATTTTGCACCGCTGATATGCAGGTAAATATCGCGATTTTCCCAATTTTGAGGTAGCTCGAAGTCGCGCCTGTAAACGCCAACCGGATTCGCATCGGGCAGGAGCGGCGGTTGCGGGTTGCGAGCCTTAAATTCATAGCCGTGGTTAGTGTAAATAGCCGTCCCAAAGCCCTGTATTTCCCAGTTACCGGGCACATTGATGTCCTTCCACGAAGCCACATCGACGTCGGCCTCAGTCACGTTCTCCGGCAAATCCTTGTAGGAATCAACGAAATAGAATTTCCAAACTCCGTTAAGCGACTGATAATAAGGACTTTTGTCGAATGGAGTTTCTATGGCCGAAGTCTTGTCGTCGAACGACATAAATTCTGTCCGCGGCGCCTCTTTATTTACTTCAACTACCTGAATATCTTGCCAATAAGGTGTTTGCGCTGAGACGTCAACGGAAACTAATATAATAAACGCTAAAGAAAAAATACTTTTCATATTCTCAATAAATTTAATAGTTATCTAACGCCCGCAAAGATAATGATAATTTTGTATCGGCACAAAAATTTCGACAAGAAGGCGAATTTTTGCAGCGATTATTTTGCTTATTCGATTCTTTCTTTTATCTTTGCATCGGTTAAACATAATTGAAATGGAAAATTTAGGCGACTATTTTTATATTATCCTACTTGTTATCGCAGGTATAAGCAGCGTAATCGGTTCGGTTGGAAAGAACCGCAAGAAGGCGGCCGAGAGAGGACCGGGCGAAGTGATTTTCGAACCCGCGGAGCCTCGTCCGAAGCCCTTTGTCGAGCGTCCCGTACAACCCAAACCGCGCACAAAGCCGCAAAAACGTCAGCCGCAGATACTTGAAAGCATTGACCAGACATATACTTCGCTTTTCCCAAAACAAGAGGAAGCTACGCCTATTTTGGCCGTCGAAGAAGAACGGGCGGTTGTTACTATAGACGACCTTCCCGTGACAGCCGACGATTGGTGTAAAGCCTTTGTTTACAATGAAATATTCAATAGAAAATATTGACAGATGCCGCAATTGAAACTTGTTATTTTCGACTTGGACGGAACCTTGCTTAATACTATCGCCGACCTTGCCCACAGTACAAATTATGCTCTCGAACAACTTGGTTTCCCGACGCATCCCATTGAAGCCTACCGTTTTTTCGTGGGTAACGGCATAAACAAACTTTTTGAACGCGCGCTGCCCGAAAGTCGGAAGCAAGAAGATAATATAATTAATATGCGTGCGAAGTTCCTTGAATATTATGACAAGCATAACACCGACCATACCTGCCCGTATCCCGGTATTCCCGAGCTGCTTGAAACATTGCAGTCGCAAGGCGTAGCCCTCGCTGTTGCATCGAATAAATACCAATTGGCGACCGAGAAACTGATCGCCTTCTATTTCACTTCTATCCGCTTTATTGCGGTTCTCGGACAGCGCGAAGGATTCCCGCCCAAGCCCGATCCGGCGATAGTCCGTGAAATCTTGGAAATGGCCGTCGCCACCCCCGAAGAGGCTCTCTATATCGGCGATTCGGGTGTCGATATGCAGACCGCTATCAATAGCGGCGTCGAATCAATAGGAGTGACCTACGGTTTCCGTCCCCGTGAAGAACTCGAACAGTCCGGCGCCCGCCATATCGCCGATACTCCGGACGATATCCGAAAAATAATTAAAGAATTTATGTTTTGTAATTCATAATAATTTATTATCTTTGTGCCGAAAAATATAATTGTCAATGGAAAAACGAGATTTACATTGGGAAGATATTAGGGATAGCGAAGGTGATTCGGCTTATAATCAGTTGTTTGCGCTCTATTATCCGCGTTTGTGTCTGTATGTCGAAAAGCTCGTGGACAACAGGCATGACGCTGAGGATATTGTGCAGGAACTGTTCTTGAAGTTATGGGAAAACAAACGTAAGACCCGCATCGGTGAAAGCCTGTCGAGCTATCTCTATCAATCGGCCAGGAACATGTCTCTGAATTTCGTACGCGACAAGACTAATCGGCGCGAACTGCTGGAGCGGAATTGGAAAGATATGGAAATGTACGCGCCCGCGCGTGCGACAGATCCCGACTACGGCGAGGCGCTCGAAGATTGCATTTCCCGGCTGACGCCCCGTTTGCGCGAAGTCCTCACTTTTCATCATTACGACGGCCTCAAAATGAAAGAAATAGCCGAAAAACTCGGCTTGTCGTTGCAGACAGTGAAAAACCAGATATTCAACTCTATACATAGTCTTAAACTATGTTTTGAGAGTAAAGGGATAGTCAAGCGATAAAATTTTTTTTGTCCCCGGATAGTACTTTTTTTAACCCCATGTGTCTTATAAAAAATAAGAAATAGCAGCATGAACGAGTCTATGAACATTCGCCAACTGATTTCCGCCTTTTTGACGGAAGGCCAAAGGGAAGCCGTGCCTCCCGAATTGCAGGCGTGGCTCGACGCGGACGCACAAAACCGTGCGGATTTCGAGGCGTACTGTAAAATTTGGGACGACGTAAGCGACTATTTTGAAATGAAGAATTTCGATGTCGAGAAAGCCTGGAGAAGAGTCCGGGAAGTCCGGCGCCGTAAAGAAAAAACGCGCCGTACGAGGCTTAACGCTTTCTATTACACCGTGTCGGCCGCCGCCGCAGTAGCGCTGATCGTTTTGTCGCTGACGCTCTCCCATTATGTAAAACAAAGCCGCATCCCCGAAATTCCGACCGTGATGCTCACCGAATACGGCAGCCGTTCAAACATCGTACTGCCTGATGGGACGAAGGTTCTGCTCAATTCCGGATCGTATATATCATACGTTTATGATAAGAAAAACAAGACCCGCACGGCAATGTTCAACGGCGAAGGCCTTTTTGAGGTGGCAAAGGACGCAAAGAATCCTTTCGTTATCTCATTAGCTGTAGGCTTGAAAATCAATGTGTTGGGCACTACATTCAATCTTATGGCCTACGATAATGAACAGACAGTCGAGGTGGCGCTAACCGAAGGCGTTGTCGAGATGCGAAGTAACGGTCGCATAATGACATTGAAACCAGGCGAGACCGGAAAGTTCGACAAGTCGTCGTTCAAACTAAGTAAGTCCGAAAAAACTCCCGCGCAAATGTCCGGATGGCTTGACAACAAGATATACATGGATAAGATGTCGCTTGCCGAGCTGTTCCGCCGAATGGAGCGCATGTATAACGTGAAGATACATTACGAAAGCGATTTCGGCGATACCATCTGCTACGGTGGCGTCCTGCAAGAGGAAACCGTCACCGACCTTCTCGAGGCGCTCAAAAAACAGAGCAATATCAAGTACAAGATAAAAGGGAAAGATATTTATATAAATCCGAAGTAGAACCATTAATACCCGATTGCCTATGGAAAAAAACAAGTAGAATTACCCGAAAAACAAGCGCGGAAACGTGGCGAAGCCGCCCATTCATGCGATTTCTTATTTATTGAAAAAATTAAAATACATTTCTATGAATACATTTTTTAATACCAAACTGTTTACGTGTTTTTTGACACTTATTATGTTGCTCGGCAATGTCTTGCCGGCAGATGCGAAACCTTCCGATAAGGTTACAATGAATGTTAATAGTATGCCTATCAAGGAAGTGTTATTGCAGATTGAGTCCCAAACCGGATACCGGTTTATCTATGAGACGGCGAAAGTCGATTTAGACAAGAAAATCAGCCTGAACGTCAAAGGCGAGCAGGTCGAGAGTGTCTTGAAAAAGATTTTCCGCGACGAAAACATCAAGTATTCTATCACCGAGAATCGTCTGATTCTAATCAACCCGGTGGAAAATCCTGCGCCGGAGCAGGTAGGGCGCAAAGTCACCGGTACCGTTATTGACGAAACAGGCGATCCGATAATTGGCGTCTCAGTCATCGTCAAAGGCGCTACTATCGGCACGGCCACGGACGCCGACGGTAATTTTAAGCTTGATAACGTCCCCGATAACGCCATCCTGCAAGTGTCTTATGTAGGCTATGTGACGCAAAGCGTTACGGTAGGCAATCAGAGCCATTTGACAGTTACGTTGGTTGAGAATGTCGAAGCGCTTGAAGAAGTCGTGGTAGTCGGTTACGGCACACAGAGGAAAGTGAATTTGACAGGGTCAGTATCCACAATTAACTTGGAGAGTGTAGAAGCAATATCAAGACCTGTCACCGATGTGGCGCAGGTTCTTAACGGAGCCTCTCCTGGTCTTCAGATCATGCAAAGTTCCGGCGAACCTAATGCAGAGAGTTTCAGTGTCAATATTCGTGGTATAGGGACATTAAATTCTTCTTCGCCCCTCATCCTCGTTGATGGCATGGAGCAAAGCATGAGTATGGTTAAACCATCGGATATTGCGACAGTCTCAATCCTTAAAGATGCGGCCTCTTGTGCCATTTATGGTAACAGAGGTGCGAATGGTGTTATCCTTATCACCACAAAGAACGGCTCGGACGGTAGGACAAATGTGACATACGATGTTAAATTTTCGTATGATGAGCCATTCAAAATCATTCACACAGTTTCTGATTATGCCACTTATATGCAGCTGTTCAACGAGTCCCAAACGAATCTTGGCCAGAATCCCACATTCGCCCAGAGTATCATTGATACCTGGAACACCGCGAAACAGAATCCTAACGGTATCGCTCCGTCAGGTTATCCTAATTATGTTGCTTATCCTAACATAGATTGGTGGGATGAAATATACACCAAGGCGTGGATGCAGGAACATACGGTTGCGTTAAATGGTAAAGACAGGAAAACGGGTTATAGCATGAGTTTCTCATATACCGATAATCCAGGGGTTGTCAAGAAGACGGGTTATGATCGTTTTAATGGTCGTTTAAACCTGTATAATGATGTTACCGATTGGCTCAGAGTAGGCACCCGTATTTGGGGCAATGTTACCAATAAAGACGTCAGTGAATCCGGATCAGGATTTTTTACGGGTTTGGGTACTACCAAGATGCTTCCTTGTACATATCCTTATTATGATGGTAAATACGGCGCTCCGGAAAATAGCGCCGATGACCCTCAGTCGCATAATCCTCTTTGGGATATGGCTTCTAACGACGGCTTTGACAAGTACAGCCAGCTCTATACCGATTGGTATGCTCAGGTTAAATTTTTTAAGTACTTCACTTACAATCTTGATTTCTACTATAAGGACTTGCGTCGTGAAAAGAAAACCGTTAATACTTCTATCGGAAAGTATTCGTTTTCACAGGATACTTATACGACCGGCGCTAATGACCCGGCTACTCTATATACTTACATGTATTATACAAGGGAGAATCTCTACAAGACCAATCACCTCCTCAATTATAATCAGACATTCGGACAGCATGATGTATCTGCTTTGCTTGGTTATGAGGAGCAGTCGTATGATTATAGAGTTACGGATGTCAACAAATTAGGTCTTACCGATCCGTCCGTAAATGACCTCAATGCAGCTACAACGCCTTATTCTACGGCAGGTTATGGTACGCAATATGCCGCACGTTCGGTATTTGGTCGTGTAAATTATGCATTCAAAAGCAAGTACTTGTTTGAGGCAAACATCCGTTATGATGGTTCTTCGAGATTCGCTCCGGATTATCGTTGGGGTATATTTCCTTCAATATCAGCAGGTTGGCGCGTGACGGAAGAGGCTTGGATGAAAAATGTTAAGGCTGTTAGCAACCTTAAACTTCGTGCTTCCTGGGGCAAACTTGGAAACAACTCTATCGGTAACTATGATTGGCAGTCAACTTATTCTACTGCGAACTATGCTTCAGGTAATGCGCTTGTTTCAGGTATCGCCATTACAGCGATTGCTAACGGCGCTCTCAAGTGGGAAGAAACGGCTGTTACAAACCTCGGTATTGACTACGGTTTCATGAATAACAAGCTCACAGGAAGCATT
Organism: Tannerella sp.; assembly: GCA_031271805.1. Lineage (GTDB taxonomy): Bacteria > Bacteroidota > Bacteroidia > Bacteroidales > Tannerellaceae > Tannerella. The sequence goes on from JAISUX010000032.1 coordinate 18,384, forward strand.
GACGTATATGACAAACTTACTTCCGGTATTCTTTATACTCCTGACATGTATATGGCTATGGGTAATGCTACTGCTCCCAGGCAAAATATCGCCGAAGTGACAAATCGCGGTATTGAATTTGAGATAGGTTGGAGAGACCGTATCGGCTCAGACTTCAATTATAGCATTAAAGCCAATGTGGCCTACAATAAGAACTGGGTCAGCGCATTCAAGGGCAAACTCCTTGATGACAAGTCCAATATAGGTGATGTTTCTACCGGATCCACTACCCGTGTACTCGAAGACCATATCATCTCTGAGTGGTATCTTCCAAATGTTTACAAAGGAACAGGCAAAGGGTATGATGTTGACGGCATAAACGGCGGCCCTGTCAACGGCATGATACGTACCGAAACAGACATGGCTTGGCTTAAGGCTATGCAGTCAAACGGATATTCATTCCAACCTTCAAACGTCGTAGCAAAAAGTAACCTCTGGTATGGTGAATATATTTATGCCGACAGTAATAATGACGGCATTTATGGCAACTCTTATGATTCCGAGTTCCAAGGGACTTCTACAACTCCTAAATACAACTTCGGACTTCAAGCATCAGCCAATTGGAAGGCTATAGACTTTTCAATGAGTTGGGGCGGCTCTGCGGGATTCAGCCTTTACTATTATTCTACAGGACGTAATGCCAGCCAGACTATTTATGGTTATGCAATTCCTCAAATTATTGCTGATGACCATTACTTCTACGATCCTGAAAATCCGAGCGATTCCAGGACTAACATTAATTCCAAGAATGCTCGCTTGGCTTATAATGCAAGCGCTCCTACCGCGGCCTCTTCGTCTCTCCATTTGGAGAAAGGAGACTTCCTGAAACTCAGAAATCTAACTATCGGTTATACAATTCCCGAATTTATATCCAAGAAAGTTATGATTGAGAGGCTCCGTATATTTGCCACAGGTGAAAATCTCTTTGCAATCACCGGATTCTCAGGACAGGACCCCGAAATGCGCACTACGGTCGCTTACTCAACTATGCGTCAGTATGCAATAGGTGTTAATGTAACATTCTGATACGATTGACATATTAAATATTTATTTGGAAATATAACTATAATTATTGAGATATGAAATATTTATTAAAAAACATAGCTATTATTCTGGTAGCGTCGGTAATGGTGTTCGGAACAAGCGGCTGTAACGATGATCTTCTTGACCTCACCCCTTCTTATAGCTTTTCAAGTGCCAATGTATGGGCAAGTCCTATTTTGGCTCGCGCTGCCGTCAATGGCGTTTATAACACGCTTTATCAGAGATTCGCACAGGACTACACCAGCGGTTGCTTAGGAATCCCATCCGATGCATACTCACAAGTGATGGATATTGATGCCAACTGGAAAGGCAACTGTATCATCAGTCCCGGTAACGCTACTCCTTCGACAACTAACATTGCTACTCACTACAAGTACTACTATACTATTGTGTATAGGGCGAATGACGTTATCAACAACATTGACAACGTTCCCGAAATGAAAGATGACGAGAAAGCACAGCTTAAGGCTGAGGCTAAATTTCTACGTGCATGGGCTTACTACAACCTCAACGTTCTTTGGAGAGGCGTCCCTGTTTACACTGAAAACGTCGAGCCTAACGATGCTACTAACGCTCGTTCTTCGGAGGCCGAAGTATGGAATCTGATCATTACAGACCTTACCGAGGCTATTCCGAGCCTTCCCGACAAGGTGAGTGGCGGTGGTAGAGCGTCTAAGGGTTCGGCTTACGCATTCAGAGGTATTGCTTATCAGTGGACGGGTGAATATGCAAAGGCTCTTTCCGATTTCGAGACTGTAGGCAATCTTGGATATGCTCTTTTCAGCCCTAACAATGGGGCCGCCGGAAATGACGATTTCTTTCAGCTATTCAAACCGGCTAATGAGCAATGCGCGGAGATGATTTTCGCGGTTGAGTGCGTTGAGCAGACGAATATGGGTAACCCGCGTGGTATTAACTATGGGAATCGTGTTACCGGCGGTTCGGCTTGGAACAACTATCTTCCTAATCCGGCTTTTGTTGAGCGTTATGAAAATGCCGATGGTTCCAAGTTTGATTGGGAACAGTACCTTCCCGGATACAAGTCAATGGCTCCTAAGGAAAGATCGGTATATTTCCTTCGTGATGGTCTTGTGTCGGGCAACGGCGAATTTGGTGCATACGACTATAAGGATAAATACAATCAGATGGTTGAGTTCGGTTCCGATATGACTAAATACATAGACCAGGGCAATGAAGCTCGTATCCGGGAAGTATATGAGCGTCGTGATCCTCGCTTGATGCAGGCAATCATTACTCCATATTCTACTTATGATGGGAACGAGGCCGGTATTGGTAACCATACTTGGACACTTCGTTGGCCTTATTGCCTCGATGCCGGTGAACCTTATGATATCCGTACCGATACCAATTCTATGTTCTACTATCTATGGAGAAAATACGTCACAGAGAATGATGAGTGTACAACTCGTTGGGTTTATTCCGAGAACATTATCCTTTGCCGTTATGCCGAGATTCTTCTCCGTCGAGCCGAATGTTTAAATGAACTTGGCAGAACAAGCGAAGCTATTACGTTTATTGATATGGTTCGTCATCGCGCCGGACATATTCAACTTAGCGATCCTGCTTGTAAGACTGCCCACGGTACACAGGCCGAATTGCGTGAGCTTATCCGCAACGAAATGTATGTTGAGCTTGGTGGCGAGGATGTTATGTATTACAACGAGCTTCGTTGGGGTACATGGTATGACCTCAAGTATCGAGACAATACATGCGGTCAGGTTGGAGATATGAATACCAATGGTTTGATGGAAATTTGGGGAATACTCAAATATAATCACGTCAGCGTTGGCGAGCATATAAAGATTTGGCCTATACCTGCAAAAGAAAGAGAAATGAATCCGAATCTTGTCCAAAATCCGGGTTGGAAGGATTAATTCATTAGATTACAATTCATTAACCCCGGCATGGCAATATGCTCTGCCGGGGTTTTAAAGAAATATATTGAAATGAAAAAATACTTATTGCTTATTGTAACGGCTGCTACCGTATTATTGTTTCCGTATTGCAGTAAGACGCCATCTTACGTTACAATTAAATATGAAAATCCGGTTATTCGGCACAACTGTCCGGATCCTACCGTCATCGACGACAGAGCGCGGACAGGTTACTTTTATGCTTATTCTACACAGAACGGCATAAGTGAGTCCGAAGAATGTGTATATCTTCCTGTTTACAGATCAACCGACCTTATTAATTGGGAATATGTGAGTGACGGCTTCGGTCCCGGAAGACCTCAGTGGGAACCCGGTTCTCGAATTTGGGCGCCCGATATCAACTATATCAACGGGCAATACGTTTTGTACTACGCTCTCGGCGTCTGGGGCGACGGCCGCAGAAGCGCCAGTGGCGTAGCTGTTTCCGATAAACCGGAAGGCCCATTCAATGACCTTGGAATGATTGTAAACTATGCAACAACAGGTGTTGGCAATTCAATTGATCCTTGTTTCTTTGACGATGGTGACAACAAATATCTCTATTGGGGCAGCCTTGGAAAAGAGTCGGGAATATGGGGAATCAAGCTTACGGATGATGGCCTTCATGTGAAAGAGGGCGCTATGCCGGTTAAACTCGGAGGAACTCGCTTCGAAGGTGTATATATGCACAAAAGAGGAGGTAACTATTATATGTTTGTTTCGGCCGACGCATGTTGCATAGGAAAGGAAAGTACATATCATGTGGTAGTAGGCCGTTCGGATAATCCTCTCGGACCATTTGTTGATCCTGACGGAAATATAATGATCGAGGATTCTTATGATTATACCATTCTACATGGCCCTAAAGACCTCGTATTCGCAGGTCCCGGTCATAATGCGAAGTTTATCACTGACGATGTCGGAAATGATTGGATGTTCTATCACGGATATTGGAACGGAAATGAATATTCCGGGCGTTGTATGCTCATTGATCAGGTTAAATGGACTAAAGACGGCTGGCCGTATTTTGAAGGTGGAGCTCCTTCCATAAGTGGCGACGGCCCCAAATTGAATAAATAACTTTTTTGATTTTACACATTATGAATAAAAAAATAATATTACTTAGTATTTCATTGATTCTGTGGGTTAATTTAATTGCCCAGCATCGTGCAGACCAACAGCAACTTAGTGATAGTAAGTCATTTACTATGATTTTATTAGGTGATCCTCAAGGATATATAAAATATGACATCAACCAGCCTATTCTTGATTTATGTACTGCCTGGATCGCCGATCAAATAGAAAATCTCAATATCAGGGCTGTCCTCTGCACAGGCGATCTTGTTGAGCAGAATGAGAATATTGTCCGTAACCGTAATATGCTGAACCAGACCAGCAGGGAGATGTGGGAGGCCGTTTCAAAGAGTTTCTCGCGTTTAGACAATAAAGTGCCCTATATTGTTTCGTGCGGTAATCACGATTATGGTTACAGAAATTCGGAGAACACAATGACCCATTTCCCCGACTATTTTCCGTTTGAACGCAATACGGCGTGGCGAGATCTTGTTGTGGATGCCATGCCAAACAGGAATGGTATCCCTTCGCTTGAGAATGCCGCATTTGAGTTTACTGATTCGCGTTGGGGCAAGATATTGGTTGTAACATCCGAATATCTGCCGCGTGATGAAGTCCTAGAATGGGCTAAAAACCTTGTGAATAGCGAAAAATACAAGGCTCACCGCATAATTTTTATGACACATGGTTATATGAGTGAGGGGCAAGGCGAAAAGGCGAAGCTGCTTGAGTCTGACAATCGGAATAATAAAGGGAATACAGGCAAAGAGATATGGGAAAAGCTTGTGTATCCCTCGGCGAATATCAATCTTGTGATATGCGGACACATAGGCAATGGCAACGGTGAGTTTGCTGATAACGTCGGGTATAGGGTTGATAAAAATAGTGCCGGTAAAGATGTGCACCAGATGATGTTTAATGTGCAGACTCTTGGCGGAGGTTGGGAAGGCAACGGCGGCGACGGATGGTTGCGTATTATGGAGTTTATGCCGGATGGTAAAACGCTGAAAATAAGGACGTATTCTCCATTATTCGGAATATCGCCATCAACAAAACACTTAGCTCACAGGGACGCGCCTTACGATCAGTTTGAAATAGTTTTCGAATAAATATTAACAATAGTACGATATTTTTTGTGAGTAAGTTTTCGGACTATCTGCTTCAGTGCAGGTGGTAATATCCGACTGCATTATTACGAAAAAGAGCCTAATCACGTTACTGTTGCCATTCTCAGGGAGAAGTATCTTAAATATCCTTAAATCGGAGAATGAGGGAATTGTGGATGAAACGCGAAAATATGTATATATGGGGCGAGAAAGACATTTTTCTTCCAGGTGGCAGAATCTGGGATATCCGCAAAGGGCAGTGCGTAGCTCAGACTATTTGCTTATCTGGAATATAAAATCCGAACGTTGGCCGGCCGGCGCTCCACAAGCTATGGATAAAGAAACGGAAAAATTACAAGGGGAAAGTAGTCTTTGAAAATGAAAAAAACTTTCCGGAAATTTGGTGTTTTCAAAAACTATTCGTTCCTTTGTCACAGATTCCGTATGGTAATCCCATGCGATTTAACTCACTAACTTAGTTATATATGAAAGTTTTATTAGACATCAGAGAAAATAAGGCATTGTTTCTTATGGAGTTGTTAAACAGTTTTTCATTTGTGAAGGTACAACCTATCACTAATGAGAAAGCGTTGCTGTTGCGGGAGATTAAGGAATCTGTAGATAATTTGAATTTGGTGAAACAGGGAAAAATAGCCGCTCGCCCTGCTAAAGAACTGCTCAATGAAATATAATGTACTGTCTATCGCTCCGTTTGACAGGCAATTGAAACCTTATTGAAGACCTGGAAAAGAATCCCTCCAAAGGCAAATCAATATGGCATAATTGTTATAAAATACGTATAGCCATAGCTTCCAAAGGACGTGGTAAATCCGGTCGCGCAAGAGTTATTACACATTTTTACATAAGCAAGGATACTGTATTCTTGCTTGCAATATATGATAAAAACGATCAGGATAATATCACAGACAAGGAATTGAAGAGTTTGCTTTCACAAATAGAAAATTAACCTACTACCGCCGATTTGCAATCGGTGTTTCATTAACTTCGCATAACTATATTAACAATTAACAAATATAAGCTTGAAGACATCAGGTTTTGACGTGCACAACGATAGTATATTTTGTGCGATTTACGATGGAAAAAGTTATTCAGTCGTAAAAGAATTTTCAACAACAACGGTTTCGATACGTTCTATGAGCGCGTATTTGAAATCGGAAAAGGTAAAACGTGTAGCAATGGAAAGCACCTCAACCTACTGGGTACCAATATGGGACATCCTGTGGGAAGACGGTTTCGACTGTCCATATACGCCGCGCCGTTTGCCAAAGCCGAAATATACTCGCCGATAAGTTCCGGCTTGTAGTTGTTGACTTTCACTTCAACCCATTCGCTTTCTTTGGGCGAGGCTTGAAGTACTCTCATTTATTTTCTATTATCGAAATGCCGAAACCGTTTCCCAAACGTCTTTCGGAAGGTCTGTCTTGGCGGTCTTGACCTCGAAATTGTCCCACTTGATGTCTTGCAGGAGGGACAATAATTGCTGTTTGGTCATATTGTTACGTTGAGATTTAATCATAATGGCAAAATATTTTTAATGTCTTTCCAATATTTTGTTGTTTTATAATTTTCTAAACTTTCTTTTGGAACATACAAAACAAGTTTTTTTGAATCGCCCATAAATTTCCAACAATCAGCAGAAGGATTTGTAATTTCGGGGGGCGTTGTGGATAAACAAATCATTTTTTCAAGATTTTTACAGTCATCAAATGCTCTAAAATCCATTGCAACCAATGATGCTGGTAAACAAATTTCGGAAAGTTCTTCGCAACCATCAAAACAGCGGTGTCCTATGGATTTCAAACTTTCGGGCAAAAGAATCTTACTTATTTTACTCCACAAAAAAACATAATCTTCTATCTTTTCAACACCATTTGGCACTTCAAAACTATTTGTTTTGCCCTTGCAAGCATAAATCATAACCGTTCCGTCTTTACGGTAAACAGAACTGTCTAACGAACATAAGTAAGGATTATCTCTATCTATTTCATATTCAAAAGCATAGCGATGTGCAAACAGTGGCGTACCGAACAAAATTTTCCTGACCGTTTTGGGAATAAAGCCTTTTCCAATTTTTGTGTAACACAAATCATCGTTAATTTCTTCCAAACCTTCGTGCAGTGTCAATTTTTCCAAATTATGCGCACCATTAACGGCTCCGTTTTCTATGATTTTTACCGAAGCGGGTATTTCGAGTTCTTTTAAATTACTACAACCTACAAAAGTGCTTTCTTTCAATACAGTTATTGTGTTCGGTAACCTTACCCTTTCTAATGCAGTACAAAATCTAAACACATAACTGCCCATTTCTTTTATGCAGTCTGGAATTTCAATGCTTTTTAGATTATAACAACTTTCAAAGGCAAAACTTTCAATGCTTTCGAGTGTTTGAGGTAGCACTAAATTTGTTACTTTTGAGTCGCAAAATGCTTCGTAAGCGATTATCTTTACATTTTTCGGAATTATATATGAAGTTACATTACTCCCACTTGGAAATGCAATCAGTTTTGTTTTATCTTTACTGAATATTACTCCGTCAATTTCTGAAAAATACGGATTATCCTTATCCAACTCAAATTTTTCGATATTAGTATCTCCGAAAGAAGAACCGCAAAGCGAAGAAACATTTTTGGGTATTTTTACTGCTTTCAAATTTTTGTTTCCAGCAAACGCATAACTTTCAATACTTTCCAAACGTTCAGGCAAAGTGATTTCCTGTAAATCACAATTTGCAAAACTACTAAACGATATTTCTTTTAATGTATCCGGAAAAATTACTTTCTTTAATCTTTCAGAATCTTCAAAAACAGGGTCCATACCATCGCCTATTTTTTGTTATGTTTCGGGGTAAAATCACTTCTTCCAATTTAGAATAATATGTGAAATATGGTAAAGTCGTTTCGCCTTCCATAAAACATTCGCCCATATCCAAAAATTTGAGAAACGGCGGCTCGTTGTCATCTATCACAAATTCATCATACGGAACATCGCCTATATGTTCTCCATTACTTGAACACATATCGTCAAGTACGTCAAAATCTTTCTCGTTAATAAAACCTGATAATTTTAAATGCGTTACATTGTCTTTCTCACTTTCGGTAAGGAACTTATGTAATGTACCTGCTTTTTCTAAATAAATTTCTTTTTTCATACTTTTCAACTTTTAACCATTCTGTAAATTGTAATATGGTAAATCTTTATTCATTTTTTCTTCGACTTTAAAAATACGGTAAATTCTTCCAAAGAGTGTTGCAAAACTTCTTTTGGAATAAGTTGTTTTTGATATTCGGCAATCATTGTAGGGCTTAAACTGCGGCTCATAGCGTATTCCACGACGCTACGGTCGGCTTCCTGACAGAGTAAAATACCGATACTTGGGTTTTCGTTGCTGCGGCGCACATCGCGGTCGAGGGCTTCAAGATAAAATTCAAGTTGTCCCATATATTCGGGCTTGAACTTTCCTGTTTTCAGTTCGATTGCAACCAAACACTGTAAGCCCCTGTGAAAGAAGAGCAAATCAATTTTGAAAGTCGAATTGCCGACCTGCAACGGAAATTCTTTATCATAGAAAAGAAAATCCTTACCGAGTTCGAGAACAAAATCTTTCAAGTTGTCCAAAATTCCCGTTTGCAGTCGCTTTTCCGAATGTTTTTGCGGCAGTCCGAGAAAATCCACAAACAGCGTATCTTTCAGCATTGGTACAGCCTGTGGATAGAGTTCTTTCAGCCCTTTGGAAAGATTGTGCTTGTCGCCCATCAACGAAGTGAAAGTATGATTTTTGAGGCAACGGCGAAGTTCGTTGATATTCAACCGTTCCTTGTATGAATACAACACATAAAAAATTCGTTCTTCGATTATCTTGCAAGCGTCAATTATTTCAAAATGATTTGTTAAAGTAGTGATATTTAGAAATTTAGGAAATTGTGCCATTTCAAATGGCACAATTTCAACTTCCATTATGAGAGCAGGTAGAGTTTGTATAATTTTGTCTTCTTCAATTTGTGCCGTTTCGAGTGGCACAAATTTATTCAAATTCAATCTTTCTTGATATTCAACGAATTGAGCAGAAGAATAGGTGTCATAAAACGCCACCATTTTATAGATTGTTCTTCTGCTGTACCCGCGCAAAGTCGGGTCTTGTGTACGCAAGTATTCCGAAAGTTGCGTAACGGTTTTGCTGCCCCAAGCAGAATTTTTTAGGCGGGCGGAAACATATGCTCCAACTTCCCACGCCGAAAGCAGATTTTCGTTATTGACAGTATGCAAAGCACGACTGCGATGCAACGAAATAATTCCGTGTACCTGCTGAAACTCCTG
>JAISUX010000129.1 GCA_031271805.1 Tannerella sp.
AGCCATCGTGGACGAGGGGGTAATAGGGTAAATCGAGGCTGTTTCGGAGAACATGTAGGCGATATGAGCCGCCGCCTGATTACCATCACAAGTTAAAAATTTCTTTTCTTTTACCATAAGTCTTTGATATATAATTAGTTGAATATACTACATCATCCTTTCACCCTGCAAAGATAGTGTAATTTTTTGTATATCAAACAAAAAAACCTAAATAAATATTACACTATTTTACATCTACTTCAAAATCATAATCCCATAAATTATAATAAATATTGCCGCCACGCCATTCGAGTTCGCCGCGTTGGAAGTCCACATTGTCGCTACGTGGAAAGAGTTTGGCGGGATATAGGGCTTGTGATAAATCGTTGTTGACGATCCAACGGTAAGGGTCGATGCCACCGGCAAAGAAGAAACGTAAACCGGCCTCATCTACATTTGAATTTTGTCCGTGCGACTGGTCGAGGGGTATCCATCCTATGCCCTCGATGTAGTATTCACACCAGTCGTGCAGGTTTTTCGTTGCCGGAAGAACTGCGAATCCGCTTTGCCAACGCGCCGGAATACCGTTATAGCGGGCGAGGGTGATGAACAGCAACGTTACCTGCCCGCAGTCACCATGCCCGTTTGCAAGCACATATTCGGGAATATTTTCTATTGTAGAATATTCGCGTGCGCCGGCCCAGGGATAGTTTTCGTCTATCCATCGGAAAATTTTCTTCACTTTTTGATAAGGATCTGTCTCCGAGCCGACAACCCGCTCTGAGATCGCTTTTATTGAATCGCTGAAAACTATATGCGGCGGACGTTCGGCAGTATAAGTTTTATACTCCTCATTATAAGTACTATACGAAGGAAAAGATCCGTGAGATTCGAGGTCGAACCATTCCGCAACGGAACGATACGAAAACTCGTAGGCAAACACAAGCGGTTCACCCTTATGCGCCACTTTCTCCATATATAACGAACGGTGCGGATAATGCTGAGGAGCAATGAGATAGACACTGTCGTTGACCGAGTGAAGGCGGACGTCGAACTGCCGGCGGTGGTCTTCGCGCGGATAAGGAAGCCAACAGCGTACCACTTCTCCGTCAGGCACGGCATCGGCATGAAGCGTCAACCTGTAACGCACATTTACGGATACCGGCGACGACTGCGTTTTGCCTGTCCGCTTCAATTCCGCAACGAGTTCGGGCAGCCGGTAGATTTCCGACTGAGGCGTTACGGTAGGATTGTCAACCTCACGCTTCCTATCAATAGCCTCTTTATCAATGCGAAACAGATTGTTAGCCGAGCGATCGAAATAGCGTTTTTCGCCGTCAATGACCATTGATTCGAGCGAGCGGGCATGTTCCCATTGCGCTAATTGCTCGTCGGTCACGTCGGGATAATATTTGCGAATCACTTCCAGTACATCGTCTTTGCTCTTGTCAAAATCAATGATGATACGTCTCATGCGGTCTTTACGCCATTGTAATTGATAGACAAGATCCTCTGTAAGAGCGTTTTGTGCTATGTATAAATCAATCAATTTCTGCGCTTCGGTGAAATTACCGGCCTGTTCCGCTTTGTCGATCTGCTCCATGCTAGCCTTTTCATTCCCAAGAGTGCAGGCCGTTATCAGGCTTATTATCAATAAGTAATACAGATTTTTCATGTCTCATTAATTTTTTTTATTCCTATTCCGGGTAGATCATTGAGAGTAAGCACGCCGTTGACGACTGTTGTGCCTACGTATAAATCGTTGCTTATAAGCAGATTACCGTCAAGGTCGGCAAAATCCACTGCAGGCGATAATTGTGACGCGGCAGAGATAGCGCACGACGTTTCGGTCATACATCCTATCATCACTTTCATTCCGAGAGCGCGAGCCATTGTTTGGATTTTCCGGGCTTCACACATTCCCGTACATTTCATAAGTTTGATATTCACGCCGTTAAAAGCACCGCGTATCCGCATAAGATCGGTCTGGCGCTGGAAAGATTCGTCGGCAAAAACAGGCAGCGGACTGCGTTCCGTAATCCATGCAATGTCGTCGAGTCGATGCTTCGACATAGGCTGCTCTATCAGCACTATTCCACGCTCTTTCAGCCAATTAATCATATCGAGGGCATAGTGTTTGTCTTTCCAACCCTGATTGGCGTCTATTGCGATGGGCTTGTCCGTAACCGTGCGTATTGCCTCTATCATCTCTTTATCATTATCGCGTCCGAGCTTGACTTTCAGGATGTTATACTTCGGAGCGTCCTCCTTTGTCTTTTGAATGACCACATCGCGCGTATCAATCCCGATAGTAAACGTTGTTGAAGGGGCTTTTGACTTGTCCAAACCCCAGATGCGATGCCAGGGTTGGCGCATTATTTTGCCCGTCAGATCGTGCAAAGCTATGTCTATTGCCGCTTTTGCCGCGGTGTTATTTTCGGCGATGCCATCAACATAAGTCAGGATGTCCTCCAAAGCAAACGGGTCGGCAAACTGCTCTAAATCAACTTTTTTAAGAAACTCAATAACGGAAGCCTGCGTCTCGCCGAGATATGGCGGCATAGACGCCTCGCCATAACCCGTATATCCCTCATATTCAATGGTTGTGAGCACTACGGGAGTAGTTTTGCGCGACGAGTTGGCGATAGTGAACACATGCTTCAGTTGCAGTTCATAAGGGCTGAAAGTCAGTTTCATCTTCGCTTTTCCGACCGATTTTGCAATATTGAACCTAAAAAGGGGTTCCGCTTTTGCCGTCGCCGCCATTACAGCAGCTAAAGCTGTAGTTTTCAGAAAGATGCGTCTTGAATTATACATGATGATTTATTGAAAAGAATGATAAAAATTTCGCAATGACTTAACACCGAGCGTATCCACTGACCCGATAACACGCGCTGCCAGCACAAACTCGCGGGTATTATCCTCGTCGTAATTAACTTTTGTCGAATCGAGGCTGTTGATGCGCACATAACCCGCCGAATGAATAAACTCGCTGTTACCCAAATAGATAGCGACATGACGAATATGTTCTTTGGCACCGAAAAACATCAAATCACCGGCGCGAAGATTAGAATAACCATCGGAAATATCAACCGGAATACCTGTTTGGGCCTGCTGTGAAGCGTCGCGTCGAAGTATCACACCATTCATCAGAAATACAGTTTTGGTAAAACCGCTACAATCCATGCCTTTTGTTGACGTGCCGCCCCACTGATAAGGTATTCCCTTCAATATCATAGCATTAGCAACAATGCCCTGTTCGCTAAGTTTGGTTGACGACAGCCATTCGTCCAAGTGTTTGCTTTGATTGCAGGGGACATAGATGACGCGACCGTCAGGACATTCGGCTTTATAAAAACGTCCTTCAACACCCTTGTAGCGCAGAATATTGCCTGCGACGAGATCCTGTGCATGTTGTCCGTTTTCGTCGGGCGTCTCGAAAGCGAAACCGTAGATATCCGTAAAAACAATTTTGGGCGACTTGAGCCAATCCTCATATTCATCCCTGTTGACGCGCACGAAAGAACTGCCCGTGATCCATGCGACATAGCCCTCTGCAACACTTTTTACACGCCACCATCCTTCATGCTGTAAAAGCTCTACCGGCGCACCCAGCAGCCATTGCGTAGCCATCTCGGCGCCGAAATCCGCTTTCATCCGCGCATCTGCAACCGACACATTTACAATGCCGTAGCATCGCTCGCCAACCGATTCGTCAGGCAATACACGGACACTGTCTATCGCATAATCAAAGCGTTCCTCGACAAGCCGCCGAAGTTCGTTTTTTGCCTCCAAAACAGATGTAACTCCCTTAATAACAGCACGTCCGTTACTATTTGATATTTTAATATCGAACACGTTATCACGGCTGTCGGGCGCATATTTCTGCCGTATGCTGTCAATAACAACGGCAAGTTCGGAGTAAACCGGCTTCTTATCTCCGGTACATCCCATTCCGAAAATCCCCAAACAGATAATCAATGACCTTATTATTAAATATTTGCACTCCATAATATTACTTTTTTACCGCAACGCCAACCGATCCGGCGACAATATTTGCAATCACGTCGCGAAGACGATTTGTTGAGCCGCTGTCGTTAGGATGAACACGGTTTGTAAGAATAATAACGCCGGTATGTGATTCGGGGTCAATAGTCAGTGAAGTGCCAGTGTATCCGGTATGTCCGAAAGCCTCCGCCCCGAAAATGTCGCCGTCGTGCTCATAGTCGGAATAGACATCCCAACCTAAAGCGCGTCCGAACTCGGTGAATTTACGAGGTACACGAGTCATTGCCTTGACAGTCAGAGGACTAAGGATGCGCACATCGCCAATCTGGCCGCCATTGAGAATCATAGCGATATAAACGGCAAGGTCTTCGGCATTGGAAAACAGCCCTGCATTACCGGAAATACCGCCATTCATGATATTTGCCAACGGATCATGGACTTTGCCGCGCAATACACTGCCGTCGGGCTGCTTCTCGGTTGGCGCCGTTAATGCAAGCGTCTCACCCACAGGGTTATAGTCGGTATGATACATCCCAAGCGGACGGAACAGGTATTGTTGACTGAACTCCTGCAAACTCAATCCTGAAATAGTTTCGATAATACGCTGTAATGATATGAAATTCAGGCAACTGTAATCAAAAACCGTTCCGGGAGGATTATTTCTTTTGACGGTTGAAATATGCGTGATAAGCCCGTCGGGATTAGGCGTCGTATATATTTTTTTCAGTTCTTCGACCGGCGCGTAAGGCGGCAAACCCGAAGTATGCGTCAGCAGATGCACAATCCTGATAGGGCTTTTGGCGCCGCTGACCGTATCCGTCCACCCCTGATAATCGGGGATATACCGTGCGACATCGTCCATCAGGCGCAGTTTGCCTTGTTCCATTAGAATCATGACGCAGGTAGCGGTGGAAACAGGCTTACTCACCGACGCAAGGTCGAACACGGTATTCGCAGTCATAACAACTGTGTCGGGATAAACCTGCTTGTTGCCATAGGCTTCGAGGAACACTAATTTGTTATAGCGCACCACTCCTACAACAGCTCCGGGTATATCGCCCGCGGCAATCGACTCATTTACAACATCGGCAATCTTTGCCAATTTGCGGCTGTCCATATCGACAGCCGCAGGTTTTTCCCGGCGCAATTGTGCTGATAAAAAGCCGTTTATACATATCATCAAAATAAAAACAAAGACAATCCTCTTCATACTTTTTAATTTATTTCATATCAATTATTTCGCCGTACCAAACATATCATAATACTCCGCTTGTTTTTTCCTCGGAAGAGCCTTAATCACCTCATCTGCGGAATGATATACAAGTTCACGGATAAGGCTGTCGGGCACATCACTCTGGATATATACGGAGTTCCATTTCAGGTTGTCGCCTGCATGGATCGCTTTTGAGACGCCGGTATAGCGGTCGCGCAAGTCCGCCGAGCGCTCCGGATCGCACTTCATACTGACCACAAACCGGCCGTCTTTGGGCGTCAAGCCATAGTAAGCAAACATCTTACCCATAACTTTGTAAACCGGAGTATCCTCGTCGAACGGCAGAGATTCCTCCACTCCCGGTACCGATAAACATATCTCGCGTAACTCTTCTATATTCATTTTGCAATAATATTTTCAACGAAACGATCGAGTTTTTCCTGCTCACCTGCGATAAGCAAGGTATCTCCGACACAAAACTTAAAGTCGGCGTGAAAATCGACTATAGACTTGCCGTCGCGCTCAATGGCCACTATCAAAGTCTCTGTTTTTTCACGCAGGCGCAGGTCGCCGATAGTCTTGCCGACGAAAGGTGAATCGCTCTCTATCTCAAACTGTGAGAGGTTGATATGATGTTGAGGAATCTCTTCATGTACAGCCTCGTCCGAGCGGCTGCCGGTTCCGATTGCGGCATCAAGGCGCTTGAGTTCTTCATCGCTTCCTGACACAACGATTTTATCGCATGGATAAATGTACTCGCGCGCGCCCGGGATATTGATTTTGCGGTTGCCACGCAGGATTGTGATAACGGAAACACCTGTTCGCTGCTTAAATTGCAGCTCTTGCAGCGTCTTTCCGATTATAGGTGAGTTGGGTGATATTTCAAATTCTTCGATATGTATGTCTTTGGCAAGCATGTCGCTGGCAACTTTGGACGGGATAGCGGCACGCTTTTCATCGTATATCTGCTTTTGCGTGAAGTTTTCAAGGAAGCGCGCTTCGATACGGCGCGACTGTTTCTTGAGGTTGCGCGAATAGAGAAAGCCGATTATGACTGTCAATGCAATGACGATGAGCAGGGCGCGTGCCGTCTCGAACAATGGGAATAGCACTGTCGAAACAAGCGCCACCGCAAGTGCGATGCGCAAGATTATCATCGAAATCAGGGCGCCCTGATTGAAATGTCCGTCCGCCCACAGGGTTTTAAATTCTTCGGAAGTATTCTTTTTCATAACCATAGCTCTGATAAATGGCGACATGAGCGTCAGCGTCAGCACAGCCGCTACAAGCCTTCCCAAAAAGCCCGATATATTATCGGTCACAAAGGGAATGAGCGCGAACTTGCATATCAGCATCACGGCGACGGATATGGTGAAATAAATCGCAACCTGTATCAATATGTTTTTCAACAGCCGATTCCATTCATTTTGCTTATTAACGACTTTGTAATCGGAAGTCGCATATCCCGTCACGAGGCGACTGAAACGAGCCGGGACATGACTTTCGAGATAGTCGGCGACAGACGGGGCGGCTTTTATGAGGTATGGCGTAGCGAAAGTCGTGATGACAGAGACTGCGACAATGATAGGATAAATGACATCGCTTATAACGCCGAGACTCATGCCGAGTGTTGCAATGATAAACGAAAATTCGCCTATCTGCGAGAGGCTGAAACCCGACAAGATAGCCACGCGAAGCCCTTGCCCCGAAGCAAGTATGCCGACTATTGCAAAAAAGACTAATCCCGTCATCACGACCGCCGTTAAAAGCAGTACGATAGGAGCAAATTCCACAATCGGCTTAGGGTCCATCATCATTCCGACAGAAACAAAGAATATCGCCCCAAAGAAATTCTTCAGCGGCTCGACAATCTTCTCTATATGCATTGATTCGATAGTTTCGGCCAATATCGACCCCATTATGAACGCGCCGAGCGCCGACGAAAAACCTACCGACGAAGCAAACATCACCATTCCGAGACACAATCCTGTCGCAACAATCAACAATGTTTCGTCGTTAAGGAAACTTTTCAACTTCTTGAATATCGTGGGAATCAGGTAAATACCGACCACAAACCATATAAAAATGAAAAACGACAGGCGGACTATGCTACCGACAAATTCACGCCCTTCAAAATGCCTGTTTACTGCGAAAGTCGAGAGCAGGACGAGAATCAGTATCGCCGCAAGATCTTCAACAATCAACATACCGAAGACAATGTTGGCGAATTTGGTCTTTTGCAGGTTCATGTCGTTGAAAACTTTTATGATGATTGTTGTCGAAGACATCGAAATCATGGCTCCGAGGAAGATGCTGTCCATCTCCGACCAGCCGAGCAACTTGCCTGTCACGAAGCCGAGAACAATCATCGAAACCATACTGATGAGCGTAGCAATCGACGCCTGACCGCCTACTTTCAACAATTTCTTAAAACTAAATTCCAAGCCAAGAGCGAAAAGCAGGAAAATAACGCCTAAATCAGCCCAGGTTGTGATATTAGCCATGTCGGACACCGACGGCAGTTTTTCGAGATAAGAAGCTATAGGGATGTCCTCGCTCGACAATCGGCTCGCTAAATCGGCCAGAAGCGAGTGAAAATGCGGCCCGGCAAGGAAACCCGCTACAATGTATCCCAGCACAACAGGTTGCTTGAGCCATTTAAAAAGAATAGTAAAAATGCCCGCCGAAATCAGTATCAAAGCGAGGTCTCGTATCAATTCGGGTAGATGTCCCATAGTCAGTTATTTGTTATTATTTGATACAAAGTTAGTAATAATTTTTTAATTCCGGCTATTTTTTTTAGTTTTTTTATACATTTGTCGAATTTTTAAATATACGCTCAATTAAGTGTATTTTGTAATGTCAAGAAAAAACCGTACTTTTGCGGCGATTTTTATGTTATGGCCGGAAAAGAGAAATTTAACAATAACGTGCTCATAAAGAACAAAAAAGCATCGTTCGACTATGAGTTTATTGAGACATTCACAGCAGGGCTTGTGCTTACGGGAACCGAAATAAAGTCAGTCCGTTTAGGTAAGGCGAGCCTTGTAGATACTTATTGTGTCGTTGAAAGGGGTGAGGTCTGGGTAAAGAACATGTACGTTGCCGAGTATTTCTACGGGACTTACAACAACCATGCAGCCCGCCGCGACCGCAAGTTGCTGCTCAACCGCAAAGAAATACGCAAAATCGCCTCGGAAATCAAGAATACCGGCTTCACGGTCGTCCCTACCAAACTCTTTATTAATGATAAAGGCCTTGCAAAGGTTGTCATAGCCGTCGCCAAAGGCAAGAAGGAATACGACAAAAGGCAAAGCCTGAAAGAACGGGACGATAAACGGGAAATCGCTCGCTCTTTCAGGAAATAAATATTATACTTTCAGGAATATTTTTTGTTTATACATATACGTTAGAATAGCAAACAGCGTTGCGAAACTGCCCAACGAAACGAGCGCCGGGAAAAAGTCGCCCGTAAACTGTTGGAAACCATGCAACAAATGTTCTACATCCATTTTAAAGCTCCACACGGTTTCGAATATCATATATGCAGCTATGGAGTTCATTCCCAATATTTTAAGGCCTTTCACCCACCAACCCTTAAACCGGTAAATATCCGTCAGCATGAATGAAAGGGCCAACAACAGGTAACACCATCCACTGGCAAGCAGTATCATCGACGGCGACCAAATCGGCTTTATTATCGGCATCTGCAGCGACCACAGCAGGCCGCCCACAACCAATGCAACGCCAACGCCGGCCAGCACCTGCAACTTCTTTATCTGGGCTATCACCTTATTTTTCAGCAATAAACCCGCAAAATAGCCGGAAATAACGGTTGCCCCAAACCCTAAGGAAGAGAGTATCCAGGTATATTGATGTGTTTCGTCCTGAAAATGCCCCATCAGCAGTTGGTCGATATATTGTGCTATGTTGATCTCACGATTAGTAAAGTCAATACCCTTGCCCGGCACAGGAATGAAAGACAAACATGCCCAATATACCACTACAAGCGAAAAACCGACAATCAACTGTTGTTTCCACTTCTTGATATTCAGCACTATAAGCGAGGTAATCAGATAGCCGAAGGCAATGGAATGTAGCGTGTTACAATAGATATTAAACGTACTGATATTCAAGTCGAGCAGATTGCCCTGTGCTATCCATCCCAGCACAAACAAAATACAAAAACGCCTGATTATCTTGCCATAGAGTTGCGCTTTACTATGTCCCTGTCCCAGAAATCCGGAAAAAGAAAACGGCATGGACAGGCCTGACGTAAACAGGAAAAGCGGCATAATAATGTCCCAAGCAGTAAATCCAAGCCAATGATGGTCTAACTGGTAAAGCACCGGTTGAAGCGATTCCGAATGGAATGCCCTGAAGAAATTGCGCAGTACGTCGCCCGCGCCTACTAAAAAAAACATGTCGAAACCCCGCAATACATCAATGGAGTCAAGACGATTAGAATTAATTGATTTCATCATAATTATTTTTATTTGTACATTATTATTCGGGAAAAGAGCCGGACAGTTTGTAAACGCCGCCATCGGACTGGCCGCAATACAATATTATATTTCCGTCGTGAAAATCCATGTCTTCGGGTTCGCCTTTTACTAAGTGGTGAATATCAATAGTTTGTACGACTTTTTTTGATTTCAGGCTGACGACGATGATGTCACGGTGGGAATAATGCGGACGTTCGGCAGCGGCTGGATAGTCGTGCAGCCCGACCGGCAAATACAGGTAATCGCCATATATTGATGCGCCTTGCGAAAGATTAGGGAAACTGATTTCAAACTGTTCTATAATATCATTTTGCTTAAAAACGACATTATCGAGGTCGAGCGCAGGCAGCGGCAGTTTGGTTATCAGATATTTTCGCGTGCCGATGGCGTCAAGTTCTTCCGAGGCGGTAGCAATGGCATAGAGAAATTTCTGTTTCCTATCAACCACCCAGTCGAAACTCCTGCTTTCCACGCCGTCGGTGCCGAGGCTCAAAGTCTGTATTAATCGGGAACCGTTGCTGGTAATGCTTTCTACAAAACAACGCCGCTCGCCGTAACATTCCGAAACGTAAAATGCCGGAAATTCCTCGTTGCCTTCGGGAAAAGCCACTCCGAAAGACGCGCTGTTGCAATGGTTCTCCTTGTCGGCGCTTTCCAAATCAAAATCGGAAACCAACTCCTTGCTTTTCAGGTCGTAAATACGGCAATGCCCGCCATTGTTCAGCAGAAACAGCGTGTTTCCATAAACCGCCATCCCCTGCGCCGCAGCTTTTTTATAAGGTCCAGGGAACGCAAACTTCTCAACAACCATTACATCCCGCCGGACACATGCTACCATCAATAACAAAAACAATAAAGCAGACGCCTTTGATAATCTTCTAATTTTCATAGTTTTATATTCTATTTAATAATTGTTTGAAAACAATAAAGCACTCATGAGACGACAAAAATATGAAAAATTTTGTCTCATTGCAAATGAAGAAGGAAAAAATTTATATGTTAATTTTATTTTTAACACGAGATTCTTATCATATCTCAATTTCCACGTTGTAAAACCGCCGTACCTTTGCACCCATAATCAGAGATGATTGCATATTCATAGACAAGTGACTCCTGTCGCCATTAAAATGAACTGTAGGTTAGTAGTTGCCAATAATCCCGACAACACTCCTTCATATATGAAAGGTGACGAAAGGCCGACAGAACACAGTGCGGCGACAGGAGTTTTTTTCGCATAACCTAAGGTAACTATGCTATTTTTAGAATCTATTCAAGTTTTTTTTAGTAAAGCCGTAGTTAATTCTATGGCTTTCTTTTTTTCTTAAGTGTCAAAGTAAATTGAAATTAACATGTAAATAATTCTAACTATACGTTAAATTTCATATTAACAAAACGTTCTTAACATAGCTCAATTTACATGTCGCAAAACCGCCGTACCTTTGCACCCGTAATCAAGAGAGATTACATATTTTCACGTGGTGTATATAAAATGAATAAGCGAATAATAACCCGTGGATAGTGAATTGTTTAGCATTTGTTCTCGCCGTCTTTGAGAAAAAAATCCGGGGTAATCGTTACCGATATAATCCCGACACTCCTTCATACGAACGGTGACGGTACCCATCGCGGATCGAAAAGCGGCGAGAACTTTTTTAAAAGAATGTTCATAAGAAATAAATATATTATTTAGCTCTAAGTGACTGATACTATTTATGTTAAGATCACACATTCAGTCACATCTGTGATTTTTTTTTTTGATAGAGCCATCGCATAATATGTCGGTGGCTCTATTTTTTTTCTACATATCCGAATGAATCAATACCCTGCTAACTTTCTGATTTGAAAATGTCCATGAACCTCCGA
The DNA here is from genome assembly GCA_031271805.1 of Tannerella sp. Taxonomy (GTDB): domain Bacteria; phylum Bacteroidota; class Bacteroidia; order Bacteroidales; family Tannerellaceae; genus Tannerella. Next base: position 11,569 of record JAISUX010000129.1, read on the forward strand.
ACAGCATATAATATGTCCACGACGACTTGTATAACGACAAGTTACTATTCTCATAATCAATATCTTGTATAAATTTCAGCTCAAAGCCTTTATATACCCTGACCCCGACCGCGAACTGGGAAAGGATATAGGGATGTACCTTTGCGAACTCCGGGTAGCGGTCGCAAATGACTTCGCTGTATGGCGACTTAAGGCTCTGTTGAAATGATGTGTTGAGATTAAAAGTTACAATGTCGCTGATGCGGTAGTTGAGATTCAAAAGCAGCATCGGGCGCCATTCCGAATGGTTCTGGTACATGTTGTCCGTCATCTTTATATGGCTGTTAACGAACAGGATACGTTCACGTCTATCCTCCGGGAGCGCATCTATCTCTACGTTATTATTGACTTCCCAAGATGACCAGTCGCGCACAACCCCTACCCCAATGTTCATCTTGAATTTCGGCTTGACAAAACTCCATGGGTGTACAAGCGCGCCGACCTGCCACCGCCAATGTAGCCCCCTGTCGTCGTTGTTCTGAAAAATAAACAACGGTTCAATGTAAATCTTTCTCACCTTGGTCGAAAACATGCTCAAAGGCCTGTATTTATAAAGTCCCGAAGACAGCATCACGTAATGTTTGCTGTTAAACTCCCCCTTACTCGTCCGCTCAAGTATCTGCCGGAAACTCAATTCAACGTCGGTATGCCGGAACAAATAACTCAAACGAGCCGAGTTGACGAACTTGAAAGCCACATACTTATAATTTTCATTGTCGGAAATCGAAAAGAGCATATTGATATTAGCATATATAGAGTTAACTCTCAGTGTGTCAAGCCTATATGATTTGTCGGCGATAGCGTCGATCTGCCCGACGGCATGCAAAGCGAAGGCGGTAATCATAAGAAAAACAGCTAATATCCTGACTATCATTTTCATATTTAGATAATTTTTTTCGCAGTCAAACAAATCAACCGCTCTTATTATTCCCCATACCAAAAGATTGTCGAAGCATAATCTACAAAACCTTCTTCCCAACTCATCATTTCAAAATAAAAACGCATCACCCCTATCCTATCCTGAGTCGTTAGCCAGATCCTTGTAATAACGCCCGGCCCGTCAGCTTCAAAAAGCACTTTTTCGGTTCTTCCGTCTATTGTATCGGTTCTGTAATAACCGCTACCGTCGTTGTTGGCATACCAATCGCTATTACCCGGACTTAGCGAACGGCGGTCGTAACTGCTCTGTTGAAGGCATTTATATTCGGGGAAATAAGTGTTTGCCTCGCACGATACCATCTCTTCCAACAACGTTTCAAGTGTAACATCATATTGTTTCATGCTTTTCCGTCGTATTGCGCTAATAGGTAGCGGATTAACGAGATATTGTGCCGTGTCCGGCAGTTGTTGTATTTTGCGCACTATGTCCATGCCGCCGACTACTCGCCCAAAGGCGGCAAAGCCTTGACCGTCAGGGTTTCGCTGACCGCCAAAATCCAATTCCGGTTGGTCTCCGATACAGATAAAAAACTCCGAACTCGCCGTGCCCGGTTCCGACCGCGCCATAGAAATCGTCCCGTCCAAATGCTTCAGGCCTGTCTGCGCCGTCGTTTCGTGGGGGATAGGCGCCGCAACTTCGCGATCGTCAAGTCCTCCCTGAATAACCTCTATCTTGACCTTGTTGCGAGGCTGGTTATCCTGTCGTACAACACGATAGAATGCCGCCCCACCCTTGTCGTAAACCCCTTCATCGGTCAATTTCAAGAAGTTAGCGGACGTAACCGGCGCCTTGTCGGTATAAATCTCGACCGTGATATTACCCATAGGCGTCTCAATCACAACCTGCGGAACCTTCTCTGACCTGCATCCGAACATTATCGCAGCCAGCGCAACAATGCTAATAATCGGAATGTGCTTTAATGATGTCGTTGTCATATTTTTTATTTTTTATGTGTTCATATTGCACACAAAAATACGACATTCATTTGATATCGGCAAATTTTTTTATATATTTGCACCGTATATAGTTATAATACTATTGGAGGATTTGCTATGGCAATGAATATTAATAAATTGATTGTGAGCTACTTGTTTTCTCTTTGTTTCACCGCAACACTTGCTTCGGTGAATGATTCGTTATTGTGGCATCTTTACAAACACATTGATAATAAGGAGTTATACATTCAACGGAAGGAGGAAAAAATCGGAAAACTTAAGGGATTGTTAAGCGTCGAGGGATTATCCGATTTGCATGTTTATGACATCAACAAACGGCTGTTTGAAGAATACAAGAAGTACAGGACGGATTCGGCGCTGTTGTATGTCAATAAAAATATGGAGATAGCCAAAAGAGCTGATAATAAAAGACTTGAATATGAAAATATGTTTCATCTGACTTACATGTACTGTTCGCTTGGGATGTACATTGAAGCGCGAAACATCCTTGACGGCATTGATAAGGACAAATTACCGCCGGAACTGTTGCCCGATTATTTCGAGACTTACGGTTCATTTTGCAGCCGTTACGGGCAGAGTAACGGCAATACCGCGTATTACATCGAAAGCGAAAGGTATAGGGATTCACTGCTTTCGGTGCTTGATACCACGTCTTTCCGCTATAAAGTCGCTTATGCGGCCAAGCTGCTTTACGGCAACCAACCTGTCGAGGACAGGCTTTTGTCATTGCTTGACGGAAGCGATGAAGAACGTGGCACAATCGCCTATTTCCTCGGATATTACTATCAAAAGATGGGCGATAACGAGCTTGCCGAGAAATATTTTATCATATCGACAATCACAGACATTGAAAAATGTATCAAGGACAATGCGTCTATCCGTGCGCTGGCGCTCATATACTATGAGAAAGGCGATATCGACAAGGCTTATAAATTGATGCAATCGGCTATCGACGACGCCGTTTCGGGCAATGTGCGCTACCGGACTGTCGAGATTTCGGAGTCCTACCCGATAATCAACGCCGCCTACCAGTCCAAAGAAAACAAGTCGAAAACAAACCTCCAGATTTTGCTTACGGTCATCAGCATTATGTCGCTTTTCCTGATTGCCGGGCTGTTGTATATTTACAGACAAATGAAACGGCTGTCGGGTATCAGGAAAGAACTGTACCACACCAACAAGGCGCTGAGCCGCCTGAATGACGAACTAACGACTACCAACAGTGTGCTCAAAGAATCCAATTACATTAAGGAGGAATATATTGCGCACTTTTTTGACCTCTGCTCGGCATATATCGACAAGTTTGAAAAATACCGCAAAACTCTGAATAAGTATGTCTCCAACAATCAGATCAACGAGGTAGTCAAAACATTGCGTTCCACATCCTTTGTCGAAAGCGAACTGGAGGAACTGTACAAGAGATTCGATATTATTTTCCTGAACCTTTATCCTACTTTTGTCGAAGATTTTAACGCTTTGCGCGTGAAAGAAGAAAGGACGATAATCAAACGCGGAGAACTGATGAACACCGAATTACGCATATTCGCCCTGATAAGGCTCGGCATCAACGACAGTGTCAAAATTGCCGGATTCCTGCACTACTCAATCAGCACGATATACAACTACCGTGTAAAAGCGCGCAACAGCGCTTTAGTTCCGCGCGATAAATTTGAAGAAGAAGTGATGAAAATAGGTAGCATAATAGACAAAAACACATGACAGGCCGGTTCTATTTGAACTACTTTTTTCAACAACTAAATATCTCATTATCAATTATATAAATAAATTATTCACTACTTTTTTATTTGAGATTTGAAACCTGTCGTAAGAAGTATTATATTTGATGAGTTTTTTATTTATTAAATTTAATTCGTATGAAAGCGTATTTTTCGAAAAAAGGACTGCTTTTCCTGTTCGTTTTTCTTTTACCTTTTTCATTTGCGGCTTATAGTCAGGATGTTATCCATATCAGAGGCGCCGTAACAGATGAAACAGGCGAACCCTTAGCAGGTGTTTCGGTTATTCAGAAAGGCACAGGAAACGGCACTGCAACGGACACTGACGGCAAATTCACGCTCAATGTCCCTCAGAATGTGACAATTGAATTTTCATACATCGGTTATGCAAAGCTCGAACTGCCTGCAAAAGCCGAAATGAATGTCCAATTGAAAGAATCCGACCAAGTGCTCGAAGAAATCGTCGTAATAGGCTACGGAAGCGTTAAGCGGAAGGATGTCACAACGGCTGTTTCTACCGTGTCAACCAAAGACATCGACGAGCGACCAATCATCTCTGCCGCACAAGCTATTCAGGGCAAAGCTGCGGGAGTCTCGGTAGTTCAACCTAACGGATCTCCCGGAGCGGAAACCGTCATACGCGTGCGCGGTACAACTTCTTTTAACGGCAACAACTCGCCGCTCTACGTTGTGGACGGCGTCCCTGTTGACAATCTTAACTTCTTGGCGCCTACCGATATAGCATCCATACAGATTCTGAAAGATGCTTCGTCGGCAGCTATCTACGGCTCGCGCTCGGCTAACGGCGTCGTGATTATCTCTACAAAAGCGGGCGCCGAAAAAGAGGCTAAGGTGGCGTTCAACTCACAGTTCGGCGTGAACAAAGTCTCAAACATGATCGAATCACTTAACGCCGCTCAGTACAAGGAACTTATTGACGAAATCCGACCCGGCGCAATACCCGCCGGCACCACCGACATAACAGACTGGTACAAAGAGACTTACAAAACAGGTATTACGCAAAACTATCAACTCTCGTTTTCCGACGGGACGGAGAAACTGAAGTATTTCCTCTCCGCAGGTTATCTTGACGAGAAAGGTATCTTGAACGCGGCTTTTTTCAAGCGGTATAATTTCCGCGCTAATGTTGACAGCCGTATTCGTAAATGGCTTAACCTCAGCGCCAACATCTCGTATTCGGATAATGCGAGTAACGGCATTACAACCGGTCAAGGCTCAAACCGCGGCGGTGTAGTGCTGGCCGTAGTGAACCTGCCGACAGCGGTGTCGGTAATCAACGAATCGACAGGCTATTACAACCGTACCTTCTTCGGACAGAATATAACCAATCCGGTCGAATCAATGGAAAACGGCAAAGACGACAAGTCGCGCGAGAACCGCTTGATAGCCTCTGCAAACGCAACAGTCACCTTCTTGGAAGGACTGACTTTCAAGTCGTCACTGACTTTAGACCGTCGAAATGCCGTTCAAACCGGCTTCTCTCCCGTTATACATGTCGAAGGAATCGACGAATACGGCTCAGGATGGGATAACCGTAACATGAACACCGTCATGACTTTCGATAATGTCCTGAACTTCACCCGTTCCATCAAAAGTCATAATATCGACCTGATGCTCGGCTCATCATGGACGGATTCCGAATATACGAACAGTTGGATCAACGGTTCGTATTATCGTGATAATCAGATTAAAACCCTGAATGCCGCCAATAAGATAGCATGGGACAATACAGGCACCGGCGCATCGGAATGGGGCATAATGTCGTATTTCGGACGCGCTTCCTACAATTACGAAAGCAAATACCTCGTAACGGCCAACCTCCGCGCCGACGGCTCATCAAAATTGCATCCCGACCATCGCTGGGGCATATTCCCCTCATTCTCAGCCGCCTGGCGCATTTCTTCCGAACAATTCATGAACGATTACGAATGGCTCAACGACATGAAAATCCGCGGCGGATGGGGACAAACGGGTAACCAGTCGGGAGTCGGCGATTATGCCTACCTGATGAGTTACAACATCTCACGCCAACCATGGGCGCAGGCGCAATACAACTCGACAACGGGCGTCGTAGAATATCCTTATGACAAGGCCGTACCGCTGATTTCGCCGGCAAACTTGCGCACAAGCGACCTGACGTGGGAAACAACGTCGCAAACCAACATAGGATTGGAATTTTCGATATTGAAAAGCCGTCTCACCTTCACCTTAGATTATTATTATAAATATACTACCGACATGCTGATGTATGTCTCGCTTCCCGCCGGAAGCAGTTATGCAAGCAGCATAGTGCGCAACGAAGGCGAGATGAGTAACAGCGGCTTTGAATTTTCCGTCAGCTCGCAAAACCTCAAAGGAGGCGCCCTGACATGGAACACCGATTTCAATATATCGTTCAATCGCAACAAACTCGAAGCCCTTGAATTACAACAGATTTACTATGACGCCGAAACAACCGACGCCTTCCACCAGACAAATGTCGTACGTAATGAACCCGGTCGGCCGCTCGGCGGCTTCTACGGATATATCAGCGACGGCGTTGATCCCGAAACCGGCGAACTGATTTACCGCGATGTGAACAAAGACGGACGTGTCTCATCAACCGACCGCACCTATATCGGCGACCCGAATCCGGACTTTACATACGGTATGACGAACACCCTGTCGTGGAAAAACTTCAATCTTAACGTGTTCATACAAGGCTCTTACGGCAACGATATTTTCAACGCCTCCAAAGGCGATACCGAGGGTATGTATGACCTTAAAAATCAGTCTAAAAACGTGCTGAAACGCTGGCGTACACCCGGACAGATAACCGACGTCCCGAAGGCGGGCTTCAATATCCAGCCTTCGACGTATTTCATTGATGACGGCAGTTATCTGCGCCTCAAAGACTTGTCGCTGTCGTATAATTTCACCGGCGGAGCGCTCCGCAAATGGGGAATTACGCGCCTGCAACCTTATTTTACTGCTAATAACCTGCTGACTATCACCGGATACAAAGGGATGGACCCGGAAGTAAATCAATGGGGTAACAGCGGTCATGTGATGGGAATCGACTGGGGTACATATCCCCACAGCAAGTCGTATGTGTTTGGTCTTAATATAGAATTTTAAAATGTCAAAATCATGAAATATAATAATGTAATTGGGATACTGTTCGTCATTTGTCTTGCGTCATGCTCGCTTGATTATGACCCTGTTGACACTTATTCGGATGTTACCGAAGGCGTTACGACGGATACGACGCAAGTTGTTTTCAAAGACAAAGCCGCCGTCGAGAATCAAATGCAGGTGATACACAACAAATTCCGCGATGGACAGGAACATTGGTACCTCGACATGCTGCTGCTTGCCGAAAGTCATTCCGACAACGCTTATGCAGGCTCGCCCAATGCTGAGACAACGCCTTTTGAGATCAACTCAATCGAAGGCTCGAATACGAACCTCAATCGCGACTGGAACAATCACATGGCGAATGTTGCCGTCGCTAACCTGCTCATTAACAACGTGGACGCTGTAACCGACCCGGCCTTGACTTCCGCCGAAAAAGAAAGCTACAAGGCACAGGGTAAAATCTTCCGCGCTATGGTCTATTTCGATATGGTACGTATCTGGGGCAATGTGCCGCTCGTAACGACTATTGCCGGCGATATTACAGCCGAAACTATTGCCGATGTTTATGCGGCATACTTCCCTCCACAAACCGACGAACTGACTGTTTATGAGCAGATTGAACGCGACCTGCTCGAAGCCTTGCCTAATGCGCCCGACAATAATCCGGCGGATAAAACGCAACTCAGCAAATCGGTCGCACGAGCGCTGCTGGCCAAAGTTTACGCCGAAAAACCGCTTCGCAACTACGATAAGGTAATTCAATACTGTGACGAACTTGCTGCTGACGGCTTCGATCTGGTAAGTGATTACGGCGACCTGTTCGGCGTAGTGCTGACCAATCCCGACCTGCCCGCCGGACCGGATAATTTCGCTGTTAACGGCAAAACCCACAGCTCGAAAGAAACCATCTTTGAAGCCGAATTTTCGCCCGGAAATGCAAACTGGGTAACGTGGATGTTCGCCCGCCCGCTTAACGACTGGAATTTCTATTTCACATGGGCTAAATGGATTACGCCTTCGCGCGACATCGTAAAAGCGTTCAAAAGCGAAGCCGGCGACAAACGCCTGGACGAATCCATAGTCTATTATTCATGCGGTTGGAATATCTATTACCCCGCTGATAATTACGCATTTATGTATAAATGCCGCTCGGCTTACAACAGCGTAATAAAATTCCGTTATGCCGACATCCTTCTGCTCAAAGCCGAAGCGTTGATACTCGGCAAAAACGACTTGAACGGAGCTGCCGCTATCATTAATCGTACACGCGCCCGCGCAGGACTTGGCAATCTGCCGTCGTCGGCAACCGCAAGCAAAGAGGCTCTGCTCAATGCTTACCTCAAAGAACGGCGCTTGGAACTTGCTTTTGAAGGGCAACGCTGGTTCGACCTTGTCCGCCTCGACAAAGTTGAAGAGATAATGAATGTGCTCGTTGACGAAGGACGACCCGCTCTCGTCTATCCTTACAATGCTAATTCCTACCGTTTGCCTATCCCGCAGGCAGTTATGGACCAGAATCCAAACCTGATACAAAACCCCGGTTATTAAGAATTTAAAAGATACAGATATGAGAACAATATATAAAATCTTTTTATCCGCCCTGTTTGCCGCATGTATCTTCACTTCGTGCGACAATGATGACAAATATGTAATTTCGACCCCCGTAATAGAATCGGCCGAAATAACTCCCACTACGTTTACTTTCGGCGAAACGGTGACGCTCAACGCAGTTCTGGCCGACACAGATTCCCCGCTTTCGGCATTAACAGTAGAAATCGTTGCCGACAACCGCACCATATCCGTTCAATCCATTACAGTTGGCGGTAACAAAGACGAAATAAGCGTTTCGATAAAAGTTCCGTTGGCGGTAAATATGCCCGACAACGCAACGGTCGGCTTCAAACTTATCCTGAGCAACGTCCTGAAAGGTACGGCGGAAAAAGAATTGACCGGTTTGACCGGCAAACGCCCATACTACAACAGCCTGTACCTTGTGACGGATGATAATAATATCATTACGCTTAGGCCCCAGGCTTCATCAAAAGACAAATATGAAGCGCTGGGACTGAGCCTGCACCGCTCTTTCAACTACAGGATTGCGCAGAAAATCAGCGATAACCAAATCGACTATTCCGGTCTTGTGTGGGGCAGTGTGAACGGCAAAATATCACCGGTTGACAATAGTGCAGACCCGATTTTCGCTTTCGCGCAGGGAGCCGATTACACGCAGTCGTTCGTGTTCGACAGTTATGCCTTTACAACTTCGCTCGAAGGCAAAAACTTCGGTGCTAACGACCTTGTACTTAGCGCCTTCGGCGAACAGACTATCGACGGCGAACTGTTCCGCACTCTTAAGCGCACACTCACGAAAAATGCCGAGTACACACTGTTCAACGACCTTGCCGACCCGATAATCATTTATAATCCCGATTTCTTCGAGAGAATTTCCGACAGCAAAGTGAAATTCCTCGGCGAGACGCGCGAATATACCATCTATTTCAATACTTACCGCATGCACGTGATACTCGGCGTCGATAATCCGGCATATCCCGAATTTCTGCTGATAACGGGCGGCGGTATAGGCTACCCGACGAAAGTTTCAGGCATCAGCAAGGAACATACATGGTGGGGATTCGGTAATGTGCGCAATTTTATTCTTTTGCGTAAAACAGCCGAAAATGTCTATCAGGGAACGATAGTATTTCACGCAAAAGACGACTCGTGGGTAGGCTTGAAACCGTATGAGAATACAAGTTGGGGCGGCGAGAAACGCTTCGACGCTATGACCTTCACAGGTATGAAACTGTTTGAAAGCGCAGACGGCGGCGACTGGCATCCAACAGCCGACGTCGATCCCGACGCCTTTTATCGCCTGACTATCAATTGGGCTACAAATACCGTTAATGTTGAAAAAGTAACTCTTTAAACTATGGAAAAAAAATTGTTCAAATACATAAGTTTTATTGTTTTTTTCTTTATCGCTATGTCCCTGTCGTCATGCGATAAGTCTAAGGCAAACAATAGTGTAAGCGATGAAACGGAAAATCAATCCGGAGATGTAACAGTCTGGTTGACAAGCTCTAATCGCAATTATGACCTCAAAAAGGAGACAATTGCTTTCAGCGCCAAACAAAACATGTCGCCCTCGACTATCAACATCAATCCTTCGGAACGATTCCAGAGTATGGACGGTTTTGGGGCGGCCTTGACCGGATCGTCCTGTTATAACCTGCTTAAAATGAGCAAAGAAGACCGCGCGAAGTTTTTAAAGGAGACATTTTCTGACTCCGAAGGGCTTGGATTCGGCTATATACGAATCTCTATCGGCTGTTCCGATTTCTCGCTCAGCGAATACACCTGTTGCGACACGAAAGGAATTGAAAATTTCGCCCTTACAACGGAGGAAACCGACTATGTAATCCCCATATTGAAGGAGATTCTCGCCATTCAACCCGGTCTGAAAATAATGGGTTCGCCCTGGACATGCCCACGATGGATGAAAGTCAACAACCTGACGGAACTGAAACCTTTCGAGTCATGGACAAGCGGACAACTCAATCCAGATCATTATCAGGATTATGCGACGTATTTTGTAAAATGGATACAGGCTTTCACCGGCGCCGGGATACCGATTTATTCCGTCACGCCGCAAAATGAACCGCTGAACCGCGGCAATTCGGCGTCACTGTTTATGGGCTGGGAAGAACAGCGTGACTTTGTGCGCGACGCCCTACTTCCGGCATTCAAAGCCGCAGGTATCACGTCGAAAATCTATCTGTTCGACCATAACTACAACTATGACAACATGGCCGACCAGAACGATTATCCTGTGAAAATTTATGAAGCGGGTGTTTCCGACGGCATTGCCGGCGCCGCTTATCACAACTATGGCGGCCGGCGTAGCGAACTGCTTGATATTCACGAGAAAAAGCCCGACAAAGAACTTGTTTTCACCGAAACGTCAATCGGTACATGGAATGACGGGCGCAATCTCGAAAATCGCCTGACTGCCGATATGGAGGATATAGCGCTCGGAACAGTCAATAACTGGTGTAAAGCGGTGATAGTGTGGAACTTAATGCTCGACAGCGAACGCGGTCCTAATCGCGAAGGCGGATGCCGGACTTGTTACGGCGCCATTGATATTGACCGCTCTAATTATAAGACGATTACACGCAATTCTCATTACTACATCATCGGTCACCTTTCTGCGGTAGTCAAAGCAGGCGCCGTCCGCATCGGCACATCAGGCTACGCTGCCGACGGCATAATGTCATCCGCTTTTGAAAATACGGAAGGTTCCTACGCATTCGTTGTTTCCAACAGCTCGACGGAAAGCAAAAAAATCACTATCGACGACGGCGAACATCACTTCGGATACGAAATACCCTCCAAATCGGTCGCCTCATTCAAATGGAATAAATAACAACTTTAATATCAGAGTTATATGAAAAATTTAATATTCATAATTTGCGCAATATATGCAATAAATTTATTCTCATCATGTAAAGATGACGATAATTACGAACTGTCGCCCGGCAATCCGGTTCTCGAAGCCAAAACAGATGTGTCGAGCGCTTTGTTCGGTGATAGTCTGCCGTTTACGGCCAACGTTAGCGACAATGTGCCGCTGTCGGTACTCAAAGCTCAACTGTTTTTCGGCGACGATATTGTTGACGAACAAACTATCCGTACAAAGACCGACGGCGAATACTCCGGCAAACTGTTTATCCCTTATTATAAGAATGTTCCGGACGGTACGGCGACCCTCGAACTGACACTCACGGATACTCATTTGAGCCGTGTCACCAAATCGCTCGACATAAATGTCAAACGACCGGAATATCCTTATCTCATCCTCGTAACGTCAGACAAATCCTATCCAATGGTGCCAACCGGAAAGGCTTACGAATACTCTGCCACCGAATCATTCCCGTCAACCGACCTGAACGCCTACATCAAAACGCCTGCCGTAGGTGCAAACGGAAATGAGATAACTTTCGGATGGGAAAACGGCGCTATTACCGAGGGTTCAAAAGGCGAAATACCTTTCTCAAGTTCTGTCGGCGGCGTCTATTCCGTTACTTTCAATACGAAAACATACGAAGCCGGACCGTTCTTTGAACTGACTGTCAACGGACAACGGATGTCAATGGTTGATAAGGAGAATTTCAGTATAGACATGAATGTGACGCAGGGCGAAACGCTCAAAATCGAAGGCTTGGGTAATATCGCGGAATGGTGGATAGATCCGGATTTCTTCACCCGCAAGTCGGATAATGAGTTCGCTTTTGCGCCTATCACGGGCAAATACCGCATCATCGCCAACACTACCTTGCAATATTTCCGCATCGAAACGCTTTCTGGCAACGATCCCGCAACACTCCAGGCCGACGGAACGGGTGCAATATGGGTTATCGGAACGAATGTGGGCAAACCTACCGTTGCCGCTAACGAAGTCGGATGGAACACCGACAAGGCTTTGTGTATGGCTCCTATCGGCGACAAGAAATACCGGTTGACCGTAGTCGGCGGACAATCCGTAAGCCTCGGCGAGATTAACTTCAAGTTCTTCCACCAGAAAGGATGGGGAGGAGAGTTTACCGATGCCGTGCTTACTACTACAAGCAATATCGTCTTCGTAGGCAGCGGCGGAACCAGCGGACGCGACCCCGGCAACCTCGGCCTTGTTGACGGCGTAACCCTCGAAGCAAACGCAACATACGTATTCATAGTCGATGTCTCTGCCGGCATCTCCAATGGAGTACTGACAGTGACAAAGAAATGATATTATTACAGGTTTTATTTTTTAATTGACGGCTTCACACTTTGTGAGCCGTCAATTTTTTTGGGGGGCTAAGCATCAATATTGTTCATCTGCATTGGGGAAAGAGCCGCTTTTCACGTCCTTGATATACGATTGCACCGCATCGGTTATGACCTCATAGAGGTTTGCGTAACGACGCAAGAAACGTGGGGAGAACTCGCGGTTGATACCGAGCATGTCGTGCATGACAAGTACCTGCCCATCGGCGTACATACCTGCACCGATGCTTATAGTCGGTATCTTAAGTTCTTCGGAAACACGTTTTGTCAACATGGCGGGAATCTTTTCGAGAACGATGGCAAAGCAACCAAGTTCTTCCAAAAGATGAGCGTCTTCGATGAGTTTGTTGGCTTCTTCTTCCTCGCGGGCGCGAACTGCATAAGTGCCGAACTTATTGATTGCCTGCGGAGTAAGCCCCAAATGCCCCATAATCGGGATTCCGGCGCACAGCACGCGCTGAATGGATTCCTTTATCTCGGCGCCACCCTCCAACTTGATGCAATCAGCGTGCGTCTCTTTCATCACCCTGATCGCCGAAGCGAGCGCCTCCTTGGAATTGCCCTGATACGTGCCGAACGGCAAATCGACGACCACCAACGCTCGTTTCACCGCCTTCATGACCGACTTACCATGGTAAATCATTTGGTCAAGCGTGATAGGAAGCGTCGTAATATTGCCCGCCATGACGTTCGACGCCGAATCGCCGACAAGAATCACGTCCATCCCCGCCTGGTCAATAATCTTGGCCATAGAATAATCATAGGCCGTCAGCATGGAGATTTTTTCTCCACGTCTTTTCATCTCTATAAGACGATGAGTAGTCACTTTACGACTATCATCCGATATTGCTACTGACATAATTTAATGTTTTATGACGCTGCAAAGATAAAGATATTTTTACTATAAACAAATTTATTTGCTGTTAGTCAAGTCCTGCAAAACCAATCCTGCCAGCACAAATCCGAAAATGGCCGTCGTATGCGCCATAGTGCCGTTGATTTGCGCTTTGAGGCTACACCATTCGTGGTTTACCAATTGCGGATCGCCTGGGCCAACGACGGCCTTGGGACACAGGCATTTCTCCGTGCCGCATGATTCGTTACGCCCCTTATTTTTAAGCACTTCCTCGCTGAAAACGCAAAGGAATTTCTTCGCCGGCATCTCCGTTTTTTTTAATTTGCGCCTCAACGCCGCCCCAAGCGGACAACCTCGCACTTTCCAAAACTCGGCGACTTCAATCTTCATCGGATCCATCTTCAACGCCGCCCCCATCGACGAAAAAAATACCGCTCGACTCCGCGTAGCCCTCTGTATCAACAGCGCCTTGTTTTCGAGGCTGTCAATCGCGTCTATGACATAATCATACGTATCCAAATCGAACTGCGAATAGGTCTCACGCGAATATATCATCTGCAAGGCCTCAATCTCGGCCGAAGGGTTGATCTCAAGCAATCGGTTACGCAGAGCTTCAACTTTGACCTCCCCTACCGTCTTGGTAGTAGCCATAAGTTGACGGTTAATATTTGTCACGCAAATTCTGTCGGAATCGACAATGGTAAGCCTGCGAATCCCTGACCTTACCAAGCTTTCGGCACACCAACTACCGACGCCCCCGACGCCAAAAATCACAACGCGGCATGAGCGTATCCTCTCCATAAGTTCGTCACCAAGAAGCAACTCCGTACGGCGGAAAATTCCCTGTTCGATTCCCATAAAGGCTTAAGTCGTTTATTTGAAGGGGATTTGCAACTCCGGTATATGATAAATATTTTGAAACTCAGGGTCGTATATGTTCCGGAAATTCCGTTGGGAATAATCGAAGAAACCCACATTATGGAACGCAAGCGCATCACGCATCGTGTTCATGAACGAGGGTGCATCTTCGTGTATGTAATTTATTTCGTCAACGGCCGCCGGCTTCTCCTCCTTGTCGAAGAACAGGGAGTAGCACAAAATTGCCGCGAAGAATGTCAAAATCAACTGTTTCATAATCTCAAAAACTTTTAAAGATGCGATTCTGGTATAAAACGCAGCAATATATGCAAATATTGTGTGTATGCGAAAAATTATTTATATATTACCCTTTTAAAATCGATCCAGTCTTCTACTCTGAATGCGCGAATATCCCTTATCGAAAGATTAAACCACGCTATATTTAAATGCTTGTGCCAAAAGTAGTCAAAAGCGATTGCATAAATTAATACAACGCCATTTTATCCTTCCCAAGCAACCGAAAATGAAAAGGCATAAAGTTATATTTTGTCTCGAATTTTTGAAATTCATTACGAAGGCAAGTTGCGATAACGTGTTGAATATGACGTTTTGCTATATTCATTGTAAATATCTATAATCCAATTTCGTACCTCAATTCTTTCAAATTCTTTTCTGCTGCATACAAATCACCAAGAATATCATTAGCAACAAAATGATATCGACTGTAATTCTCATACAATGAGGACATTACTTGATTGTATTTTTTCGCATCATTTGAAATCACGTACAGACCAACATCCGAATAATCAATTAAAGTTGCCATTCTGCCCACTCCACTCCAAACACCCGTTGAAATTTCTACCTCAAAAGCATATTGTGGAATATAATTGTTGCCTTTGGGTCGAAACCATAAAACATCTATTTCCCGCAATAAATTGTAATCGGAAAATTGCAGTTGGGGACAGGTTTTTAACGTTGTTAAATCTTCTAATTTTACATCATTAAATTTCCACGATCTATTGGGACAGTACGTTTCATATCCTCTTATATTCCCTATTTCAATTAACCTGCCTTGCAATATCGAATGTAAACTTTTCTCAACTGTGTTTCTCTCCGCAGTATCTTCCTCTTTAATAAATGGCGGCGATAGAAGTAAGTCCCAATTATTTATAAATGGCGTACAATCAATTCTATTATTTTTTCCTGCCATAACAATATTTAAATCTCTATATATTTATTTTATATTCTCCGTTTCTATCGTGACTTATTTGCGGAAGATATTTGAAGAAAATTTTTGCGGGAATAATGACAATCTTATCTGTCGAACCACAAATAAATGCAATAAACGGATTATCCAAATTGGATATTTCCTCGACCGTCAAATAATTTATGCCAAAGAAATAGCGTCTGTTCCCTTCCGAAGAGGCTCTTACCAAAACATTTGCCTCGCCAATGCTGTAAGTTCTTGATTTTAGGACTTTTATCAACTCGACATTAGCGTTAAAGCGCTGTGCCTGTTCAAGGAATTGCATAGCCAATATGTCGGTATTACTAAGTCTGTTCATTTTTTTATCATTTCTGTAAAAATTGTGTTATACGTAATATCCAAAGCATCACTAATTCCCCATTCTATTCCGTCTGTTGCAATTTCAATTTCCTCGTCATTTATTCTTCTTCCGATTCTTTGCTTTGCTTCATTTTGCAAATCTTCTTCTGTTATTTGAAGTTACTAATTTTGGAGAATAAAAGCAAGTTTTATCCTCCAAAATCATCAAAATGCAGCATTTCGCGGGGGACGCCGAGGTTGTCGAGCATTGCTTCTACGGCTTTTGACATTGGGCCTGGGCCGCACATGTAGTACTCGATTTCTTCCGGTTCCTCGTGGTCTTTGAGGTAAGTGTTGTAGATGACCTGGTGTACGAAGCCGGCGGTGTATTTCACTCCTGCAGCGTCGGCGGCAGGGTCGGGACGGTCGAGGGCGAGGTGGAACGAGAAGTTCGGGTAATCGCGCTCGATACCGAGAAAATCGTCGAGATAAAAGACTTCGTTGAGCGCACGGGCGCCGTAGAAATACGACATCTTGCGGTCTGTCGTATGCAACGTCTTCGTCAGGTGCATGATTTGCGCGCGAAGAGGAGCCATACCCGCGCCACCACCTATCCACATCATCTCGCGTTTGGAGTCGAAAATCGGGTGGAAATCGCCGTAGGGGCCGCTCATCGTGACCTTGTCGCCGGGCTTTAATGTGAAAATATACGACGATGCTATGCCGGGCATGACGTCCTGGAAACCGACCTGAGGCTTCGGCTTGAAGGGCGGCGTGGCGATGCGGACGGTGAGCATAATGCGGTCGCCCTCAGCGGGATAGTTCGCCATTGAATAGGCGCGGATGGTCGGCTCGGTGTTACGACACTTGAGGCCGAAAAGTCCGTACTGCTGCCATGCTTTGAGGTATTCCTCGCCGATAGTCTGCTTGTCGATATCCTTATCATAATCCATTGAATATGAGGGTATTCGTATTTGAGCGTATGAACCTGGGATGAAATCCATGTGCTCACCGGGAGGCAGAGCGACAATAAATTCCTTGATGAAAGTCGAAACGTTGTTATTCGACAGGACGGTACACTCCCACTCTTTTACGCCGAACACTTCGTCGGGTACCTGCACTATGACGTCGTTTTTTATTTTTGTCTGGCAGGCTAAGTGCCAATGTTCTTTGATTTGTCGGCGCGAAAAGAATGTTTTCTCTGTCGGCAGTGCGTCGCCGCCTCCTTCGAGTACCTGTGCGCGGCACTGACCGCACTTACCTCCACCGCCACATGCCGACGAAAGGAATATCCCCCCGCTCTGCAACGACGCCAAGAGAGTGCTTCCTATCGGCGTTTCGATTTCCTTCTCGCCGTTAACCGTCATCTTAACGTTGCCCGACGGCACTAACTTGGCCTTAGCTACAAGCAGCAACACGACCAACAAAATTACTATCACAAGGAACACTACTACACTCGCTCCTATCGTAATGCCCGATATTTCCATTAAAGTCATCTTCTTATCTTTTTGCGTTAAACTTAAATTTTGAAACCTGAGAAACACATGAACGCCATGCCCATCAATCCTGTAAGTATAAAGGCTATACCGAGGCCGCGCAGGGGCTTTGGAATATCCGAATATGCGAGTTTTTCTCGTATAGCTGCCATACCGAGTATGGCGAGCATCCATCCGATTCCCGAGCCGAAGCCGTATATTGTCGCCACACCGACATTAGGGAACACCTTTTGCTGCATAAACAGCGAGCCACCCATGATGGCGCAGTTGACCGCAATAAGCGGCAGGAATATACCAAGCGACGAATAGAGCGCAGGCGCATATTTCTCGACTACCATCTCAACCAGCTGCGTGAACGACGCAATGACGGCGATAAACAGTATGAATGCGAGGAAACTCAGGTTGACATCCCTAAAACCTTCGCCGAGCCATGCCAAAGCGCCCTCTTTAAGCAGGTAGTTTTCGAGCATATAGTTAATCGGAAGCGTGCAAACGAGCACAAAAGTCACTGCTATACCAAGCCCGAACGCTGTCTTGACATTTTTCGAAACAGCAAGGTAGGAACACATGCCGAGATAATAGGCAAATATCATGTTATCGACGAAAATCGATCTTACAAAAGTACTTAATACATTTTCCATAACTCTTTAATTTTAAAAAAATTAGCTCTCCTGCAAATCCTTGTTCCTCGAACGATGAATCCATATAATCACAGCGCAGATGATCAAAGCCATAGGCGGCATTATCATCAGTCCGTTATTGACATAACCGAGGTCGTAAACAGCCTGCGGTATCACCGTAAAGCCGAACAGCGTACCTGAACCGAACAGTTCGCGGAAGAAGGCCACAACGACAAGTATTATGCCATATCCGAGTCCATTACCAATGCCATCAAGGAACGAATCCCACGGCTTATTACCAAGCGCAAAAGCTTCGAGACGCCCCATAAGTATGCAGTTTGTTATTATAAGCCCCACATATACGGACAATTGCAAGCTGACATCGTATGCGAACGCTTTCAATATTTCGTTGACCACAGTGACCAAAGCAGCAACTACGACCAACTGAATTATGATACGTATGCGGTTTGGAATAGTCTTGCGCAAGAGCGAGATTATCACATTAGCGAAGGCCACAACTGCCGTGACCGAGATAGCCATCACGAGCGCGGGCTGCAACTTGACCGTGACCGCCAACGCTGAACATATACCGAGCATCTGGACAATTACGGGATTGTCCTTGCTCAGCGGGTTAAAAAGTATTTCTTTATTTTTTGACGATAATAATCCCATGTCTTATTGCTTTTTAGAGGTTAGAAATTTGGAATAATTGCCTATACTCGCGGAAATCATTGCGTTAACGCCATTAGAGGTGATTGTGCCGCCGGAAATGCCATCGACATAATCCTCGTTATTGAGAGGCTGTTTGCCTTTCTTCAGCACCGAGATCGAACGGAACTGTTCGTCCTTGAAGAAATGTTTGCCTATGAACTGCCGCGAGAAATCTTCTTTTGCTATTTCGGCTCCAAGTCCCGGCGTCTCGCTCGCGTGGCTGAAATCGGCGCCAAAAACGGTGTTACAGTCATCATCCAACGCGATATAGCCCCATAGCGGCCCCCACAATCCCGCGCCGCGCATGGCGAGGATATATTTTTTCTTGCCGTCAACCTTAGCGACAAAGACCGGGAATGCGCCGCGGTCAAAGGCTTTCGCAACATCTTCCGTGAAAGCGTCGTCGCCGACTGTCCGACCATTGGCATCCACCATGAAGTCGTCCTCGATAAATTCGTCGTACTTGGCCTCAGCTTGCTTCGCCGTCACACGGACGTTTATAGAACGAAGTATCTGCTGCCGCTTGTCGTTTTCCTCGTTTGTCTTCTGGATCGACCTCAGCGACTGCGACGTGAAGGCGAGTAGCAAAGCTACTACTACGACCATTGCCGTAGCATATAATATTGTATATGCGTTGCCGTTGGTGTCGAGTTTTTTCTTGCCCGAAGCCGGGCTTCCGGTTGCGTCACTTATCAACTCAAACTCCGATGCAGGCGCCTTGCATATAGGGCACTGTGCCGGCGGGTTGTCGCCTTCGTGAATATATCCGCATACCTTGCATTTGTATTTGCTCATATTCTTAATTATTTTTGTTATTTACCTTTCACCCTTTCAAGCCTCCGTTTAATATTCCCTTCGACTACATAATAATCAATCAGCGGAGCGAAAATATTCATCATCAGTATCGCCAGCATCATTCCTTCGGGATAACCGGGATTGAGCACCCTGATGCAAATCGCAAGAAAGCCTATCAAAAGGCCGTATATCCATTTCCCGCGCTCAGTACGGGCTGATGTGACCGGATCTGTCGCCATGAAGACCGCACCGAAGCAGAAACCGCCGAGTACGAGATGTTCGTACCACGGCATATTGGCCATAGCGTTGCCCTCAAGCCCGATGAGGTTGAAGGCTAAAGCCGTAACTGCGCCTCCCAGGAAAACGGAAAACATAACTTTATAACTCGCGATACCGGTGAAAAGAAGCACGGCAGCGCCAAGCAGTATCGCGATGACGCTTGTTTCGCCTATCGAACCAGGAATGAGGCCGGTTATCATATCGCACGAAAAAGCCGGATAGCCGCTGCCTGAAGCCGCTGTCGAAGCGATTCCGAGAGGCGTAGCGCCCGAAAAACCGTCGATAACACTCCCTGCTCCAAGGCCAAATGTCGCATCGGTACGCACAAAAACTTTGTCGCCCGACATCGCCGCCGGATAGGCGAAAAACAGAAACGCCCGCGTCACAAGCGCGACATTAAACACATTGTAGCCCGTCCCTCCGAACACTTCCTTGGCAAAAATCACCGCAAAAGCCGTAGCCACTGCAATCATCCACAGCGGCGTGTCAATGGGCACAATCATCGGTATCAACATGCCTGACACGAGGAAGCCTTCCTGAATTTCCTCATGCTTAATCTGGGCTACGATAAACTCAATGCCAAGCCCTACTACGTAGGAAACGACGATTTTAGGCAACACGGCGAGGAAGCCATATAGAAACGTCATTCCGAAACCCGGATCGGCTCCTATAGCTAAGTTGTGCTGCCAACCGGTGTTGAACATGCCGAACAGCAACGCCGGCAATAATGCGATGATAACCACCGTCATCGTCCGTTTTGAATCAATGCTGTCGTGAATATGCACGCCGGTACGCGAGGTGCTGTTCGGGACAAAGAGGAAAGTCTCGAATCCGTCGAAGACCGACTGCAGCATCGACAACTTGCCGCCCTTTTCAAAGTTCGGCTTAATCCTGTTTAGATAATTCCTTAACGCTTTCAATCTATTATGCTTTAATTGTTATTAATTCATTTCCTTGTAGAGCAGGTCAAGCCCATTACGGACTATGCTCTGCAACTCGATTTTCGATGTATCGACGAACTCGCAAAGCGCGAAGTCTTCGGGCGCAACCTCGTAAATGCCAAGGTTTTCCATCTTGTCGATATCAAATGCTATAACGGCTTTCAGGAGATATTCGGGCATGATGTCCATAGGGAATACCTTTTCGTACTCGTTCGACATTATCATCGCCCGCTTCCCGCCTTTGATTCGTGCGTCGATAACCCATTCTTTCTTCTTCGGCGAGAGCCATGCGAGATATGAGCGCGAGACGCTATACTTGCCGAAGCCCGGCGTTGCCCATCCGAGAAACTCATCCGTATTGTCGCCTTCGGGAATGGCGGTTATCTGGTTGTTGTACGCGCCGAGATAGTCCTCTAAACCGGCCTTCACGCCGGTCAGGACATTGCCGCTAATCAGGCGGACATGCTCGACGCCATCCGACAGTTTGCCGTCAACAAGGCTGCCGATCGTACAGCCGGCCGTAACTTTCGCGTACCCGCGTATTTTAAATTCGGGACCGGCGAGCGCAACCGCCCTCGTGAAATCAACATGCCCTGTCTTTAAGAACCGCCCGATATAGAGCAGGTCGGGAGCGCTTATGGTATAAACCGTTTCGCCTTTGTTGACCGGCTTGATGTTGTTGATAATGACCCCCGCATTGCCAACCGGATGCGGCCCGTAGAGTTCGACTATTTCCACTCCCTTGATACTGCTTGCCAAGGCCGAACCGGGCTTGACGCCAAGATAAACTTTCCCGTCGGTAAGCCGCATCAACGCATCAATGCCGGTTTGCAGAGCATCTTCCTCGCCCTTGACGATAAAGTCGAAGTCGGTAGCGAGCGGTGCAGTGTCATAAGCCGTAACAAATATGTCGCGAGCCTCGACGGAAGGGTCGGCAATCCTGTCGTACGGCCTTTGCCTGAAGAATGGCCACAAACCGGATTCCAAAAGCAGGGCTTTCAGTTCCGATCGGTCATAATCGGCGGGATTCTTGACGTCGAACTTCACGTATTCACCCTCTCCATCAGGTTTTACCGTGACACTCAGGATCTTACGTTTCTCACCGCGGTTGACCGCAATGACTTCACCGCTAACAGGCGAGACAAACTTGATGTCCGGCTTCACCTTATCAATGAGCAAGGGCGAACCGGCCTTAACTTTGTCGCCCGGGTGGACAACAACCTTCGGCGCGAAGCCGTTGAAATTATCCGGCACAACCGCATAACTTTCGGATTTTCCGACATTTACAAACTCCTCAGGAGCCTTACCTTTAAGGTTTATGTCTAATCCTTTTTTAATTTTGATAACACTTGCCATGTCCTAAAATATATTTCAGTTTCGTAAAAAAGCACCGCAAAATTACAATAATTTTTCAGTCCGTAAGCAAAAATCTCTGTTTTTTTTTGCATGTTGATAAAAAAAACATACCTTTGCATAAAATAGGAACATTGATATGAGAGTATTATTGTATATTATTATATTGTTCGCGTGCGCAGGAGTTTCGGCACAGGAAGCGGTTTTTCGCACTAACGTTTACCGCGAAGATATCAAAAGTCTCGAAGTGAAAGTCGAAGGCGAGTTGATTTCATCACCCTTCATCACGCTTGGAGGAGAGGATCGGATTAGCATTTCTTTCGACGCCCTGCATCACTCAAGCGGTTATTACACCTACTCGATAGTGCATTGCAACGCCGACTGGCAGAAATCCATGCTTATGCCGATAGAATACATGAAAGGATTTCAAAACGCCTATATTCCGGACTTCGCGAACTCAATCAATACGACCGTCAACTATACGAACTACAAGCTATCCCTGCCTAACGACGATGTGCAGTTCCTTGTTTCGGGCAATTACGCCGTGCAGATCTTTGACGAGAATGAGCCGGATAAACCGGTTATCACGGCTTGCTTCTCAATAGTCGAGCCTTTGATTGAGATCGGAGCGACAGTCAGCGGGAACACCGATATCGACTTCAACAAGACGCATCAGCAGGTCGATTTAACGATAAACTACAAGGATATTAACATAGCGTTCCCACAGTCCGACCTTAAGATTTTTGTCTGCCAAAACAACGATATCGACAATATGCGCACCGACTTGCAACCGTCGCTTATCGGCAACGGCCAATTACAATACACCCACCAGCGCAAACTTATTTTTGATGCCGGCAATGAATATCGTCGCATTGAGTTCCTGACGCATCGCTACAAAGGCATGGAAGTTGCCGATATCGGCTTTTTTAATCCTTATTACCACCTGACTTTGTACGAAGACCGGCGCCGCGACGGAAAGACGTATCTCTACGACCAGGACCAGAACGGACGCTTCTTCGTCAGATGCAGCGAGTGCAATAACCCGGATACCGAGGCCGACTATTATGTCGTGCATTTCGCGCTCATCTCGGAGTTCATCGAAAACGGCGAAATACATCTCTACGGCGACTTTTTCAATAACACTATCGATGATCGTAGCCGTATGGAATACAACCCCGAAACAGGCATGTATGAGGCCGCAGTAATGCTAAAACAAGGGCTGTACAACTATAAATATGCCTTTGTCGAAGACTCGAAAGTAACCTTCGCACCCACCGAAGGCGACTATTTCGAGACGGAAAACGAATACACGGTAACGGTCTTTTATCGCCCCGCAGCAGCACGCTACGACAGGCTAATCGGTTTCGCAAAATTTTAAATCACCGCAGCATCAACGAAAGCCCGCTCATCGTCCGTCAATTCATAAAGTTCATAAACAAGCTCATCAATTCTCGCATCTATCTCGTATCGTTCTTCGTCAGTCATCGTGTTTTCGGTGATAAGGCGGTTGACAAGCGTTATCATGTCGGACTCCATATCTCCGCTTGGCGGCGGCACTAACATCGACTCGACGGCAAATACGCTCAACTGCGAATTTTTAGCCGACAAACGACCGGAATCCGTCAGCATATACCGTCCCATCTTCGAATTGAGCACGCCAAGGATGAATTTCAGATGCTGCCCAACCATATAACAAGCGTTGTCAAGGACAATACAACCGCCATAGTCTATACCAAACCGGCAATCCGACGCATCTCGCTGCCAGACTATCTTTTGCTCCGCAAAATAATTCCGGTTATCTTTCATGTCCAAACTTTGCAATACATACCATTCAAATAAGACGCCGACCTCATTATTGCGTGAATAAAGAGTGTCCTTATATTTCATCAGATGTGCGTAAATATCAGGATATTGCACCTGAAATCTCTGTTCGGCGCGATCCGATGCCGATGTAATACTTGCGTCAAATTCCAACGGGAAATGCCAAGGAAGAAACAAAATCCATTTTTCAGGCGTTTCATTCTTATACCTCTTTATGCAATCACTTGATAATAATGGTTTTATAAAATCGGAATTTTTAGGATCGGAGAATATCAGTTCCTCTCGCTCCGATGCACTTATGATAAATGCCTCGTCACAACCGGTCAAAATACCGGAATGAACGCTGATATCCCAACTCCTGAGATTCATTCCTGCATGGATTATTTTATATTTTATATTTTCATAAATCTCCTCATCGGTGATTAATGATGAATATGGTATCTTAACCTTTTTCTCGACAAGCCACGGCACAGTCTCGGAAAATTTCCATATATATTCCTCAATATTAATGGCTTTCGGATTATAAGAAGATTCTATCACACACTTTATAACACGACGACGATTGATGTCTTTTTGAATAATCAGGGCGCAATTGTCCTTTAATGCCGCTTCTTCAAACAAAACCAACCGAAGCGGATTCATATTTGCCGCCAGATAATCGCACAGGTTCGATGTCTCATAAATACATCTGCAAGGTATGAAATACGAAGCGTAACCGCCTTGAACCAAAAGTCGGTTAGTCAATTCGCAAAACAGGTCGGCTACATATCCCGAACGTTTTAAGGACGTGAAATTCATGCGTTTATAGACATTATACTTATCTCCGAGATCGTCTATCGACATATCCGGCAATGCTCCGACCATTGCATCAAATCCCAAAAATTTACCTTTCTCATCAAGCAATTCGGGAAAGACATAGCGCCACTCAATCGCCTTATTAAAAGCCTGATGAAAGCGATATGCGTACAACTGCTGCTCATGCTTTTTTATCTTTGCCTGTAGCAGCGAAACCTTGTCGTAATGCGTCTGCTTCTCCGTTTCATCCAAAGGAAATAGACTTGGCGCCAGCGCTTCCGACAACTCGCGACGCAAACGCAACAATTCTTCCGAATCCTTGCTATACCATCCGATACCTTCGACAAGCCTGTTCCTGATTAGCCCAATCGTTTCTGCAATATAATAGCGCTCATCCGGATCTTCGTTGGTCTTCAAATTTTCCGCAAGTCGCTTGTAATCAACGACATTATAATTTATCCTTTTCAATGCCTCAAGCAAGTCGTCTTTCAACGAAAAACGACTGACAAGCGCATCTCCACAAATTATATTACCTTCTAATATATGTAACGATTTTATTCTCCGGCCATTAAATGTCTTAACAATGTGTAACCACAATCTTAATTTGCTGATCAACACGACATAAGGATCGCAATCAACTCCAAAAAGACAATTCTTTATTAATGCCGATTTTTCCTCGCATATAATATCCTGAATATTAACACTTTCGGCATTGCAGCCATCTAAAGCGACATGCCTTAATCCCTTCTTATCAAACACAACTAATCCGCCTTCGACGGAGATAAACTTATACTGATATAGCGGGTTCCCATCCCTATCCACAAGCAAACCCAAACTCGACTTAACGGCAATCATCTCGTCAAGCATCACATCCAAAAACTCCCCGCACCCGACCGCCGGATCACAAATGCGCAGAGAAAGGAATATGCGGTTGGCATCCGAAACATTATTCCCGATTGCATTGGCAAGACTTTGCAAATCAACGTATTGAGCGCCAAGAACGGCATTAAATTTCTTTAATACGGCATTTTGGACTGCTTGCCGGCAAAGGTAAGAGGTCAAAAAATAAGTCTGTGGGGAGTTAGCGTTCAATTCCGACAAAAAGCAGTCCAAGGTATCGGAAATCGCCCTGACGCTAACTCCTTGCCGCGAAAATATTGAATTGAGCAACGCCACAACCTCATCAAACGACGGGATTTCGCCGTCCGTTGATTCTACAACAGACTCCGATTTTTCAGCCGACCCATCTATCGAATCTTCCGCCGACAAATCCGCGCCGCCAAACAAAGCCTTCAACTCGGTATATATATAAACATCAACCTCTTTTCCCATTCCGAATGATTTTCAACAGACAAAAATATAAACAACTATTGAAAAAGAAAAAGAAATCGGAAAAAAGTTTTCAACAGGTAAATTGAGATTTTGCAATTACCACGTCACATTATGCATGTCGCCTGATTTTGCAAATTCTTGGTGGAAGGCGAAGCAGTTATTGAGGTTGTGCGGGGTCTGGCCGGCAATGCCTTGATTGAGGTATTCGCTGAGCAGCGGGCGGTAACTCGGATCGACACAGTTCTCAATAATCAGGCGGGCGCGCTGAACCGGCGACTTGCCGCGGAGATCGGCGACACCATGCTCGGTTATCATGATCTTTACCGAATGTTCACTATGGTCAAGATGCGACACCATGGGGACGAAAGCGCTGATTTTACCGTCTTTAGCTGTTGAGGGAGTTGTGAAAATCGACAGGTAGGCCGCACGGGTGAAATCACCGGAACCGCCAATACCGTTCATCATTCTCGTACCGAGAACATGGGTAGAGTTGATATTGCCGAAGATATCGGCTTCCAAAGCCGTATTGATAGTCACGAGGCCAAGACGCCGCGCTATTTCAGGGTTATTAGATATTTCCTGCGGGCGCAACAGTATTCTTTCCTTGAAGAAATCGAACTTGGAATAGACCTCTTTGAGGGCGTCGGGGCTAACACTCAGCGAGCAGCCGCTGGCGAAACTGACACGGCCTTCCTCCATCAACTTAATGACGGCGTCCTGTATAACTTCGGTATAAATATTGAAAGCCGGAATGGCGGTATTTTCGCCCATCGCGCCAAGGACAGCGTTAGCGACGTTTCCTACACCACTCTGTACGGGCAGGAATGTTGACGGGATACGGCCGGCTTTCATTTCGTGTACAAGAAAATCGGAAACATTCTTGCCTATTGCGAGCGTCACATCGTCAAGAGGTGTGAATTTGCCGCCGTCGTTGATGTTGTTTGTCTCGACAACGCCTACGATTTTCCTGGGATCCACCTTGACGTACGGCAGGCCGATACGGTCAGACGGCTTGTAGATTGGTATTTCGCGACGCATGGGCGGGTCTGCCGGTTCGTATATGTCGTGCATACCGCGAATTTCTTTGGGATGATAGGAGTTTAGTTCGATGATGATTTTATCTGCGAGGCGACAGATTGTCGGCAGGATACCTACACCTTCCGTCGGCACAATTTCACCGTTGTCGGTAATATCGGCGGCCTCCACAACAGCAACATCGACTTTGCCGAGAAAGCCATAGCGCAGGTCTTGCGCGAGTTCCGAGAGGTGCATGTCGAAATAATGCGTGCCGTTGCTATTGATAAGTGCACGCAAGTCTTTGTTAGCCTGATACGGAGTGCGGAACTTGACTGCTTTAGCACGTGAAAGCGCTCCATCAAGACGGTCGCCCGTCGATGCACCTGTAAACATTCCGATACTGAACGGATTACCTTTAGCATGTTCTTCCTCAGCTTTCTTTGCAATAGCGTTGGGGATTTCTTTAGGACAGCCGGCAGGCGTAAAGCCGCTAAACCCGACATTGTCATTATCTTTCACATACGAAGCGGCTTCTTCAGCCGTAATACTCTTATATACCATGATTCATTAAATGTTAAATAGTTTCTTAAAAACGGGTGCAAAGATAGTGATTTCCCGCGAAATATTTCAATTTATTCTAAAAAATTTACTCAAATACACGAGTTGACGCTAAATTTTCTCACACCAAGTCTTAACAAATGCCCTATTGCCGCCTGATTAGACGCCAGTTCGCCGCATACAGACACTTCGATTCCGTATTTTTGCGCCGAAGACACAACCCGGGCTATACTCCTTTCGAGCGCTTCGGGGAAGACTTCTGCCATGTATCCTTTGTATGGATCGTCCCGGTCGATTGCGAAAAGATACTGCAAGAGGTCGTTTGTGCCGATGCTGAAAAATGCCGCTTTTTCGGCAAAAACGTCGGACATCATAACCGATGCAGGAGTTTCAATCATCATCCCTACACAAAGATTCTCATCGGAATCCATCCCTTCAATGCGGAGTTCCGACTTACATTCGTCCAACAATCGGCAAGCCTCATCGAACTCGTTAATGGTTGTAATCATCGGAAACATCAGTCGGACATTGCCTGTGGCGGCAGCCCTCAGAACCGCTCTCAGTTGGGTTTTGAATATTTCCGGGTATAACAGTGAAAAGCGGATGCCCCGCAATCCCATCAACGGATTTTCCTCCTTGCGGATTTGAAAATACGGCAACCGTTTATCGGCTCCTATATCGAGAGTCCGTATTACAAGCGGCTTTTCGCCACATATCTTCGCACATTCGGAATAGATACGGAACTGTTCTTCTTCGCCGGGGAAGCTGTCAGCCTGCATGAAAATAAACTCCGTCCGCAGCAAACCGATACCCGCAGCTCCACACTCAATTGCCCGCCGTACATCCGATACGCTACCGGTATTGGCTAAAACCGAGACCTCAATTCCGCCGGTTTCTATTTTGAAATTCCGCATCAAATCATCTTTACGTCTTTGTTTTTCTATGGCTCTTGATAACGTTTCTTCATCAGGGTCGATTACCAGCAAGCCTGCTTCGCCATCCAAAACGGCAGTCACACCCCCGCTTACCGACTGCAAGGCTTTCCCAAAGCCGATTGCAGCAGGCAAAGCCCGGTTCCTGGCGATAATACATGCGTGACTTGTCGTACCTCCATGTTCCAAGGCAATACCCGCAACCTTATCCATGTCGATAAGAGCCATGTCGGAAGGCATCAGATTGTCGGCAACGACGATGCTTCCGTCGGGGATTTCGGCAAAAGGACTGACCGAACGACCTCTCAATTCCTCCTTAATACGGCTACAGACGTCGATAATGTCGTCGGCACGTGAACGCAGATATTCGTCGTCAATATCGACAAAAAGGGCTGTTATCTCGGAACATGTCTGTTCGAGCGCAGATAAAGCATCCGGATTTCCGGCGGATAATTTCGAAATCACCCCATCAATCAGCATTTCGTCGTCGATAATGTCAATATGCGAGACCAAGAGTTCATTCTTCGCCGCATAACCGACAATCACTTCTCGCGCACGTTGCCGGGCTTCATGAAAGCGATTCGCCTCTTTTTCAACGGAATCAGCAGCCGTATTTAGAGCGACCGGCGTGTCGTCGCCCCTTAATACGACGAACGTCTTTCCTATGGCTATACCCAACGATGCGGCAATTCCTCGTATCGTTACCATCAACGCAAGCCTTTTATAAAGTTAACAATCTCATTTACAGTATGTTCGCAATTATCGCCACGAACAAAAACTTCGAGTATGCTACCTCGTTTCAGGCCGAGGGCAAGAATACCGATGATACTCGAAGCCTTCGCCTCTTTAGAATTGAAACGTAAAACGACCTCACATCCAAGGCTTTTCGCTAATTTTGCTAATTCTGACGCCGGACGTGCATGTATGCCGTCACTCGCCGTTATCTCCACATTCACGCTAATTTCGTTCATCTTAATTTATCTGATAATATATTGTAAATAAACTGTTTATCCTTTGCCGCCAGTATTTTTTCCAAAGTCGCTTCGTCGCTAAATGCACGGCTTAAGGCGGTCAAGATATCAAGATGTTCCTCTCCCTGAGCGGCGATACCTACAAGCAGATACACCTTTTCATCCTCAAAATCAACGCCTTCTGGATATTGGATGATGGCGATTCCGGTATGAAGAATATGCTCGCGCGATTCCGGCGTCCCGTGAGGCACGGCGATACCCATGCCAATACACGTGGACGCCGTCTTTTCCCTTTCCAACATCCCGACTATGTAGCCTTCGTTGACATAGCCGCCTTCGACAAGCAGCCTGCCCGCACGCATGATGGCAGCGTCTTTATCATCATCCTTTGCGCTGACGACTATCATGTCGGATCGCAGCACAGGAACGGCGTTACTTTGTTGCGTCGGGTTATCCGTCAACCGCTCCGCCAAAGCATCGAGGACAGGATCGGAAAGGAATCTTTCTATAACTACTATCTCCGGCTCCGAGGAAGAAGTGCGCTCTTTTATTCTTTCATAAAACACTGATTGACATACTATTATGTCGAAATCGGCAGGAATTGCATTTATGGCCGAGTTTGTAACAATGATATCCTTCGACTTCAACCGTTCTCGAAAATTAGTCGCCCCCATAGCGCTCGAACCCATACCTGCCTCGCATACGAAAACGACTTTACGCGGCTTTTTTATTCGCTTATTTTGCTCAATTGCTTCATTGAAACTGTTCCGGCTTTTGGTCTTGATAAACAGGCAAGCGACGAGAAAAGATACCGTCGCACCGACAATAACGCCCGTCAGGACAGGTATCAGTCCGCCTTTGGGCGACATGGCCATCAACGAAATCACACTACCCGGCGAGGCGGCCGAAACAAGCCCGCTTCCTGTGGCGGCATAATAAGCAATCGCGCTCGCCGACCCTGCTATCGTGGCTATAATAAGCAACGGTTTCATAAGGATATATGGGAAATAAATCTCATG
This sequence comes from Tannerella sp., assembly GCA_031271805.1. Lineage (GTDB taxonomy): Bacteria > Bacteroidota > Bacteroidia > Bacteroidales > Tannerellaceae > Tannerella. The sequence goes on from JAISUX010000129.1 coordinate 42,104, forward strand.
GATTCCCCCGAAAAAATGAATTACAGCCGCACCGGGAGCGGTTTTGCGAGCCGTACCGTCGCCGAAAAACGAATATGCAAGCAGCACACCAAGACCTGGACCGGGATTAGTCTCAAGCAAGAAAACGATTGATTTGCCCAGTTCACGTGACTGCTCAAGACCTAATGGCGTCATAATGCCGTGATTTATAGCATTATTCAGAAACAAGACCTTGCCGGGTTCTACAAAAACCGATAGCAACGGCATAAGGCCTCTATTCAATAGAAACTCAACGCCCGACTGAAACATGTCCGTCAACGACTTCATCACCGGCCCGACGGCAAAAAATCCTGCAATTGCGCACAACAAACCGATAATACCAAGCGAAAAATTATTCACAAGCATCTCGAAGCCTGCCGAAACGCGCTGTCCGACGTTGTCATCAAACCACTTGATAAGATAACCCGCTGCCGGCCCTATAACCATCGCTCCGAGAAACATAGGGACATCACTGCCGACAATTACTCCCATAGTAGCGATTGCGCCTGTCACACCGCCGCGCAAACCGGCAACATTACTGCCGGCAGTGTATCCGATCAGCAACGGCAACATATAGCGCAGCATTGGGGATACAAGTTGCGCCAACGTTTCATTCGGAATCCATCCCGATGGGATAAAAAGAGCCGTCATAAGCCCCCATGCGATAAATGCTCCTATATTAGGCATAATCATCGCCGAAAGCCTGCTCCCGAACGCCTGTATATATCTTCCGACCCGCATTTAATCTTTAATGAAAGACCGCCTTTACCGCTTCCAAATATGCAGTTCCGGTGATTATATCCGGCTCTAAATAACTGCCTTCAGTCCACTCATTCCAGCAATTGATATTAAGTATTCGAGGGCCGTTAGGGTCGGACAGCAATTTTTCTTTGGTCATCTCAAGCGCTGTTTTAAAGTTTTCCGGTGTGTTATTGCCGATTATATTGGTAAACGGATAGCCCCAATTGCCCCATTCATCGCTTAAATCACAGCGGGGACTGGAATCCCATCCCATCGTAACATTCGGGAAATAAGGAACCTGATATTCTTTTTTCGCCTGCTCCCAATGTGCAAAATAAGCATCACGCACCTGATTATAATCCGTTTGGACATCATTCAACCCGACATGATGAATCCATACATACGAGGTGGCCGAATCAAAACCCAGCCGGCGGATAAGTTCGGCAGTATTTTCCGGTGGGTTTTCGACAGGCAGTATCGGGCGTCCCCATGCCACAAGATTCCAGTGCACCCCTTTTAGTCCGGCTGCGACGGCCTTTTCACGCAATCGGTTCATGGCAAGGCGTGTCGCCTCAATAGAGCCGAAGCCTTCCACAAACTTTTGAACGTCATAGATTGAAAAATACGGTTTACCATCTATTAGCCAATAATTTGACTTGGTAAAATAGTCCTTGATAAGCATGTCGCAAATTTCATCATATCGTTCAGGAGATATTTTCGCATAATACAGGATTTGCTGAGGCGTCCCCCGTTTATACGGGTGGATTTCCATCCAATCATGATTTGCCCACATCAATGCAAATTTGATGCGCCCGGTGTTTGGCGCTTTCAAGAAGCCCTCATCCAAACAGCGATTCAGGAATGGCCCGTCTTCATACATATACCAATCGAAAATAAATGCGTCTATCCCATTATCAGCAGCGGCGGCGATTTTTTGCGCCATTACCGCAGGATCTTTTTCGTCGGTATAACCCCATGCAGGCGCCTTTGGCTGCTGATGCCCCGCGAAACGCGGCTGGGCGGCCTTTACAAGTTCCCATTCCGACCAACCTTCGCCCTTATGACCGACATTTCTCGGATCACCGGTATGATAATTCGGAAAATAATAACTTGCAACCGTAATCTCGTCGCCAAGAGACCGGTTTTCTTTGTTCGTTTTACATGCAAACAATGCAGGTAATAATGCAGCAATAAATATAAACTTTTTCATCGGAGTAATTATTATGTTATTTTTCTTTGTTTCATATTGCAAAGATAGCAAGCATTTCCGATATGCAAGCAGAATGACGTTTTTTAACACTCGCCAATATTTTTATTCGTTTGTGTATAATTGAAAATTTTATGCTATCTTTGCAAATAATAAATTATGAAAGCAAAAATTAAAATATTCGAAAATGGATAAAAATGAGAAACGCAAGTGGGCTGCATTGAACGAAAAAGGGTATTCTTCGCATATTGAGTAATCAATCCGCAAATATGGACTTGTTGTTTCCAAATTTAATGATTATCGTATATTGTGCCTGATAGCCCGAATGTCCTTGATTCGTCAAAAACCGAAAGAGAGAGTAACGGCTGATGAGACATTGCGGATATTGGCAGTTTTGCCTTCTTCAAAAGGCTGAACGGCAACAGGTTCACGATTGAAATTCTTCAAGGCATGACGATAGACGTAACCTATGCGCAGGTGGCCTATGCATACGTCGAATCCGTAATTCCAACCCGCTTCGTTAGGGAAAAACCTGTCATACAGTTTGTTGTTGAAAAAATGTCGATAATATCCTCCGAAAAATATGTCGAAGCAAGGCGTCGGGCTTTTCGTTTGAAACACAAAACTCAGAGGGGCAGTAAAGCAATGACTTTTGATTTTGCCATCCGGATATTCTGCTTGCAAATAATCATAGAGCAGTTC
>JAISUX010000130.1 GCA_031271805.1 Tannerella sp.
ATTCCGGCAAGATGCGCGAACCATCGTTTTTGATGGTTCTTACGGGCGGGCAGTTCGCCTGTCAGCGAAAAGACGGCGTCTATGTCGTGCCGGTAGGATGTTTGAAACCGTAAAACAGGAGCGTTCACCGTCAGTTTGTGCACTGTTCAGGCGACATATACCGTCAGTTTATGCACGGTTCAAAAATAAATTGTAAATTTACAGCCGATTAGAAAAAATAATTATGTTTGAAAGAACAGCATTAGGAAAACTGCGCCGATGGCGCAAGAGCAATACACAAAAGTTAGAAAAGATATTGGATAAAGTTATCAGCGGCAAAGCATTTCATCACCGAAATTAACCATTTCACACAGCGGAAGGGGTATTTCACACAGCGGGGGTTAAAATGTTTGGCGGGACGGATAGACGGTTGTAATTTTGCGGCATATTAATCATTTAAAAATTAAATTTATGTCGAAATTATGTTTGAAATCCGTCACTGTTCGCGGTCAGGTAACAGGAAAATTTGCAACATTCGCAGTTGAGCAAACTTATGAAAATCAATCTGATACTGTATTGGAAGTAACCTACTGCTTTCCGTTGAGCCGGACGGCTACCGTTATAGGATTTCGCGCCTTAGTGGGAGAAAAAGTGATACACGGCGCGGTGAAAGAGAAATCCGAGGCGCGGAAAGAATACCAGCAGGCGTTGGCGCGCGGTAACTCGGCTTATATGGCTACTAATGAGGAATCTAACATCTTCAAGATGGCTATCGGGAAAATTGCTGTGGGCGAAACTGTGCGCGTAACTCTTGATTACATTGATGTTTTGGAGGTGTTGGATATGAAAATGCGGGTTGTAGTGCCGACGTTGGTTGCGCCACGTTATGCTTCTGCGACAACTGAAACGCTGATATACAACTCCGATGAGGTCGAATACCTCGCATCTATTGAGATTGCGTTTAAGCACGTTCTCGAAATTACGGACTTCAATTCGCCGACGCATACCATTAAAATTTGCGAAAACACGGTCATTGCGTCCAATATCAAACTCAATCGTGATTTCGTACTGGAAGCTGCACTGAAAGAGAAAAGTGGGACTGCGGCATGGCAATATCCGTTGAGGAACGGCAACCGACTGCTCTACCTCTCGTTCCTGCCGCTGCTTGCACAAAACGAAGAGCGGCAGCCGCGTGATTTTGTGTTTGTCATTGATGTTTCAGGCTCTATGGCAGGCGAAAAGTTGCGTCAAACCAAAGCGGCGGTGCAAAAATGCCTGCAATCGCTTTCGTCGAAAGACAGGTTTAATATCATCACGTTTGCAAGCCGTTATTATGTGTATAACAATGATTTAATAGAAATGACCAACAAAAACCTCTTTGATGCAATGGCTTTTGTTGCCGGTCTCGAAGCAGGAGGCGGAACTGAGATGGAAGCTCCTATGCGTAAGGCTATTGAGAACTTCGGAGACGGAAAAATCATCTTTTTCTTTACCGACGGCCAGATTGGTTATGAAGAGCGAATTGCTGATTATGTGCGTCAAAAAATCAGTCGCAACTCGCTGTTTATCTTTGGGATAGACACTTCCGTTAATATGAGCGGACTTGAAAAAATAGCCAATGCGGGGCGCGGCAAGGCGGAGTTTATCGTGAACGAAGACCAAATCAAAGCGGTTGTAACAAAGCAGTTTGAGCGTGCGACGAATAATAAACTGTGGGAAGTGAAAATCAACGGAAAACCGAACCATATATTGGAACCTAACCATATATTGGAATCGAACCGTGTATTGGAAAAGATTGAACTACAGAGTGTTATCTTTGACAATGAGCCGTATGACGTCTTGCTTGAAGTAGAAAAAGAAGTCAAGGACGATGTTGAGCTTATCTGTCGTTGCGACTCTGCGAAGCATGTTTTCGAAATAAAGAAAGACGAGATACAAATGAGCGATATGCCGTTGGACAAGATTTATTATACCGAAAAAATCCGCAAGATTGAGCAGTATTTTTCGCATAGATATGGAGCCGACAATTCGGGCTATGAAAAAGAAATCGTAGCGATAGCAGTTGAAAATCAGATAGATTCAAAATATACTGCTTTTATTGCGGTCAATGAACGGGATGAAAAAATCACAGATATACCTGTGTATCAGGATACTGAATTGGAGAAGCCGGCGGAGTGGAAAGAGAATGTCTATTTTAAAAAAATGTGTCCGACAGAGTTCCGGAACCATGATAATACTATATATGCTAAACCGATGTTAAAGGTATCTTACTTAAATGGGAATCTACCATATAGTACAGTTCCCGTATGGACTGATAAATATGGAGTGAAATACAGTGCTGACAAGAAAGAATTAATATCCTTCCCAAATAACTGTAAATTAACTAATTATTCAATAATACCCGGATGTAAAGTGATTCGTGCGAAGGCGTTCTTTGGTTGTACCAATCTAAAGTCAATAACAATTCCAAATTCGGTAACACGAATCGGAAACATGGCGTTCCATGGCTGTAACAGCCTGACGTCCATACATATAAGTTGGAATAATCCGATTAATGTAATGGATCTAAAAAATAATATCCCTAATAATATCACATTATATATGCCTGACGGAACGATTTTCGATTTGTGGAATTTGGAGCAAACAAGCGTGATTTGAAAATGAAAGAATCACTTTTCCGGTAAGGTGATGAATTTTGTCAGGAAGGCGCCGGCGAAATATAGGGCGGCGAGAATCCAGATAACGCCCTCGCCGCCTACGACGTGATGAAAAACCCCGACTATTGCTGGGCCTACGAACACCGGCAGGCCGGCGCCGAGGTTCAGCACGGATACGGCGGCGCCTTTATCTTCCTTCACTAACGACGGCATCAACGCCGACAAGGGGACATAGCCCGCTAATAATGCGCCCCAAAGCACTCCGGCAGTCATTACAATCCAGAAATTACCGGACGAAAATTGAGGCGAGTAATAGAAAAGTAAGGTTGTAACGCCGCATCCGACACCTCCGAACCATAGGATCGTGTTGCGCCAGCCTACGCGGTCGCCCACGAAACCGAATATAAGGTTGAAAACGATGTTAGACGTAAAAATAGTCCCCCAGATATGAAGCCATTGCGTAGTAGTGAAGCCGTATTCGGCCATGTACATCGGCAGGAATACGGGAAAAGCGAACTGCGCTGTTGTGTTGATTATCCGGACTATACCTCCCAATAGCACTTTCGGTTCCCGCTTCATTATCGTGACGCCTTTAAGCAATTCGTTCAGTTTTTCCTTTGTATTGCCGGATACAGAGCGGCGTTTTTCCGATTTATTGAGCAACAATGCGAAAATAGCTCCTAACAAAGCGCATACGACCGATGTCCACAAAGTGTTTATATTCCCTATTCGTGGGATAGCCCAACTCGAATAATAGGCTCCGAGGACGTTCAATCCTCCGGTGAATACGAACCAAAACCAGCCTACCGCCCTGCCAAGACCCTCTTTTGGCGCGGCGTATGCAATCCATACGAGAAAAGAATAGGCAAACAAAGGATAGCCAAAGCCGCGAAAGGCATAAGTGACGAGCATTAACGGGTAATCAAGCCCCGGCAACGATAACCCGACGAATCCGCAGGTGCCCAGAAGATAGAGCACAAGCCCAGCCGACATAGTGCGCTTAACACCATAAGCCTCGGCTAATACACCTGAGAACCAGGCAGATATGGCTATAGTAACGCCATACATCGTGAACAGAAAAGCCGACTGTTCCAAAGACAGCCCCCGTCCGACAAGATAGGGGCTTAACCAACCTTGCTCTATACCGTCGCCCATCATAAAGATAAGCACTCCAAAATATGCCCAGGCTAATTGCCGCGGCAGTCCGATTTTATCGAAAACAGTTTTATTCATAATATTGACATTTATTTGCAATCCGTATCCCAAATCCGTCCTTTCCCGAAGATGCCGTCGAGCCATGCGGACATGTTATCCGTGCGTACGGCCAAGTCTAAGACCGTAAAGCGTCGCCTCAGGAATTGTGAGCGGACAAAGGCCTCCCTAAGCCTTGCCCTTGTGAGGCCGATCTGTTCCGGTTCGACCGGCGCACCGACTTTTTGCAACCTCTCTTTTGCGGATTCGTAGCTCAACAGCTGCTTTTCCAAGCGGGATTTTATCTCCGGCCACGAGCGGGTTAACAGTTGCAACTGCTCGTATAACTGTTCGCGGGATATGTATTTGGCGCGTGTTTCCCGCACTCCTATATCCGGGAAATCAGTGCCTTTGAAAATTTCGGTCGCCTGCCGGTCTAACTCTTCTTGTGTTGGCCATGCAGCAACAGCTTTATCAATGTCGAGACACTCCATATCCGTCTTCAGCGCCTGCTCGTAAAAGGCTATTATTGAGAGAGATGCGAGACTAACCTGAAAGCCGTGCGACACATGTTTTCCATTGTAGAGGTGATGTTCCATATTCCAGAGGTGACTAAACTGATGCTCTGCGCCCGAAGCCGGACGGCTCGTCCGCGTCCATTGCATCGCGAAGCCTCCAAGCATCAAGCCTTTGATAAGTTTTTCGATAGCGACAACATCGCCTTTCCTCGCACCTTCCGGGTCGGATAAAGCGTCTTTAAGCCCATCCTGGACTATTTCCCAGGCTTTAGCGTCAATCGGCTCGATATTAAAAGCATCGGCTAAGATCCAGTCGGCGCCGGCGGGGATTTTCGCAAAGAGGTCGGCGTAGCCGGCGGCGGTCAGTTCCGAAGGCGCTTTGCTGATGATGTCGATATCGGCAATGCAAGCGCGGGGGGCGGGACAGTTGAATGTCTGCTTGGCTCCGTCGGCCGTTATCGACGCCCCGAAAGAGGTGTATCCGTCCATCGACGCAGCTGTAGCTACGCAAAGATATGGACGACCGGTAAGATGCGAGCTTAATTTCGTTAAGTCGTTGATAGTTCCTGATCCCACGGCGACCGGTATGGCCGACGTGTTTTGTAACAATCCCGTCAATGTATCCACATGGGAATACTCCGCGTACAAGTCGGGATCGTCGAAAATAAAGGCATCATCCTGCCTTATGCCCGACGATTTCAACAATTCCCCGACTTGTTTACCGGCGGCCTTGTAAGTGTTGTCGTCGGCAATGATAACTGCCCTTTCACCCGTGAATTGCTCGTTAAATAATGTGGATACACCTGCTAAAACACCCCTGCCTATAACTAAGGCTTTTGTCTCGTTAGCTGATTTTAAAGCATTTTCTACGTCCATATCTATATATTTTATAAGATGTAATTTTTTGCTAATGCACGAAATTCCGATATCTGTTCTTCTTCCCACAACCGGTCTTTACCCATCTCAGATGCCATTATCGACGCGACTTTCGGGGCTATCTCGACAGCTGCACGCGCGTCGAGAAACAACAGCCTTACCCTACGTGCCAACACATCCTCTACCGTATAAGCCATCTCCTCCCTTACCGCCCAAACGACGTGGGCTTTCCTGAATGTATAGCCTTCATGCAACAATTCGACATTAGACGGATCTTCTTCTATCAACCTGTTAATGAAGTCAATATCGCTTCCGTAAACGTAGTCCCATGTTGACATATCCGCGTTTTTCAAATATCCGTGTTGCCTCAGATGCTTAGTGACACACTGCTTAAACGGTAAGCCCGCCATTTTTATTGTCTGATTGACGGCATCTTCGGCCATTTCGCGGTAGGTTGTCCATTTTCCGCCCGTAACGGTTAACATTCCGCTATCGGATTTATATATCTTGTGACTTCGTGAAATCTCTTTTGTCTTCATATTACCTTCGTGTGCCGGTGCGGCTAAAGGCCTCAGCCCGGCGAAAACCGACAAGACATCACTGCGTCCGGGCTTTTTTTCGAGATATTGACCGGCCTGATCCAATATAAAATCTATCTCCTCGTCCAAAGCCTTCGGTTCCAACATGGCATTATCCAAAGGAGTGTCGGTAGTGCCCAACACAACTTTCCCATGCCATGGAACACCGAAAAGCACCCTTCCATCCTTAGTTTTGGGAATCATAAGCGCCGATCTGCCGCCAAGAAACGTCGAATCGACCACGATATGAACGCCCTGACTTGGTTTCACTTTTTTCTTACTTCCGGGTTCGGCCATATTCATAATATCATCGACGAAGACCCCTGTCGCATTTATGACGGCTTTTGCGGCTATTGAATAGGTCTCTTTCGTCAGTTGATCTTCTATCGTCACGCCGGAAATTCCACCCTCATCATCTTTTTGCAATCCATTGAACATCATATAGTTAAGACAAATAGCGCCATTATCTATTGCAGTTTGAGCCAAAGTCACAGCCATTCGCGCGTCGTCGAACTGCCCGTCGTGATAGATTATTCCGCCTTTCAGTCCTTTTTTAATCAAGGTAGGGATATCGTTCGTAACTTTTTTGATGCTTAACGGTAGCGAGCGTCCTAATCCAAGCCTTCCGGCGAGAATGTCGTAGAGCGTCAATCCTATTGTATAAAACGCTTTTTCCCACCACCGATAAGCGCCGATGACAAAGCGCATATCCTTGACGAGATGCGGCGCGTTACGCTTCATCCTGCCTCGTTCGTGCAGGGCATGGTAAACTAACGAAACATCACCTTGAGCAAGGTACCTAACCCCTCCGTGCACCAACTTTGTGCTGCGACTCGAAGTCCCTTTGGCGAAATCGTTCTGCTCCACAAGCAGCGTCGAGTAGCCCCTTGTGGCGGCATCTACCGCCGTCCCAAGCCCCGTTGCTCCGCCACCGATGATTACAATATCAAAACACGCTCCTTTTTTGATTTTTCCTATCTGCTCATCTCTTTTCATATTAAATACCTATTTATCCGCTTATTTTTTATATGATTTCCCTTTTCTATTTTTTACGTTCTTTTCACTCCGCAAAAATAAAAATAAGAAATATAAAAACAAAGAAACATTTTGAGCTTTTTGTTTTTTTATGATTCTTTAAATAAATTATATCCCGGAAATTTGTTTATTAGCGTTTTATTTTTCACCTTTGCACATCATTTTTTAATTAATTTGTATGATTAGCATAGCAGAACGACACAAATTTATTATTGACACTTTACGGAAAGAAGGTTTTATCAAAGTAACTGATGCGGCAATCGCATTGAATGTCACTACGGCAACTATCCGCAATGACTTGAAGTTTTTGGAAGCGAAGAAATTGCTTTTTCGCACACACGGTAGCGCAAGCATCATCAATCCCCACACGATAGACCTTAACCTGACGGAAAAGGAAAAAATAAAAATAGCGGAAAAACGAAAAATTGCCGAGGCGGCCTATAAACTTATTGAAAAAAACGATTCAATAATCGTGGGCGCCGGCTCGACCGTTTTCGCCTTTGCCGAACAGATTAAGCCTGTGGACGAACTAACCGTCGTAACTGCTTCGCTAAAAGTATCAATCTTGCTTAATGACTTAGTAAACACCAACATAATACAGTTGGGCGGAACGATCCGCAAAAATTCTTTATCCGTAATCGGAGATTATACTTCGAGTTTTTTTGATGGTGTGAGTTGCTCTAAAGTTTTCCTCGGAGTTGACGGTATTGATGCGGATTTCGGCATTACCAACTCGAACATCGACGAAGCTCTTTTAAACAAACGCATGATTGATGCTTCGCTTAAGACGATAATCCTTGCTGACTCGTCGAAGTTCGGCAAGCGCGGCTTCGGTCGCATCTGCGGTCTCGACAGGGTGGATGTGATTGTTACGGATTCGGGTATAACCGAAGCAATGGTGGAAATTGTCGAAAACGCAGGTATTGAGTTAGTTATCACTTAATCAATAATTTTCAAATAATCCTTCGCACAAGAGTCGAGGGCTTGGAACCATTCTAAGCCGAACTTGCGGATTAGCGGCTCTCTAAGGAATTGATACAGGCGGACGCGCTTTTGTTCGCCAAGGATTTCGGCTGCTCGACAGATTTTCCAACGGTTGTAGTTGACGGCGCTGTAGTTATTGTATTTTTTGACGCGGACAGGATAGAGATGGCATGATACGGGCTTGCGAAAGCCGGTAAGGCCATTGTGATAGAGCTTTTCAATAGCACAACGACATGTCCCGTCGTCGTCATAGCATGTAAACACGCAATCACGACCACCGACTAACGACGTAACCGTCTCACCCTCAATATCATGATATCCTATACCCTGCCTGTTGATTACCGTTCTCGCCTGCGGCGAGAGGTAATCCCATATCTTAGGCAATAACTGACGGATAATATCGTATTCTTCTTTTTCGAGGGGCGCCCCCGAATCGCCTTCGATGCAACAACCACCCTTACAACCGGATAGGTCACAGTGGAAAAAGCGTTCAACCAGATCTCGGCTGATTATCGTGTCCCCTATTTCTATCATTTGTCAGGAAATCAGGCTCTTTCCCGTCATTTCGGCAGGTTGTTCAAGCCCCATTACATGAAGTAACGACGGGGCAACGTCGGCAAGTATCCCGTTGATGACTTTTGCAGAGGTATCGGCGGTGACATAGACGAACGGAACAGGGTTGAGCGAGTGCGCGGTGTTAGGCGTTCCATCGTCATTAAGAGCGTGGTCGGCGTTGCCATGGTCGGCAATAATAATCACATCATAGCCGTTAGCTTTGGCGGCCTCGACAGTCGCATTAAGGCAGGCATCGACAGCTATGACCGCTTTTTCGATAGCCTCATAGACGCCGGTATGTCCCACCATATCGCCGTTAGCATAATTGCAGACAATAAAGTCATATTTTCGGGAATTTATCGCTTCAACAAGTTTATCCTTGACTTCGTAGGCGCTCATTTCGGGCTTGAGGTCATAAGTAGCCACCTTGGGCGACGGCACAAGGATACGGTCTTCACCGTCGAAAGGCGCTTCTCGACCACCGTTGAAGAAGAAAGTCACATGGGCATATTTCTCAGTCTCAGCGATGTGTAATTGCTTGAGTGACAGACTTGAAAGATATTCGCCGAGCGTGTTATCGACATTTTCTTTGTCAAAAAGTATGTGCAAGCCTTTGAAAGTGGCATCGTAAGGTGTCATAGTGAAGTATTGCAGTCCGGGAATAGTCTTCATCCCCGCTTCGGGCAGGTCTTGCTGTGTGAGGGCGATAGTCAGTTCTTTAGCGCGGTCGTTGCGGAAATTGAAGAATATAACCACGTCGCCTTCTTCGATAACTGCCACCGGCTTGCCGCCTTCGACATGCACGATAGGTTTGATAAACTCATCGGTAACGCCCTCGGAATAAGATTCTTCCATCGCTGCTACCATATCTTCCGACCGGCGACCTATTCCTTTAACCAACAGGTCGTAAGCCTCTTTTACTCGTTCCCAACGTTTGTCGCGATCCATTGCATAATATCGCCCGACAATAGATGCGATTTTGCCGCCGGTAGTCGCCAAATGCCGTTCGAGTTGCTCGATAAAGCCCTTGCCGCTCTTTGGATCAGTGTCGCGCCCGTCCATGAAGCAATGGACGTATGATTTGGTGATGCCGTATTCTCGCGAGATGTCGGTCAGTTTAAACAAGTGGTCGAGCGAACTGTGCACGCCGCCGTCCGATACAAGGCCGAGGAAATGTATCTGTTTCCCTTTTTCGCGGGCATAACCGTAAGCCCGTTTTATTTCAGGGTTATCCAATATCGTATTCTCGCGGCAGGCTTTGTTGATTTTAACCAAATCCTGATAAACGACACGTCCCGCACCGATATTCAGGTGTCCGACCTCGGAATTGCCCATTTGTCCGTCGGGCAGTCCAACGTTCTCGCCGGAAGCTTGCAGCTCGGAGTTAGGGTAAGTTTTCAAAAGATAGTCCCAATAAGGCGTTGGAGTCATATATATCACATCGTCCTTCTTATGGTCGCCGATACCCCAACCGTCACAAATTATTAAAATCGCTTTTTTGTTCATCGTCTTATATATTTTAATGTACACGCGCAAGGCAAAATATCCTCACGTAAACTGCTGCAAAGATACGGAGTTTTGCACAATTTCTGCGCATTTTTTTAAAATATTACATTTTTTTTATTCCGTACGCACTTTCCCGGGGTTCTTGGCGATGAAGTCTTTCCAGCTCGAATACGATTTTTCCAATTTCGGGCGATTAGTGTTTAGATAGTGGCAGAATGCAGCGGCGAGGCCGTCTGTAGCGTCGAGTTGAGGCAGCATGTTCTCGTCGGCGATATGCAGCATGCGCTGTAGCATCCCCGACACTTGCTCTTTCGACGCTTGCCCGTTGCCTGTGATTGCCATCTTTATTTTCAGCGGCGCATACTCGTAGATAGGCACATTTCTGTGCAGGGCGGCGGCAATCGCCACTCCCTGCGCGCGACCTAACTTCAGCATACTTTGCACATTCTTCCCGAAGAACGGCGCTTCTATAGCCAGCGATTCGGGACAGTATGCGTCGATAAGTTGTGACACACGGTCGAAAATATGCTCCAAGCGCAGGTAATGATCGTCGAACTTATTGAGTTTCAGCACTCCCATAGTTTCAAGTAATGGCTTATTATCCGCCACACGCAAAACTCCATAACCCATGATTATCGTCCCAGGATCAATACCTAAAATTATTTTATCACCCATATTGCCGCAAATCAGCGTTTAATTTTTCATATTCAGTATAGCCCTCGCCTTTGCAACTATGGCATCGGAACCCTCACGTTCAAGGTTTTCGGCAGTGAACAGCGACAGAATCCTATTCAGAAGATTGAGTTTGGAAGCGGATTTGGAGGCGACATATTCTTTTTGAAGTATTTTAAATTTTTCATAATCCTGAATACCCTCAATCAAACGTTCCATGCGGATACTGCTGTGACCGTCCGGATAAACGAGGTAACAGTCCCCGGCAGCCCAAGTACGAAAACGGGAATCATTGACCGGATCTGCCGTCCAACTGTTGTATGCCCATCGCAGATAGCCGTCGTAATTGCCTGCGAGAGCGAACCATCCAAGCGAAGCGGCTTCCGACGGCGGCGAGAACGTAAATGTGTTCGGACGGGCTTCGGCGCAACATGTATAGACTGTACTAATCTTACCAGCAGACTTACGCGCCTCAAGATCCGATTCGGGGAAGAAATGATTGAATGAGAGACATAAGTCGTGGATCTCATCGGCTATTTCGGCATGATAAGCCCCTGCAAGTGAGATTTTGAACTCCGGTTCCACGCTTCTAATAAGTTTGATGGCCTCTTTCATCGCTTCCAAACCACGCTCGTCCATCGCTATACATGTCTTTTCAAACCAACCCTTTTGACGCAAATGAGAGGCGAAATCTTTGACAAAAGCGCTCCAATAATCGGAGTAGGCTTGACTTCCCGGCTCTGCTTTCACAAATTGTATGCGATTGGTCGCCTGATCGAAATAGTCAAAACTTAATGCCCACGGAATCAGCGTATAACAGTTTATCTGACGGTCAATACCAAGACTCATCATGAACTCAACCCAACGGTCGAAAACAGTGTAATCGTATTTCCACGTGCCGTCGATACACTTGATTTTGTTGACCATGGCGTCAAAAAAATCTTCGGTCTGCCCGTTCCATGGTTTGTGCATAATTGTCGCAGTAATAACCTTCTGACCGGCATCGGCAAGCGTCTTCATCGTGGGTCGCATAGCCTCAAAATGCGCATCACTCCACAGCGGTACGCCATAAATCCTCGCAGCAGAGTATGGGTTCTGCCACAAGTCAAGATGAAATCCCCATTCTTTGGGAGCCGGCAGAGTGCGGTTCAACACTTCCAATTCGATATTGAGAGTTAGCGCCAATTGATTCTCGTCTGTTACCAAAAGCGTTCCTTTGTACTTACCCGGCTTTGCATCGGCCGGCGTCCATATTTTCATCCAAATCGGATAAATCTCTCCGGCATTCAAATCAACAATATCCTTATTATCAAGCATATCAGCAACCATCAACGAATCCCAATCCTGCTTGTTAGGACGTACGCCACAGCCGCCTTTGCCGTCTTTATTCAGTTCGTCGGTCATTACATAGCGCACAAAAAAAGTACTGATCGCTGAGGCCGGAATAACTGCAGAACTACTATTAAGATCGCTCACAACCACCTTAACGCCGGACATATCGGTCTTGGGGATTAACACTGATTGAGCATTGATACGCTCACCCCTCCATGTCGTCAATGAAATCCGCGTCACAGGTTTCGACGCATCCGGCACATTTCTCTCCGAATAGCGCACATCCGAACTGCTCCAACTTAAGAAAACTTGTTGCGCAAACAAAGGTTGTATAGCCGTGATTATCAGCAAATTAACTAAAACAAAAAACTGTCTCATAAATATTATTTTTTCAAAACTTTTTTAATAAACGGTGTTAAATAATCGGCATAACGCATAAATCCCAAATCAGTGAAATGCGTGCCGTCAACTGTCGCTTCATTGTCGTCGCCTATCATTTCGGCTGAAGATATTAGCTTGATATTCTTATCATTACGTTTTATTTTGTCGAAGATTTCATGTAACGCAATGTTTTTATCCTCGACGGTTTTTCGTGTTCCGAGATTGAATTTTGTCGGCGGATAAACCGGGTTTTCTATGAAAAATATAGGTGTGAGCGGTTGTTTAGCTCTGATTATTTCATAGAATTTCTCCATTCGTTCCCTTGTTTGTTGTGCACTTACGTTAGGCATGAAATCGAGGATTATCAATGAGGCCTCGCGACCGGCGATCAATTCCGCGATCTCGTAGTCGAGCAATGCGTTGCCGCTAAAGCCGAGGTTGATGAAAGTGCGATCGAAGCGTCGAGCAAGAATATTCGTATGCGCCATGCCGGGACGAGATGCGCATCCTCCCTGCAAAATACTTGTACCATAGCATATTACGGGTTTGTCATTGACAGGTAAGGCCAACTTCGGCGGAGATATGGAAGCCGTTTCGTCTATGCCTATTTCGAGCGAAGCCACGCCGTTGTAAAGCGGGAAATTGAGCAGATATTCTCGTTCCGAACCATCCATATCGGAAATAACTACCGACTCGAAAGCGATGGTATCAACTTTTGTGCGGGCAGTATTGGCATAAACCCACTTCCCGTTTTCATAGCCATAGAGGTCAAAGCTCTTTATACCTGTAATTGCCATGTGGTCCATGATGTTATTCCCATTCAAAACCCACCGTAATGCAATCGACTTACTGTCAGTCCGAAAGCGCAGATAAAGTCCGGCGGTATTCTTCCCTAATTTCCAAACCGGATCTCTCGAAACCGATTTCAGCGATACAGGTAAGCGTTCATAGCGGGTCTCGGTATCATCCGAAATCTTTCCGAATAGCGGAAACTCATCCGCACTCACAAATTTTCTTTGTCCCCAAACCGACAATGTTATAGCCGATAAAAAAAATACTAAAAGTATTCTCATATATAAATATTTAAAAGGCCGCCCCATAAGCTGAAGCGGCCTTGGTCTATAAATCATTTTTTCGGACAATACGGCAATGTGTAAGGATTGCGGTATTTGTACCAGTAGAGTCGGTGATTTTCGGCTTCCGGGTCGTTATCGAACGAGAGGGTAGCGGGATCCCACTTCACCGGTCGTTTCAACTCGGTCGCGATATTAGCAAGGCAGCAGAGTGTATTTGTACTGCAACCCACTTCTACCGGCGCTATCGGTTTTTTGCGCGAGCGTATGCAGTCGATAAAGTTCTGCATGTGAGGCGAACTGACTTCATACTCGCCTGTGCCCACCTTCTTCTCTTCCTTTTTCAAGAGCGACGGGTCGGAACATTCTATATATCCGCGCGCGACCTTGAGCCAGCCCTTGTCGCCGATAAACTGTATGCCGTTGCCTTCCCTGCCGTATGGCTGTTCGGTCATTACGATGCCGTTAGCGTACTTCATCGTCAGATACTGGGCGCCGTTATAGCCTTTCGGGATATATTCGACCGGCCCGGAGCCATCCATACCGATAGCCGCCTGAGAGATGTCAAACATGTGAGCGCCCCAGTCTGCCGTGAAACCGTTACCCGTCTCCTGATACCAGCGCCATGCGCCCCAGAGTTTCTCGTTCTGCGGCGGGTCAAGGCTCACAACCGGGCAAATATCCTCGTGGTAATGCACCACAGGGCTGTTCAACGGCCCTAGCCACTGGTTGAAATTCAGGTTGGGCGGTACGGCTTGTTCGGGCAGGTCAAATGGCTTGGGAGGATCGCCCACCTTAGAATAAATCTTCTCCACATGACCAATCCCGCCGCCACGGACAATAGCGATAGCCTGCTGAAACTCCTTGCCGGAGCGTTGCTGGCTACCTACCTGGAACACGCGCCCGTTGTCGTTAGCCGCGCGCATCATCGCCAAACCCTCAGTGATAGTGTAGGCAAGCGGTTTCTGGCAATAAACATCCTTACCGGCCTGGCAGGCGTAGATTGCAACTAAGGCGTGCCAATGGTCGGGCGTTTCGATGCCTACCGCGTCAATGTCCTTGCGCCCCAGCAGATCTTCAAAAAACTCGTACTTGTCGCAGCGCTCGTTCATGCCGCTTTTCTTCTGCCATTCCTTCACCCGTCGGGCGAAACGTTCGGTTTTGATTGTGTCCACATCGCAACAGGCTGCTACCTGCACACCCGGACAACTCGAAAAACTGTAAAAATCGGAATTGCCCTGCTGGCCAAGTCCGATAAAACCCATTACTACGCGATCGCTCGGCGCAATTTTAACGCCGTTCTGCATAGTCCACGACGGTAACACCGTCAAACTTGCAAGACCTAATGCAGAGTATCCAAGAAATTCCCTGCGTGTCATCTCGCTCTTTTTTAAACTTTTGTCCTTCATGAAAATAATTATTATTAAATGAATTAAAGCACAAAGATAATTATTATTGATTAAATTGCAAAAAAAATCGCTCACTTTTGTGTCGTTTATTATATTTTTTTCATCAAAATCCCTGCATAAAGACTGCCGATAGTTTCCAGTAGTTAATAAAAAAATGACGCCATTATTAAGAATGAGTTGTCTATTTCGGATAATTTTATGCTATTGTTGAAAAATTATTTATCTTATTATCAGCATATTAAAATTTATTTTGGGAAATTTTGAAAAATTCTTGCGAAAAAATTTTGTCGGTTTTGAAATAGTTTGTAATATTGCGGTGCCAAACAATAGGAATTTTAATTAAACAGAAGATGAATCAAAAAACTTACAAAGCAGAAGAAGCATACAAGGCTTCGCTTAATTATTTTACGGGTGACGAGCTTGCTGCCAAGGTCTGGGTGGACAAATACGCGCTCAAGGACGGATTCGGGAACATTTATGAGCAGACGCCTGCAGATATGCACCGTCGGCTGGCAAGCGAGATCGGTCGCATAGAGCAGAAATATCCCAATCCGCTGTCTGAACAGGAACTTTTCGATTTATTCGATCATTTCAAGTACATCATTCCTCAAGGCAGTCCTATGACGGGTATCGGGAACAACTTCCAGATTTCGTCGTTATCGAACTGTTTTGTCATCGGCCTCGACGGTCATGCCGATTCCTACGGCGCGGTTATCCGTATCGACGAGGAGCAGGTGCAATTGATGAAGCGGCGCGGCGGCGTCGGGCACGACCTGTCGCATATCCGGCCTAAAGACACTATTGTAAAGAACTCGGCGTTGACATCCACCGGTCTTGTGCCGTTCATGGAACGCTATTCAAACTCGACTCGCGAGGTGGCGCAGGAAGGACGCCGTGGCGCCCTGATGCTTAGCGTCTCAATTAAGCATCCGGATTCGGAGTCGTTCATTGATGCAAAGATGAGCGAAGGGAAGGTCACTGGCGCCAATGTGTCGGTCAAAATCGACGACACATTCATGCAAGCCGTGGTTAACAACACTCCCTACACGCAACAGTATCCGGTCGAATCATCTAATCCTCGGGTTAAGAAGGACATAAATGCTTCGGAGCTGTGGAAGAAAATCATCCATAACGCATGGCAATCGGCCGAGCCGGGAGTGCTGTTCTGGGACACCATTATCCGCGAGTCGGTGCCGGATTGCTACGCAGACTTGGGCTTCAAGACGGTTTCTACCAACCCATGCGGCGAAATACCGCTCTGTCCATACGACAGTTGCCGCTTGCTGGCTATAAATCTGTATTCTTATGTGGTCGATCCTTTCACTCCCAACGCACGGTTTGACTTTGATTTATTCAAGAAGCATGTCGCTTTAGCTCAGAGGATTATGGATGATATCATCGACCTCGAAGCAGAAAAAATAGAGAAAATACTTGTCAAAATAGATTCCGACCCCGAAACCGACGAGATCAAGCATACCGAGCGTCATCTCTGGGAGAAGATTCAGGAAAAGACGCTTCTTGGGCGACGCACGGGCGTAGGCATAACGGCTGAGGGCGATATGCTGGCGGCTTTAAACCTGCGTTACGGCACCGAGGAGGCCACCAATTTCGCCGAAGAAGTGCAGAAAACGCTGGCGCTGGCCGCTTACGGTTCTTCGGTCAATATGGCCAAAGAGCGCGGCGCTTTCAAGATTTACGATGCTAAACGCGAAGAAAAAAATCCGTTTATCAACCGCCTGCGCAAGGCCGATCCCGAACTGTATAAGGAAATGGTCGCTCACGGACGGCGTAACATCGCCTGCCTGACCATCGCTCCGACAGGCTCCACAAGCCTCATGTCGCAGACTACATCGGGCATCGAGCCGGTCTTCCGCCCCGTCTATCGCCGCCGCCGCAAAGTCAACCCCAACGACCCCAACGTAAAAGTGTCGATCACGGACGAAAACGGCGATTCGTTTGAGGAATTTGTCGTTTTCCATCACAAATTCGTCACCTGGATGATAGCCAACGGCCATTCGCCGATAAAAAAATATTCTAAGGAAGAAGTCGATGAATTAGTGCGTCAATCGCCTTATTACAAAGCGACTTCCGATGACATTGACTGGTTGCAGAAAGTCAAGATGCAGGGATTGATCCAGAAGTGGGTTGACCATTCGATAAGCGTTACAATCAACCTGCCTAACGACGCGACCGAAGAGCTTGTAAATGAGCTTTATCTGCAAGCCTGGAAGAGCGGCTGCAAGGGCTGTACGGTCTATCGCGATGGCTCTCGGACAGGCGTGTTAGTTGACATGAACGACAGTAAAGACAAGGGCAAAAAGAAAGAAGACGAGGACTGCTGGAAGGCGCCGATAATAGTCACAAAACGCCCGCGGGAACTCGAAGCCGATGTGGTTAAGTTCCAGAATAACAAGGACAAATGGATTGCTTTTGTAGGATTGATGAACGGTCGGCCATACGAGATTTTCACCGGTCTTGCCGACGACGAAGAGGGCATCATGCTCCCTAAAAACATCGAAAGAGGCTCTATAATAAAGAGTTACGACGAATACGGCACTAAGCATTACGATTTTCAGTTCAAAAACAAACGTGGCTACAAGATGACCATTGAAGGTTTGGATGGGAAGTTCGACCCCGAATATTGGAATTATGCGAAACTGATTTCGGGCGTCTTGCGCTATGGGATGCCTATTGACCAGGTAATCAAGCTGGTAGAAGGTCTCGAACTCAACGACGAGAACATCAACACCTGGAAAATCGGCGTCGAACGCACATTGCGGCGATACATGCCCAACGGCTCGGAAATAAAGGGGCAAAAATGCTCGGTATGCGGTGTTGAAGCGCTTGTTTATCAGGAAGGTTGCCTCAAATGCAGCAACTGCGGCGCCTCGAAATGCGGATAATCTCTCCTTCGATGATGGACAAAACTTTTTTGACCTCGGCCTTCACGAAAAATCTTTTCGCAAGAAAGCAAGACAGTGCGGTCAATGCCGACCATACGTCGGCTTCCGTGTTGTCGATAAGCGTGTTATGCCCTATTGTCATGCCCGAACAGACTGTCGCCATAGCCGGAAACCAGGCCTGCCTCGGCAACTGGGACGTCGGCATGGCGCCTTGCCTGTCCGATAAAAACTTTCCGGTGTGGGAGACAAGCATTGACCTTAATGAAATAGTTTTCCCATTGGAATACAAGTTCATAGTCAAGGATGCCGACAACAACCTTTGCTATTGGGAAGACGGTTTCAACAGGCGAATTGAGGCGCGCGAGGCCATACACGAGATGCAGCCGTCGGATTTCCGTATCCCTCCCGTTATGAAATGGAAGTCTGCGGGGACGGTCGTACCGGTCTTTTCCCTGCGCTCCAACGACAGCTTCGGCATAGGCGATATCGGTGATTTAAAGCGGCTTGTCGATTGGACTAAACACACCGGCCAGCATTTCATTCAAGTGCTTCCGATGAACGATACTACGCGCACCCACTCATGGCGCGATTCCTATCCCTACAGCGCGATTTCGACCTACGCCCTGCATCCGCTCTACATCAGCATCCCGATGTTAGGCCGCTTGAAAAAAGGCGCCGCATACCACGAAAAAGTACGTTCGGAACTTAATTCCAAGCCCGAAGTCGAATATCGAGAGGTTGAGGCCGCAAAGACACAATACTATCGCGAATACTTCGAGCAGGAGCACGTCAACATCCTTAATAACAACGATTTCAAGAATTTCATAGCTGCCAATAAGGCATGGTTACTGCCGTATGCCGCATTTTCGTATCTGCGCGATACAAACAATACCGCTAACTTCCGAGACTGGAAGGGATATTCTCGATATTCTCGGGAAAAAATCGAACAATTTTGTAAGCCCGGTAACGAGGCCTACAAGGAAATGACCTACATCTTCTTTATCCAATATACGCTGCACAGCCAGTTCAAAGAAGTTGCCGACTATGCCCGCGCCAACGGCGTCGTTTTGAAGGGCGATATCCCTATTGGCGTCAACCGTGAAAGTGTTGAGGCATGGATAGAGCCGGAATTATTCAACATGAATGAACAAACCGGCGCACCACCCGACGACTTTTCGGAAACAGGCCAAAACTGGTCATTCCCAACCTATAACTGGGAGGTTATGGAACGTGATAATTTTGACTGGTGGAAACGCCGTTTTCGCAAACTCGCCGACTATTTCGACTGTATCCGCATCGACCATATCCTTGGTTTTTTCCGTATATGGGAAATTCCATACGATTATATTGAGGGGCTGTGCGGGCATTTCCGCCCTGCCCTACCATTGTCGAAAGAAGATATTGAAGCATACGGCCTGAGGTTCGACAAAAACATGCTAATTCCACGTATCAACAAAGATTGCTTGAAAGATCTTTTTGGCGATATCCCACAAGATTACCTGTCCGAATACTTAGTTCCTGCAGGAGATAATCATCTAACTCTCAGCGATATATGTTCGACGCAGAGGAAAATCATTCGCCTCTTCAAAGAAGAACAGACGCACAAAAAGTTCGACATACGCGAAAAACTGATGCGCCTCGCCAACGAAGTCCTTTTCTTGGAAGACCCATACAAACCCGGCTATTATCACCCTCGCATTTCTGCTTATAAATCATTGATATATAGAGAGTTATCCGAATCGGAGCGCCATGCTTTCGACCGTCTTTATAACGACTTTTTCTTCGAGCGTCACAACAATTTTTGGAGCGAGAACGCTTTGAAACGCCTCAGGCCGTTGATTGACGACACCGAAATGCTTATCTGCGGCGAAGATCTCGGTATGATACCTTCGTCAGTCCATGAAGTAATGGATAAACTGAATATTTTCAGCCTCGAACTTGAGCGTATGCCAAAAACATGGGGCGTTGAATTTACGGACCTCAAAAGTTTGCCTTATCATTCGGTTTGTACAACTTCGACCCACGACATGAATCCGCTTCGCGCATGGTGGACGGAAGATCATGCTCGGACGCAGCGATATTTCAACAATATCCTGCACCGCGAAGGCAACGCTCCGACAGAATGTACGCCGGAGATATCGGAGCAAATCATTGGTAATCACCTCGCTTCGTCATCAATGCTTGTGATAATACCTTTGCAGGACTGGTTTGCGACCGACGAGCGTATCCGTCGTCCGGACGCACAGTCCGAGCGTATAAATGTCCCCTCCGATCCCGACAATTATTGGCGTTACCGTATGCACATTTCACTCGAAGATCTGCTTCAAGCCAATGATTTCAATGCGCGCATACGCACTCTAATCGTCGAAAACGGAAGATAACTACTTCCCTACCGACTTAGCTGCAAGCAGATTCCCTATGGGCGGCGCGACAGACGGCGCGGGCGCTTCCTTGCCTTGCATTGTGCACGAACCGTTGAGCTTAACACCCGGCTCAATCTCAAGCGTCTGAATGAAGATATCTCCCTTAACATCAGCCGCTTCCTTGAGCACAAGTCGTTCCGACGCACGGATAGTACCCTCTACACGTCCGAAAATCTCGGCATTGACAGTCTGAATATTCCCTTTCACGCTGCCTTTCGGACCGATAACGATTTTCCCCTTGCAGAAAATCTCACCCTCTACATGTCCGTCTAACCGGAAGTCCGACTCCGTGTTTATAGTCCCCGTCAATGACGTACCGGCTGCAAGCACATTGTGTAATCCGCCTACCGGCTCTTCAATAATTTTTGCCATGATAAAAAAATTTTCTTGTTTTGTCGCAAAGATAGTGTAAATATCAAAAAAAACAACTATTTTTGTCGGAAAAATACATGAGAAAAAATTTGTTATCTATGAAAAGTCTTTATTTTAAAGTGTTTACGGTGTTTGTTATTTTTTGTATTTCCGTAGTGACAAGCGCGCAAAACGGTAATATGAGCATTGAAAAAGTACTTGAGATCGACAAAGTACCGGCGGATTTTCCCGTAGGATTCTGTTTGCTTACTCACGGCAACAGGCAGTACGCGGCATATTACAATGCCGACCGCGAGATGACTGTCGCCTGCCGCACGCTTGATTCCGATCGGTGGGACTACAAAGTTTTGGACAATAAAGTAGGATGGGACAGCCATAATTCTATCGTCCTAAAAATCGACTCTAAGGGTTATATCCATGTCAGCGGGAACATGCACGCCTCGCCGCTAATTTACTATATCAGCCGTAATCCGTTTGATATTCAGTCACTTGAAAAGCAGTCGATTCTCACCGGAAAGGAAGAAAATCGCATGACTTATCCGCATTTCATGGATGGGCCTAACGGCGAATTTCTCTATCATTACCGGATGGGCGGCAGCGGGAACGGCTATGAAATTTATAATGTTTGGGATGCCGAGAAGCGCGAGTGGCAACGCTATCTTGACCAGCCGTTGACCGATGGCCGCGGCGAACGGAACGCTTACATGTCACAACCGACTTTGGGTCCCGACGGATATTTCCACATGATTTGGGTATGGCGCGAAACACCGGATTGCGCTACCAATCACACCCTTTCGTATGCCCGTAGCAAGGATATGAAACATTGGGAAAGCATACGCGGAGAAAAAGTAGAATTGCCGATGACACTTGACGAAAAATCGCTATATGTCGATGCAACACAGCCGGGCGGCGGACTGTTCAACCCCGGTATCCGCCTCGGCTTCGATGCCACAGGGAAACCGGTCATCGGTTACCACAAATACGACAAAGATATGAATACTCAGCTGTATATCAGCCGTTTCGAGAATGAAATTTGGACAAATGAACAGATTACAGACTGGAAATTCAGATGGATTTTTCAGGGTAACGGCAGCATAGCGTCCGAACTGATACTCGGCAATTTCAGATTGTCGGACGACGGACGTTTTGTCTTCGGATATTGGCGCAAAGATATGGGCAGCAAAGAGCTTTTGCTCGACGCCAAAACCTTCAAAATCGTCGGGGAACGCGAAGCCACGCCAAACTACCCGCCGAGCATTGATAATGTTGAATCGACCTTCCCCGGCATAAGGGTCATGAAGGCTTTCGACACTGGGAAGTCGCCCGATGGCTCGACCTACATGCTACGCTGGGAAACGCTCAATGTCAACCGCGACAGAAAACCCGAAGGCGAACTGCCGCCACCTTGCATCCTACGTCTCTACAAATATTCAAAATAACTCAAGACTTATGAAAAATTTACTTATTTTATCACTCTCATTATCAGCATTTTTGCTGTCATCATGTGAGCAGGGCATCATCCTGAGTTCGGGCAAATATGTTATCGTTGTACCCGAAAATGCAAGCGAGATTGAACAAAAAGCGGCGGCCGAATTTCAGCGCTTACTGGCCCTTTCCAATCCTGTGAAAATAGAAATCGTGAACGACACGCAAGCGCCTAAGTCTCACGAAATTGTTATCGGCGCCACTAACCGAGCCTTGCCGGTCAAAACCGACGACCTGCAACGCGACGGCTTCACCATCCAGACCGACGGCGGCTCAAAACTCTTTATCAGCGGCGGCTCACGCAAGGGAACGCTCTATGGTGTTTACTCCTTCTTCGAGACCTACCTCGGCTATCGGTGCTACGCGCCGGACGTACTAAAATATCCGACGCTCTCAGAAGTAAAAATAGCTAACGGGCTGAATGACACACAAATACCCGTCAATACTTTCCGTAACGACTACTACTATGCCGTGCTGAACGACCAATTCTACGCCGACTGGCACAAGGCTCAGTACAACGAGCCGGAATGGGGACTGTTCGTCCATACCTTCAACACCCTCGTGCCGCCGGCAGAGTATTTCAAAACACATCCCGAATATTATTCGCTGATTAACGGCAAACGATCGACCGAACAGTTGTGCCTCACCAACCCTGAAGTGCTGCAAATAGTGATAGATAACCTTGCCAAGCGGATAAAAGAGAAGCCCGAAGCGTTGTATTGGTCTGTCAGTCAGAACGATAACGGCCAACACTGCGAGTGCGACAAGTGCAAGGCTCTCGACGACGCAGCGCAAAGTCCGAGCGGCTCAATCATCCCGTTTGTCAATGAGGTGGCGCGGAAATTCCCCGACAAAATCATTTCGACGCTGGCCTACTGGTACAGCCGTAAGGCGCCGGTCAACAAGCCGAAGATTGAACCCAATGTCAACATTATGCTATGCACTATCGAATGTTTGCGCCACAGGCCCATTGAGAGTGAAGACACAAGCATCAACCTGAACCATGGCGGCAAAGGGCCGTTTGCCGAAGACCTCAAAGCCTGGGGCGAGTTGTCGCATAACATCTTGCTGTGGGACTATGTGACCGATTTTGCTCATTTCCTGATGCCGTTTCCGAATCTGCGGACGCTACAGCCTAACGTGCAATTCTTCGTTCGCAACGGCGTTGTCGCCCATTTCCCCGAAGGCAATCCCTGCACCTATAACGGCGAGTTAGAAAAATTACGTTCTTATCTTATAGCCAAGATATTATGGAATCCAAATGTTGATGTAGAGGCAGAAACGGATGATTTTCTGACCGGCTATTACGAGGAGGCAGCCCCATTTATCAAAGAGTATATCACGACTATTCACGACGAGTTGGAGAAATCCGGTCTGCCGCTCGGCATCTATCAACATCCCTACGACCATTTTGAAAAAGGTTTTTTGAGGACAGAACTTGCCGAAAAGTACGAACAACTGTTCGACCGGGCCGAAGCCGCCGTGGCCTCCAAGCCGGACGTGCTGATGCGCGTTAAAATAGCCCGACTGCCAATCACTTACTCCTTCTTTGAGATTGCCAAACGGCTCGGCGCCAAGGACACACGAGTTTTTGAGACGGTCAATGGCGTTACCAAGGCCCATCAGGATGTCATCGAGAAACTGAACCGTTTCAGAGAGGTATGCAACGGCGCAAAAATAACTTATCTCCACGAATGTTGGGAAGCGCCGGATGCGTATTGCGACGCGACTCTGACCTTTCTGGAAAACGCCAAGTGAGGACATTTATCTTTATTCCAACACGAAAACAAACTCGTCATAATCGGCTGTCCGCCAGGAATATTGCTGTGTCGTCGGGGATGCCGCGAACAAGGGCGAAAAAGTCTTCACCTTGACCGTTCTGCCGTCAGGCATAAATTCAAGAATACGTAGCCATCCGTCGCCACCGTTACCATGCCATCCGCCTCCGAGCGCCTGTGCATTAAACACCATTTGGTAAACAGTCTTACCTGCCGCATTTTTATCCTCACGGAATGCCAAATGTTCTCGCGGATCATCCGGTTTGCCGATATGACCGGCAAGAACCATGCAAATGTTTTTTGACGGTTTTACTAATTTTTCCCAAATAGCTGCGCCATAGTTAGGCCCTGACAACAGGTATCCTTCCTTCTCTATGTGTTTGTTATCAGCGCTCAGATAGGAATGTGTAAGCAGAATAACGGCATGTGCGGCATATTTCTCATTATCGACAATCGACTTTGCCCATTCCAACGTTTCATCTCGTGGCGCAAATTCCAAAACCATAATTAAGAATTTTTTGCCCTGTGGAGTAATATACTCGTAGATGGCATTTGTTAAAGAGGGCATATTGTTACAGTCGGTACCGGCATCACGCAATAATTTTTGATTGAGCCAATTCTTGTTGACGGGAAAATACTTGTCATAGAAAGTCATTCTGTTTTCAGCTGCCCGGATGCCATAATCATGATTGCCGGTTGCCAGAATATACGGCACTTTACCATCAAGTTTGCCGAAAGCAGACGACACCGCTTCCCACTGCGATTTGCTTGGTTGATTACCGTTGATGCCATCGGGAGTTAACAAGTTGTTTTGCTCTACCAAATCGCCCGTACACAGCACAAGACCGATGTTTAACGGCTCAATATTCCTTACAATCCATGCCATCATCAAGTCGAACAATGGCTGATTGTAGTCAAATTTGATATATGTCTGAGGATCAGGCAGTAGTATCATCGAACATGACTCTTTGTCCGTTAATTGCGGCGCAATAAAATCGTTATTTTGCTGCGCCGCAATGTTTAAGTTGCATAATAATGATATGCAAAAGATTAATACGTTTTTTTTCATATCATATAATTTTACCATCCGGGATTATTTGGTTCAAGAGCAGGATTTTCCTGTATTTCGTATGAAGGTACAGGCCAGAGATAATCACGTTCTTTGTTGAATATACGAACCAATTTCTGAGTGTAATTATATGTATAAATAGGTCCGTTCAACACCTTTTCGGCTGTTTTCCAACGCAGTATATCCATATAATAGAAGCCTTCGCCTGCAAATTCAATCCGTCGTTCGAGTCTGATTACTTCGCGCATTTTTGACTGATCGCCCATCGCGACATACGTTGCCGTATTTGACGGGTCGGCATGTTGTATAAGAGGCATTTTTACCGTTTCGCGACCACGCACAGCATTAACAGCATCATAGACGCTCTCATCAATCTGATTGAGTTCGGTCTTGGCCTCGGCATACATAAGCAGAATATCGGCATAACGCAATACAATATAATTGATATCCGACTCGTTGCTGTTTTTGATTATGTTGTTATTCGCGTCGTTTTCATCATAAATACTATATTTCTTAAATGTATATCCCGTCTGTAAAAAACCCGTACTGCTTGGTGTAACTTTCATTCCGCGATATGTACCATCGACCCATGCTAATGTCATACTAAAACGCGGATCACGGTTTTCCCAGTATTTCTCCGCATTATACAGCGGCGAAGTTTTAATGTCAAGACCATCTGTCATCAAGTATGCATCTACAAGGTCCCGCAGGGGGGCATTCGTGTTATATTGGCGGCATATAAGGTCAAAAGAATGGCAATAATTGGGATACAGATATTGAACGTCGAAAATTACCTCGCTATTATTTTCATTTTCAGGCATAAACAGAGTGCGATAATTAGGAAACAAGCTATATTGTTTTAAATCTATTACTTGCTTGGCTGCCTCTGCTGCCTCTGAAAATTTTCCGTGATAGAGATATTCCCTGGCTTTTAATGCAATACATGCACCTTTTGTCACTCGTCCGGTCTGGCTTGGTTTGACATCAAGAACTGCGGACGCTTCATTCAAGTCTTTGATAATCTGCGCAAAAATCTGGTCTTTAGGTGATCTTGGCAACGTATTATGCTCTTTGACAGGAGGGTCAAGGATTAATGGTGCATCTCCGTAATAGTTA
>JAISUX010000039.1 GCA_031271805.1 Tannerella sp.
AGCAAGGACAAAAATCAGAGCAGAAACGATTAAAAGAGGCTTGCGACCGTAACGGTCTGATATACTGCCTGAAAGCATCACTCCCAGCAAACAGCCGAGCGTGGCGCAACTCATCACAACTCCCTGCATAACAGGTGAATCGCCTATACCGAAGAAAATCTCATAAAAAGGCTTGGCGCCGCCTATCACTACCCAGTCGTAACCGAACAGAAGCCCGCCCAGCGCTGCGACGAAAATGATTCGCATTAAGTACAAATTATTATTCTTCATTTCTATTGATTTAATAACCGCAAAGATAGATATTTTAAAAACAAAAGAAAATGTATGAATTATTCAAAAACATGTAAAAAATCACTATATTTGCAAGAAAATTGACAAAGAAAAATGACGAAAGAAACTATTGCCGATGGATTCAAAGGCGAGAAGGCCATTGTAACCCCCTATAACATAAGGGATTTGCAATCACTAAACCCCGTTACGAGTCAACTCTACGTAACGCATATAGGCTATTATCCTCGTGCAAAATATCACTATCGTCAGCGGCTTGAGGGTGCGCCTGAGAATATTCTCATCTATTGTGAGAACGGGAGGGGATGGGTGGAATATAATGGCGAGCGTCATTATATCTCTACAAATCAAATGTTTATCATCCCGGAAAACACGCCTCATACATACGGTTCAGACATCCATGACCCATGGTCGATTTATTGGCTTCATTTTAAGGGTAATAACGTTCATCTGTTCAATAATATAATAGGACGCATAGTTACGATAGGTGATTCTGCAAGCAGCCGTCAAAACGACCGTTTCATACTCTTTGAAAGCATGTTTCAGAATCTCGAAATGGGTTATAACACTGATAATCTGGAGTATATTTCTTACTGTTTGATGTATTTCCTTGCTTCTGTGCGCTATCTGCCACAATTTCGAGAGATAAAAAACGTCAAGGAGCAGGACGTTATTCAGAAAAGTATCCTGTTTATGAAGGACAATCTTGAAAATCGCATCACACTTGAAGATATCGCCAATCATGTTGGATATTCCCCGTCACATCTCATAACGCTTTTCACGCAAAAGACCTCGTTTTCTCCTATTGAATATTACAATCAGTTACGTATTCAGAAAGCCTGCTCTTATCTGCAATTTTCCGATTTGAAAATTAAAGAGATCGCCTATCGTCTCGGTTTTTATGACCCGTTCCACTTTTCAAAATCTTTCAGAAAAGTTATGGAAATTACACCTAAAGAATACCGCCGCAGATATTATGAGAGCCCTACTACTTACCGGAATGACTAACATCAGTGACATTATAACGCTGATGTTTTTGCAAAAAAAAGACCAACCAAGGGTCAGTCTTCTTTTATTTTCTCGCCTCTAAAGGGAAATCATGAATTTGCGGTCACGACCCTCTTTTCTTTGATGCGGGCTTTCTTGCCGGTAAGTTGACGCAAGTAATACAGCCTTGTGCGGCGAACCTTACCTCTCTTATTAACGACAATACTTTCGATGAACGGCGATTCTATAGGAAAAATCCTCTCTACGCCAATGTTTTCGGAAATCTTACGTACAGTAAAACGTTTCTTTATGCCGTGTCCGGAAATACGAATCACGACGCCACGATATTGCTGAATACGTTCCTTGTTTCCTTCCTTGATGCGATACGACACCGTAATCGTATCACCGCTGTTGAAGGCAGGATGCTCTTTTTGAGTAGCAAACGCTTCCTCTGCAACTTTAATTAAATCCATTGTCTTATAGCCTTTTATATGTTTAAAAACTAACAAAACGCAACATAACGGGTCTCTCTTTTTCCCGCCAGCGATTACGTAAAGCGGCTGCAAAGGTAGCATTTTTTTTTATACGAACAACCTTTTTCGCGATTTTTTTTGCGTTTTTCGGGAAAAAATTTTACTTTTGCATGTTTTTTGAGTTGTATATATGATTAGAAAATATTTATCTCTTTTAGCATTACTGTTTTCATCCTATTCGATTATCCATGGGCAGTCAAAGCCCAATCTCTATAATTCGGTCAGCGAGAGGGCGATGAACCGTTGGGTCGATTCGGTATTCGACGCTATGAGCCTGGACGAGCGCATCGGGCAACTGTTCATGATTGTCGCCGAACCTTCGACAAAACAGGCCAATATTGACAAGTTGACCGCTCTCGTAAAGAATCAAAAAATCGGGGGAATATTGTTTTCGCGAGGGGAGCCGGTGTCCCAAGCCAAAGTGACAAACAGGCTTCAGAATGAGGCAAATGTGCCGTTGTTTATAGCATTAGACGGCGAATGGGGGTTGTCCATGCGTTTGAGTAATACGACACGGTTTCCGAAAAATATGATGCTTGGGGCTGTTTCCGACCTTGAAATGATTGAACGATACGGCGAGGAAGTCGGCCGGCAGTGCCGCGAGATGGGTATTCATATCAATTTCGCGCCGGTATTAGATGTGAATAGCAACCCCCAAAATCCGGTTATCGGTATTCGCTCATTCGGTGAAGACCACAAAGACGTGACGCGCAAATCGCTTGCATTTTCGCGAGGACTGGAGAAAGCAGGCATAATCTCAGTGGCGAAGCATTTCCCCGGCCATGGCGACACTAATACCGATTCGCATGTCGCCCTGCCGACAGTCGATCACGAACTGAAACGCTTATATAAAATAGAATTGTACCCGTTCATTAATTATATAAAAGAAGGCTATTCGGGAATCATGACCGCGCATCTGAATGTACCGGCCTTGGGTACCAAGGGGCGACCGTGCTCACTTTCGCATGAAGTCGTAACGGATTTATTGCAAAATGAACTGGATTTCAACGGATTATGTTTCACGGACGGTTTGGCGATGAAGGGAGTAGCCGTCGGAACGAATGAAAGTGTCTGCGTACTCGCACTGAAAGCAGGCAATCATATACTGTGCGGTCCCGTCGAACCGGAAAAAGAATTTGAAGCCGTAAAACTTGCGATCAAAAATAAGCAACTAAAAATATCGGACATCGAAAATAAATGTCGTAAAGTACTTAAATACAAATACATAGCAGGACTAAATCACTATCGCCCTATTGATACGAAGTCTTTACCCGACAAGCTCGAAACACCTGTTTCGGCCTTCATCAACGCGACCTTAAACTCCGAAGCCATAACCGTAGTCAAGAACAACAAAGATATTATCCCGCTAAAAAATTTGGACAAACAACGTATCGCGGCTCTGTCGATAGGCGGTCTTGACAACAATATTTTCCATAGCGCATTGCGGAAATACGCCAAGATAGACTGTTTCAATATATCCTTAAAAGCTGATATTAACCAGGTTAAGAGCGCATTTGAGAAGTTGAAGGATTACGATTTGGTTATTTGCAGCATTCATAATGTCGGCGCCATCGAGAATGATTATCTTAAGACATTAGCCGCAAGGAATAATTTGATAAGCGTTTTTTTCACTGTTCCGTACAAGTGTACGGAATTTAAGGAGTCATCGGCAAAAGCTCAGGCGGTAATCATTGCATACGAAACTACGGATAATGCCGAGAGTTATGCCGCCCAGGCGATATTCGGCGGAATCGCCGCCAAGGGTAATTTGCCGGTAGAAATACCCGGAATGTACGCTGTCGGAACGGGTATAGAGACGGCTAAAACCCGCTTGGGATACGGGACGCCCGAAACGGTTGGCATGGATTCGTACAAGTTGGCCGCTATTGACACTATCGTACGCGAAGGCCTTGACAATGAGGCATATCCCGGCTGCCAGGTTCTTGTCGCTAAAGACGGGATGATAATTTATGACAAGTCATTCGGATACTATGATTTCACGAAGAAACGTAAGGTGACGGGGCAAACCGTCTATGATCTCGCTTCGGTGTCGAAGGCTACTGGCACCCTGCTTGCCCTGATGAAATCTTATGATGATGGCAATTATGACTTGACCGACAAAATATCCGAGTATGTAACCGAGTTTAAAAAGTCTGATAAACAGGATATTAAGATAATAGACATGCTTTATCACCAGTCGGGATTACCGGCTACCATCAATTTTTTTGAGCAGGCTATCGACAAGGGCAGTTACACCGGCTCTTTGTACAGCCGGCGAAAGGACAACCTGCATACGGTCAGGTACGACGCCAAAACTTGGGCTAATGCGAATTTCAAGTATAATCCCGACGATATTTCGAGGCGAGAGAAAAAAGGTTTCGGTTCGGAGGTGGCGCGTAATATGTTCGTTTGCGACGCCTTTCCAAAGGACAGCATCATCTCCGGGATAATAAAGTCCACTATAGGCACAAAAGGCAGATACACTTACAGTTGCATTAATTTTATTTCATTGAAGTTGATGGTCGAGAGACAAACGGGGCAAGCTATGGACAAGTTTCTTGAGCGAAATTTTTTCGATCGTCTCGGCGTTACTTCGCTGACTTACAACCCTTTACACAAGATGGATACCGCGTTGATTGCACCTACCGAGAACGACCGGTTTGTGCGGAAGCAAGTTATTCGGGGGTATGTACATGATGAGGCGGCGGCTTTTCAGGGAGGCGTATCGGGTAATGCCGGGCTGTTTTCCAATGCTACCGACCTCGCGAAGATATCGCAACTCTACCTAAACGGCGGGATTTACGGCGGCGAGAGATATATTTCGGCCAAGACATGCCGATTGTTTACTTCGAGCCGCAACACGACAAGTCGCCGCGGACTTGGTTTTGATAAGCCGGACATAAGGAATACGTCGTCGTCGCCATGCGGGAAACTTGCGCCGAAAGAGGTTTACGGACACACCGGTTTCACAGGAACATGTTTTTGGGTTGACCCCGTAAACAACTTGATATATATCTTCTTGAGTAACAGGACTTTCCCTACGCGAACCAATTCAAAACTATTCACGCTGGGCATCAGGACAAGGATTCAAGATGCTATTTATGAGGCTATGACAAACCTTTAATCGCATTATCAAATGATATGCGACTAATAATCCATAACCACGCAAACGTCGGTAAATTGTTACGACTTTGCTTCGGCTTGCGCCTCTACTTCTTCTTTCGGCGGCAACAGAGGTTGAACCTTCTCTTTCAAATACTTGTCGTCAACAACCTTGTTAAGAAAGATGTGCGCCAGGAAACCGACAATTACCAACGTTAAGCCTACGCCCAAAATCATGTTATCGCGCGTTGCCGTGAATGAAAAAAAAGCCAAAACTCCTACTCCAATAAGAAGAATTAACGCTCCTAAACTCTTTAATAATGTACTCATTGTATAAATATTTTAAATTGATTCTCGATTTTACGCCACAAATTAAACAAAAATAAACCGATTATGAAAATTTTTTTGGCAAAATTTTTGAGTATTCTCAATTTTTCTTCTAATTTTGCAGTACAAAAAATGAGATAAAATGTTGATAACTCTCTATAAGACATACTTTTGGCTATTTGTCATACCTGTTTTCGCGATAGTAACAATTTTAGCTGCGTTGGCGGCTGCCATAGGCTGTATGCTTGGCGGCGAGAAAATTTTTTC
The DNA here is from genome assembly GCA_031271805.1 of Tannerella sp. GTDB lineage: Bacteria > Bacteroidota > Bacteroidia > Bacteroidales > Tannerellaceae > Tannerella. Next base: position 5,505 of record JAISUX010000039.1, read on the forward strand.
CTATTATCCTGGGATGATATGGGCGCGTGCGGCCTGTATCCTGACCCTCTGTCGGGTGACCGTAAAAGGTCGTGAAAATATACGGCGCGGGCAATCCTACGTTTTTGTCGCGAATCACCAGAGCGCTTACGACATCTTTGTGATTTACGGCTATCTCGGCTCACATATCAAGTGGATGATGCGGAAAGGCCTCGAAAAAATACCTTTTGTCGGATTCGCCTGTCGCAAGTGCGGATTCATCTTCGTCGATAATTCCAGCGCCCGCACAGCGCAAAAAAGCATTATGGAGGCTGAGAGCAAGTTGAAAAACGGCCGTTCGCTGATAATCTTTCCGGAAGGTTCGCGAACGAAAGACGGCAAAATGGGCAAATTCAAAAGAGGCGCTTACCAGATAGCTGTCGAAATGAAACTGCCGCTCGTACCGATAACCCTCAACGGGCCGTTTAAGGTGATGCGCTCTAACTCGTTCAATATCAAGCCGCACAGGATGGAAATGATTATCCACCCGGAAGTGGAGATTCCCCCCTACCCTGCCATCGACCCTTCGGATTCGCGCCAGGCCATGCTCGCAGTCAAGGAAAGACTCCAAACGCTTGTAGATACGACACGAGACGTAATATATTCGGACTTGTGGGATGAATTTAAATGATTTATTATGAAAGGATTATTCGAAAACCGCTCAATGCTGTTCCAGATCGGGCTACTGATATATCTGCTCATTGCGGGGAGTTTGCTTTCGTTTGGAATTTTGGCTTTATTGGGTGAATCTGAGGCCGACAACTTTTATCACATTCAAACCTCACAGTTCATAAGCGATATCCTGTCATACCTCATGCCTGCTTTGGGCGTCGCTTTTATGTGTAGCAGGGAGCCGAAAAAATATCTGTCGGTCGGAAAAATCGACAATTTCAAGAACGTCGCCATAGCTGTGTTAATAATGATTGCCGTAACGCCGACTATTGAGTTCGCCACTTTTCTCAATTCCGAAATGACCCTGCCCCACTTCATGGCTCCCATAGAGAATTGGATGCGCGAAATGGAAGACCGTTTGACCGAAATTGTAGAATCGTTACTCACGCGCGACGATGCTATATCGTTGATAATAAACATCATAGTAATTGGAGTGATGGCAGGCATTACCGAAGAATTTCTATTCAGGGGAGCGCTGCTATCAATCATTAGAAAGAAAATCAAGAATCCGCATGTTGCGATATGGATTGTCGCGATTATTTTCAGCGCCGTACACCTGCAGTTTTTCGGCTTCATACCCAGGATGCTGCTCGGCGCCTTGCTCGGCTACCTGCTGTATTGGACGGGGAATATATGGGTGCCGGTCATAGCTCATGCCTTCAATAACACACTGCTGATCCTATGCGTTTACTTTGGGGTATTTGGAGGCGAAGAGTCTTTCATCACTGAAGAAACAAACGCTAACGACATGATAATCATCGGATTACTTGCCGTAGTCGGGTTGATAATCTTCGTTTTTTGCGTGAAAGGCATGAGGAAATCGCAAGTTCCCGACTAATTATTAAAGGTTCTTTTTGCGGAGTTCAAAGTCGCGTCCGAGGTATTTCTCCCTGACAATAACATTTTGAGCGAGTTCTTCGGCCGTACCCTGGAACAGGACTTTTCCCTCGAACAAGAGGTAGGCGCGGTCGGTAATACTCAAGGTCTCATGGACGTTATGGTCGGTTATGAGGATGCCGATATTCTTGTGTTTAAGCCGTCCGACGATAGTCTGAATGTCCTGTACGGCGATAGGATCAACGCCCGCAAAGGGTTCGTCAAGCATGATAAATTTCGGATCTATGGCGAGGCAGCGGGCTATTTCCGCACGGCGGCGTTCGCCACCCGACAGACGGTCGCCCAAATTCTTACGCACCTTCTGGAGACCGAACTCTTCGATGAGGCTCTCCATTTTTTCTTTCTGATAATCAGGAGGTTTATCCGTCATCTCAAGTACCGCACGGATATTATCCTCGACGGTCATTTTCCTGAAAATCGACGCCTCCTGGGCAAGATAACCTATGCCACGGCGGGCGCGTTTGTAAACCGGAAAATCGGTAATATCATCGTCGTCGAGGAAAATACGCCCGTTGTTAGGCTTTACAAGACCAACGGTCATGTAGAAAGTTGTAGTTTTGCCGGCGCCGTTCGGCCCCAACAAACCTACAATCTCGCCCTGCTTAACATTGACGGAAACGTGATTAACAACCGTACGCGCCCGATATTTTTTTACCAAATCTTCCGTCCGCAGAACCATCTGTTTTTCTTCAAAATTTCCCATATTCGCGGCAAAGATAATAATTTTTTTCAATTTCATTTTGTCATTTAAAAAAAAAGCATTACTTTTACGCTCTGAAAAAAAGATATAAAATTATAATGATTTTTTAATTATATGAAAAACAGGAAATTACGAATGGGAATTATCGGCGGTGGATTGAACGGATTCATCGGCGCCGTTCATATTCGCGCTGCGATTATGGAAAATGAGATTGAATTGGTATGCGGTTGTTTCAGCCGCAACCCAAAAACCAATCTGGATTCGGGAAGAGTTTATTTCCTTCCCGACAACAGGATTTACTCGAATTATCGGGAGATGATCGAGCAGGAAGCCTTGTTGCCGATTGGTGAGAGAATGGATTTTGTGGCAATAGTCACGCCTAACCACCTTCATTACGAGCCGGCGGCGTTGGCTTTGGATGCGGGTTATGACGTGGTTTTGGACAAGCCGATGACCTTCTCGCTCGAAGAAGCCAAGCAATTGGCGGAGAAAGTTGAGCAGAGCGGTCGAACGCTTGCGCTTACGCATGTCTATACGGGCTATCCGGCAGTTAAGGAAGCTAAAGCGCGCATTGCGCGGGGCGATATCGGCACGGTTCGTCGTGTTCTGGTCGAATATGTTCAGGGCTGGCTGTCGCAGCGCATTGAGCTTGAAAGCGGCAACAACGCAGGATGGCGTACCGACCCGTCCCGTTCCGGCAAAGGCGGTGCGGTGGGCGACATCGGCACGCATGCTTGGCAATTGTCTGAATACATAACAGGACTGAAAGTCAAATGTTTATGCGCCGAACTCAAGGCCTTCGTGCCCGGCAGACCCATCGACGACGATGCTGCCGCGTTACTGCACTACGAGAATGGGGTGACGGGAATCCTCCACGCCTCACAGATAGCTGTCGGCGAAGAAAACAACCTGCACATCAGGGTTTACGGCGATAAAGGCGCCATCGAATGGATGCAGCAGGAACCGAATACGTTGATATTGAAATGGAGCGACAAACCCACCGAGATAGTCCGCATCGGCAAAGGATATCCGTTGAGCGACCTCGCTAAATGGAATATACGCACCCCCGGCGGTCATCCGGAAGGATTCATCGAGGCTTTCTCGAACATCTACAGGAATTTTGCGCTGACGGTCAAAGCTAAGGCTGCAGGCGAAACACCAACGAGCGAAATGCTTGATTTCCCGAATGTTTATGACGGATTAAGAGGTATGCAATTTATTGAAACAATGGTTAAAGCAGGATACAGCGACGAACAAAAATGGGTAGAGTGGATAGACTGAAGCGAAAAGGACGGAAGAAATGGATATTTCTTGCCGGTATAGTTGTCGGGTGCGCGATATTCGCTGCCGTTTATCAAACGTCTGTGTATTATTCGTCGGATGAATCATGCGCCAAATGCCATGTCCATCCGCACGCTACGGATAGTTGGAAACAGTCAAAACATGTAAACAACAATAGTGGCGTGACGGTTCATTGTGTCGATTGTCATTTACCGCCTCATAATCAGACTGTTAGCCACTATTCGGCAAAACTCAAACTCGGTCTAAAGGACGTCTGGGGCTATCTGGTTAAGGACAGCGCCGACTACCAGTGGGATCTAAAATCGGAATTGGAACATGCGGTGAAGTATATCCCCAACGAATCGTGCAAGGAGTGCCACAAAAACCTGTTCCCTTCGGGAATTACGGACAATGGCATCACATCGCATCTTTATTATGAGGAAAATGAGAAGAAACTTGACCTCCAGTGCATCAGTTGTCATTTGGACGCCGGCCACTATAACCCTGATTATAAGCATGGTCAAATGACAGGTATTCCCGGAAGCGATTTTGATGCGCCCAAAGGGCCGCTGTTCGACTCGGCGACTACGGTAACGGCGTTCGAGAACTTTACTGAGCATATTCCCGGCACTACGGTCGCGTTCAACATGATAGCCGTTCGCGGCGGTACGTTCCAAATGGGAAGCGATGATAAAGAGGCGTTTCACAAAGCCGACGAAGCGCCGTTGCGGAACGTGACGGTCGGTTCGTTTTTTATGGCCGAGGTAGAAACTACCTGGGAGCAATACTGGGCGTTCTTCTCTGCAACGATGAGCGAAGGCAGGACGCCGCCTGAGACGGTCTATGCCAACAACAGCCGCCCCGATGTGGACGCTGTTTCGGGTCCTACGCCGCCTTTCGGCAACCCCGACCAGGGCTGGGGTAGCGGTCAGCGACCGGCAATCACGATGACGCACTATGCGGCAGAGACGTTTTGCCAGTGGCTCTCGCTGAAAACGGGAAAGAAATACCGCCTGCCGACCGAGGCCGAATGGGAATATGCAGCGCGCGGAGGCTCCGAAACGCCTTATTTCTTCGAGGGTAACCCTAAGGACTTCAGCGACAAGGGTTTCATGCGCAAGTTCTTCGACGCAAAGACCGAAGGGATAAGCAGTTACGTGATATATGCAAAAAACAGCAGCAACCGCACGCAACTGCCTGACAAGGTTAAGCCTAACCCCTTTGGACTCAAGAATATGCTGGGAAACGTGATGGAGTACTGCGCCGATAAATACTCGCCTGACGCTTACTCGAAAACGGGCCTTGACGTGACTAATCCCTTATCGACAGAGGGCGATGAGTGGGTAGTGCGCGGCGGCCTGTATTCGTCGGACGCCTCTGATGTACGTTGCGCAGCTCGCTCGCATACCTACCACGTTGATTGGATCAAAACCGATCCTCAACAACCCAAAAGTATCTGGTGGTACTCGGATATCAAGGGGATAGGGTTCAGGGTTGTGTGCGAGTGGAAACAGTAACCGTCATCGGAAGACTGCTTCGTTCCTCGCAATGACGCGAGAAGATTGCCCGTCATTGCGAACGCAGTGAAGCAATCTCAAAACAAATAAACAATTTTATCTTTTAATAATAATTTATACAGCTATGAAAGAAAATTTAATTGACAGAAGGTCATTTTTGAAAAACTCCGCAATGGTCGGGGCTTTGGGCGCAATAGGAACAGGAAGCGCCTCAGTATTAACATCTTGCGGAGGCGGAGATGCTAAGTCTTCGGAAGCCGCAAAAACGCCACTCAAGGCGCCAGGCTCATACTATATTCCCGAATTGCCCGATTTGGCAAACGACGGGAAAGAGTTGAAAGCCGGTATCATCGGTTGCGGCGGACGCGGAAGCGGCGCGGCATTTAACTTCTTGGCAGCGGCTAACGGCTTGACAATCACCGCTCTTGGCGATACTTTCAAAGATCGTGTAGATGATTTGGCCGGCAAGCTGAAAGAGAAAAACGGCATTGACGTTCCGGCAGACAAGCGTTTTGTAGGCTTGGATGCTTACAAAAAGGTGATAGACAGCGATGTGGACGTGATTATCACGGCTACTCCCCCGAATTTCCGCCCGATCATCTTCCAATATGCCGTAGAAAAAGGCAAACACTGCTTCCTCGAAAAACCGCTTTGCGTTGACCCGGTGGGCTATCGTTTGTTAATAGCAACGGCAAAACAGGCTGAGGCGAAAGGTCTGGCCGTCGTAACAGGCACTCAGCGTCATCATCAGCGTAGCTATGTCGCTTCATTCCAACAGATTATGGATGGCGCTATCGGCGAAATCACCGGCGGTACGGTATGGTGGAACGGCGGAATGTTGTGGTACAAAGACCGTCAACCGGGCTGGTCGGATTGCGAATGGATGATCCGCGACTGGGTGAACTGGATTTGGCTGTCGGGCGACCATATCGTTGAGCAGCATGTTCACAACTTGGACGTATGGACTTGGTTTACAGGCGGTTTGAAGCCGGTAAGCGCAACAGGTTTCGGCTCTCGCCAGCGCCGCGTTACAGGCGACCAGTTCGACAATTTCAGCATTGATTTTGAACTCGAAAACGGCATCCACCTCCACAGCATGTGCCGCCAGGTTGAAGGCACCGCCAGCAATGTCAGCGAATTTATCCAAGGCACTAAAGGCTCATGGAGTTCGACGCACGGACATGTCATCAAAGACCTGAAAGGCAATGAGATATGGAAATATGACGGCGAAGCCGAAAAGGCTCAATACAAACAGACCGACCCATATACGCTCGAACACGTGAACTGGATCAACCATATCCGCGCCGGGAAAGTCATTGAGCAGGCTTCGGAAACGGCTCTGGCCAATATGTATGCCATCATGGGACGCGAATCGGCTTACACCGGAAAGAAAATCACATGGGACGAAATGACCGCTTCGTCGTTAAACCTCTATCCGGAAGATATCGACCTCGCTAAACCGATGGCTTATGCGAAGAACGGCTTCGGTTCAGGTAAGGAATACAAACTGCCTGATTACATCCACATTGCAGGAAGTCCGTCACCGGGCAGCAAACAAACACGGTAAAACTATGTTAAGAAGAAATTTTCTAAAGACATCCCTCGGCAGTGCGGCGCTGGCAACAGTTGCCGCCTGCACGGGCGGCACATCGTCCGCCAAGAAGGGCGAATGTTGCGAGAACGGCTCATCAGGAATAGCTTATTGTCCTAATGCCAAGCTGAATATATCTTTTCAGGAAGGGACTTTGCAGTTCGACACACTGAAAGAAAAGTTCGACCTGATGGAGAAACTCGGCGTCACCGGTTTTGAGCCGGGCGGCCGCGGACTTGCCGGACGGGTGCAAGAAATCAAGGATGCGCTCAGCGGACGTAACATCAACGTCAGCGCTATCTGCGCAGGCTTTTCGGGCTTCATGCTTGCCGAAGATGAGGCCGTACGCAACGAATGTCGCGATACGATGCACGAAATCATTGTAGCAGCCGGCAAACTCGGCTCTACGGGCGTCATTATCGTACCTGCATTTAACAGTCAGAAACCCTGCAAACCGCATACACAGGAGACGCGCGATTTCCTCTGCGAATGGTTCAACGAACTCGGCACTTTCGCTCATGAGAACGGCACGACGGTGATCCTTGAGCCGCTTAATCGCGGTGAAGCGTTTTATCTGCGCTTAGTCGCCGACGCCGCGTCTATCTGCCGCGACATCAATAACCCAGGCGTCCGCTGTCTGGGCGATTTCTGGCACATGACACGCGAAGAAACATCAGATCTGGGTGCGTTTATCTCTGCCGGCGAATACCTTCAACATGTCCATATCGCAAGTCGCAAACGCCGCCTGATACCGGGCGAAGACGGCGAGGCGGACAACTATGTTGACGGCTTCAAAGGTTTGAAGGCTATCGGCTACAATAAATATGTCAGTTTTGAGTGCGGCAGCAAAGCCGACGACCGCAATGCTTCGGCAACGGCCGCCGTCGAACTGCTCCGCAAACAATGGGAAGAAGCATAATTATGGAAAATACTCGTAGAAACTTTATCAAACAAGTTACCGTCGCCGGATTAGGCGCTACCGGACTTGCTATGGCCGACAAGGCTACGGCAGCCATATCGCCTGACAGTCAGCAGAAAAAAAAGCCTGCCGGCAAGGACGACGGCAAACTTCGCTTCGGGTTCATCGGGACAGGCTCGCGATGCCAGGAGCATATTAATAATGTATTGGCAATAGGCGATACGAAGATCGTGGCTATCTGCGACATACAGAAAGGCCCGCTTGAGAGGACGCTGAAGCATATCTCCCAGTTCAACGTTACGGCGCCGAAGGTCTATACCGGCGGCGAAAGGGAATTTGAGAATATGCTTGCCAACGAGGAGTTCGACTGCGTAATAATCGCAAGTCCCTGGGAATGGCATTCACCCATGGCGGTGGCAGCGATGAAAGCCGGCGTTCCTTACGTCGGGGTTGAGGTATCGGCTGCTAATACCTTAGACGAATGTTGGGATTTGGTCAACGTTTCGGAGGCTACCGGAAGCCACCTCAATATTATGGAGAACGTCTGCTATCGCCGTGATGTGATGGCGGCGCTCAACATGACGAGACTTGGTTTGTTCGGTGAGATAATGCACGGGAGATGCGGCTACCAGCACGACCTACGCGAAGTGAAATTCAACGACGGCGAGCATTACAGTTATCAGGAAGGCGGCGAACTACGCATGGGGCCAACGGCTTACGCGGAGGCGCAATGGAGGACGCAACACTCCATCACCCGTAATGGCGATATCTATCCGACACACGGCATAGGGCCGGTGGCTAACTGCATGGATATCAACCGCGGAAATCGGTTCCTGTCACTGACCGCAATGGCAACGAAATCCCGCGGCCTGCACAATTTCATCATCGACAAGGGCGGAGCGAACCACGAGTACGCCAAAATAAATTTCAACCTCGGCGACATCGTGACAACGCAAATTCACTGCGCAAACGGCGAGACCGTTATCGTCACGCATGACACCAACCTGCCGCGCCCCTACTCGCTCGGTTTCCGTATTCAGGGAACTAAAGGATTGTGGATGAACGACGGCGATCATGTCTATGTCGAAGGGCAATCAAAGCCTCATACCTGGGACGATTCCGAAAAATGGTTTCAGAAATACGACCACAAGCTATGGGCGATGCTCGACGCTAAAGCACGGGAGGCCGGACACGGCGGAATGGATTATATATTAATGTATGATTTCATTGATGCCATACGCAATAAGAAACCCGCGCCGATGGATTGCTACGACGCTGCTGCCTGGAGCGCTATTTCGGGCTTATCGGAGATGTCGGTAGCCCGTGGAGGCGCATTAGTCGATTTTCCGGATTTCACCCGCGGACAATGGATTAAACGCAAACCAGCTTTCGCTCTCTGACAATAGACTTTTTTTTCGTCATTAACACAATAAAAAGGAAATGATTCAGTTTAATACTTATCATTCCGAAGAACTGTTAGCTCAGTTGGTTCAGAGCGCCGCCTTGACAGGGCGGAGGTCGCCGGTTCGACCCCGGCACAGTTCACCCATAACACATAATATCAAAATTTATTCCTCATGAAAAAAATTGCAGTTTTATCCATTACTATCTTATTATCAGTAATTTGCGCATCAGTAAGCGCTGATGTTAAGCCTGATTCCAAGTTCGGCGGCGTTCAGATAGGCGCCATCACGTACAGTTTTCGGGATATGCCCGACAAATCGCTTGAAGCGATACTTGCCTACACCGTGCAGTCGGGTATCAGTTCGGTGGAACTGATGGGCGGCGCGGTAGAAGCGTATGCCGGTCTGCCGCGGGAGGGTCAGAAAGAGTGGCGCGCGACGGTTTCTATGGACAAGTTCAAAGAAATCAAGCAGATGTTTGACGCCAAAGGCGTTAAAATCCACATTCTCAAACTTGAGACCTTCGGTTCGGACGAAGAGATAGACTATGCTTTCAAGGTTGCCAACACTCTTGGCGCTATCGGCATCACCACAGAGGTTGACGTCAACAAGGCAAAGCGCCTTGCGCCGTTTGCCGAGAAGCACAAGTCGTACATCATTTTCCATAATCACTGTCAGGCAGGCGAGCCCGGCTTCAGTTACGAGCCGGTGTTAGCGGCAGGTAAGAGCGTGATGATAAACTTCGATGCCGGGCATTATTTCGGCGTTACGGGCAAGAACCCCTGCGATTTCATACGCGAGAACCACTCACGCATAGCAAGTTTGCACATCAAAGACAAGACCGGACCGTCTGACAAAGCCAAATGCGGCGACAACCGTCCGTGGGGCTATGGCGCCACGCCGGTAGCGGAGATACTGCAACTGATAAAAAAAGAGAAGTATCCGATATATTGCGACATAGAATTGGAATACAGCGTACCGCAAGGCTCTACGCCGGTCGAGGAAGTAGCAAAGTGCGTAGCCTACTGCAAGCGGGCAGTGGCGTCGGTCAGGCTGCCGCAGTATATCTCCGATAACATGATGTTTCAGCGCGAGGCTCCGGTAAAGATATGGGGCTATGCCGACAAGGGCGAGACAGTAACGGTCAGCATCAACGGTCAAAGCGCCAAAGCCTCGCCTGCGAAAGACGGTATATGGCGCGTCAGCCTCAAAGCGTTGCCCGCAGGCGGACCTTACGAACTGACAATCAAGGGCAAAAACACTTCGTATTCATACAACAACATCCTGTCGGGCGACGTCTGGGTATGCAGCGGTCAGTCGAACATGGAGATGCCGCTTGCCGGATGGGGCAAGGTCAACAATTACGAAAAAGAAATAGAAGAGGCTAACTATCCAAATATAAGGCTGTTAGTACTGCCGAACAGGATTGCCGGCAGACCGCAGAAAGATGCTCTCATGTCCGGCTGGCAAGAATGCAGCCCGTGGACAATACCCGAATTTTCGTCGGTCGGTTATTTCTTCGGTCGCGAACTGCTTAAAAATCTTAACATCCCAATTGGCTTGATAGATACTAACTGGGGCGGCACGGGCGTAGAAACATGGACAACAATAGAGACCATGTCCGTTATGCCGCAGTATGCCGAGCAGACGGAGGCAGTCAACAAGCCCGACTTTGCTTCGCGGATAGGCAAGGACGTTACCGGTCCTAACCAGTATCCGTCGCTGCTGTATAACGCAATGATTTCACCCTTAATAACATATCCCGTCAAAGGCGCAATATGGTATCAGGGCGAGCATAACACAAGCATGGCGCAGAGATATAAGACGATGTTTCCTAACATGATAAACGACTGGCGCAGAGTTTGGGGGCAGCCCGACATGCCGTTCTATTTTGTACAGTTGGCTAACTATCAGGCGCCGCCTTTAGAACCCGGCAAGAGCGATTGGGCTGAACTGCGCGAGGCACAGCATCAGACCCTCAGCCTGCCCAACACCGGCGAGGCAGTAACTATTGACATAGGCGAAGAAAAGGATATTCATCCGAAGAACAAGCAGGACGTAGGCTATCGCTTGGCGCTCAATGCTTTAGCAAAGACCTACGGCAAAGACGTCGAATATTCGGGACCTGAATACGAAAGTCAGAAGATTGAAGGCAACAAGATAGTGCTCACTTTCAGTCATATCGGCAAAGGTCTGCAGGCAAAGAGCAGATACGGCTATGTACAGGGCTTCAGTATAGCCGGCGCCGACCAAAAATTCCACTGGGCTAAAGCGGAGATAACGGGACAGAATCAGGTAACCGTTTACAGTCCGGCAGTAAGTAAGCCTGTAGCAGTACGTTACGGCTGGGCTAACAACCCTGACGACGTCAATCTCTACAACTCGTTCATGCTTCCTGCCTCTCCGTTCCGCACTGACGACTGGGCATTGACGACAAAAGAATAATTAAGCATCACCCATGAAACAGTTGATTTACAAAGGATTACTATCGGTAATTCTAATTAGCGCCTCATGCTCTAATGAGAACGACAATGTGGCGCCGATTCTTCCGTCGAATGACGAGATTCACAGCGCGTTCGGAAATAAAGACGTCAAGATGTTTCATAATCCTCCGAAAGTCTATCATCCCGAGACATGGTTTCACTTTATCGGCGGCAATGTTTCCAAGCAAGGGATAACGACTGATTTAGAAGCAATTGCCGATGCAGGTATTTCGGGTATTCAACTGTTTCACGGACAATTCGGCGGTCCATGGCCGGGAGTAAATGAGCAGATAACCTGCCTAAGCCCGTCGTGGGACGATGCGGTGCGTCATGTCGCCGAGGAGTGCCGCCGCCTTGGCTTGCGCTTCACTATGCAGAACTGCCCGGGATGGGCTATGTCGGGAGGACCATGGATAAAACCGGAGAACGCTATGCGCAATCTGACTTACAGCCGGACTGATGTCGAGGGTCCGGTCGTCGATCTGAATCTGCCCATTAATGAAGATGATTGGCGCGATTATATGGACATCGCCGTACTCGCTTTTCCGACGCCCGCCGACGACACCAACCAGCCACTCAAACCATTGGTAATCAACAGCAAAAAAGGAGAGACTTGGAAAGAACTGTTTGATGCAGCCAATCCGAAAGCGTTAAAACTTCAACCTTCCGACGGACAGCCGCATTGGGTCGAAATACAATTCTCAAAGCCTGTGACACTTCGGACGATAGAATTTTCGTCGGTAAACGGCTTCAATCATAACTGGTGCTACGAACCGGGTATAAATGTCACTGTTAATGCCCTCTCCGGCAATGTCTCGACGGAAATATTAAATGCCGACATGCCTCAGAGCAGTTGGTCGGACAACCGTCCGATTTCCCTTTCCTGTTCAGGCGAATCATTGGGAAAACCCGTGCAAACATACAGTATTCAAATCAGCAACATGCACGAGATGAATATCAGTCACTTACGATTCTATACCGCCGCCCGCAATAACAATTGGGAGGCGGAGGCCGGTTGGACGCTCCGCAGCATGATGCGGCAAGGCGAAGACGTCGTGCAATCACCGGAAACGTGGATCGACGCAGATAAGATTCTTGACATCTCGGACAAAATGGATGCTACGGGAAGGTTGCAATGGACTGCTCCTGAAGGCCGTTGGACGATTCTGCGCATCGGACATTTCAATACCGGACGACGCAACTCCCCTGCCCCACCCGAAGGTACCGGCTGGGAATGCGACAAACTTTCGACAGCCGGACCCGACGCCCATTTCGCCGGATATATAGGACGCCTGAATAAGGGGCCGCTCGCCGGCGGCCTACTCAACGGAATGTTGATGGACAGTTGGGAATGTGGTACACAGACATGGACGACGGACATGGAGGCCGTATTTGCCGATTACGCCGGATACCCGCTTCGGAAATGGATCCCCGCCGTGTTCGGATACGTGGTCGGCAGTCCCGACACTACGGCACGCTTCCTGCTTGACTGGCGCGGAAACATCGGCGACCTGTTCGCAAACAAATTCTATGGTCGAATGGCCGAACTTGCCCGCGAGAACGGCTTGGCAGTACAGTACGAAACAGCCGCAGGCGATATTTTTCCTGCCGACATCATGGAATATTACAAACATGCCGACGTGCCGATGACGGAGTTCTGGCAACCATTCTCCGACGGATATGTCGGCTCACTAAACTACAAACCCATCAAGCCAACAGCTTCAGCAGCAAGGCTTTACGGCAAGACGCGCGTAGCCGCCGAAGCTTTCACTTCATTCAGTTTAACATGGGATGAACACCTCTCAATGCTGAAAGAAGTATTCAACGTGAAGGCCGTCGAAGGAGTTACTCACCTGATCTTTCACACATATACCCATAACCCGCAGCAGCCTTTCCTGCCGCCGGGAACAGCTTTCGGCTCAAGCATAGGCACGCCTTTCCTGCGCGGGCAGACATGGTGGCAGTACATGCCAGATTTCGTCGCTTATCTCTCGCGATGTAACTATTTGCTTGAGCGGGGACGCCCCGTCTCGGACGTGCTGTGGTATATTGGCGACGAGATAGACCACAAGCCCGACCAAAACATTGAAATAGAAGGATATAAATATGATTATTGTAATCCTGATATGTTGCTGAACCGTCTCTCGGTCAAAGACCGAAAAATTGTCACTCCCGAGGGATTGACCTATCGCGTCCTGTGGATACCTGAAAACCGGCGTATGCGTCCCGAAACGCTCGAAAAAATCGGCAGGATGATAGAAGACGGAGCCGTTGTTATTGCCGAGGCGCCGCAAGGATTAGCGACACTTTCCGGAGGTGCGGAGGCGCAGGAACGCTTCGACAGAGCCGTCAAACATATCTGGGGAGACATGCTCGGAAACATACGTATGGTCGGGAAAGGGCTTATAATCATGGACAACTCTACGCGCATGGTTAGATCTATTTTAAAGGAAGATAACGTCAATCCTGACGTTACCGGCGGCGACGCTATCTGGCTACACCGCCAAACGGAAGGCGCCGACTGGTATTTCGTTTCGGCGCCCCAAGGCAGAGACTTCAAGGGCGAACTATCCTTCCGCTGCACCGGACGCGCCGAGATATGGGATCCACTGACCGGAGACGTCACCCCGCTCAAGACGTCAATATCCGATAAGCGCTCGACCGCGAGCTTCGACCTGCCATACGCCGGTTCATGCTTCGTAGTATTCCGACACGACGGCAAAACGCCGAAAACAAACGATGATATAGCGTTCACAGTGAAAAACATCCCTCTCGACGCCGAATGGACGCTCACATTCCCCGCAGGTTGGGGCGCTCCCGAATCGTTGAAAATAAAGGATTTAAAGGCATGGAAAGACCTTGACATATCGGATGAAGGCCGGGCTTTTTCGGGAACGGTCAGGTATTCAACCTCTTTCGATACGAAATCCTTAGGCGACTACAAACACGTAATCCTCGACCTCGGCCGCGTTGAGATGATCGCCTCGGTAAGTCTTAACGGCAAAAAGCTATCGACGCTTTGGTCTCCTCCATACAGCCTCGACATAACCAAAGCCCTCATCAAAGGCGAAAACAAGCTGGAAATCGACGTCACCGGCACATGGTTCAACCGCCTTGTATTCGACGCCGGACAACCCGAAGCCGACCGCAAAACATGGACAATCAGCGCTCCCGCCAATGATTCTCCCCTGCGCGAAAGCGGCCTGCTCGGCCCGACAGTACTGATTACGGATTCATTGTTCTGATTTTTTCGGCGACCTGCTCCATCAGCCATTTGGGGGTGGAAGTCGCGCCGCAAACGCCTACGCTATGAATTTCCGGAGGTAGAGGGGCGTTGATTTCGCTTGCATCCGAGATGAAAATTGTGTCGGGATTGGATTTTTTACATTCATCGAACAACATCCGGCCGTTAGAACTCTTCACTCCGGCTACAAAATAGACTCGGTCATGATTGGCGACAAATTCCTTTATTTTCGGCAGGCGATTTGCCACCTGACGGCATATTGTGTCGAACCAACTGAAGCTCACGCCCTCCTTCATTCGCGACTTTATCATCTCGACGACCTGACGAAAACCATCTAAAGGCTTGGTGGTCTGAGAGAACAGGATTATCGCGCGCGAGAAGTCCAACATGTCGATATCTTCCGGATTATCAATAACTATTGAAGCGCCTTCGGTCTGCCCGACGAGGCCGTTCACCTCGGCATGACCGCGTTTGCCATAGATAACCAATTGAGTATCACTACCTTTGATTTCATCGTAACATTCCTTAATGCGGCGCTGGAGTTTAAGGACTACGGGGCAAGTCGCGTCAATAACCGTGATGCCGTTTCTCTCCGCCATCTCGTAAGTAGAAGGCGGCTCGCCGTGAGCGCGCAGTAACACGGTATTATTATACAGATTTGAAAAGTCTTTGCGCTCTATCGTCCGCAACCCCATTTTCCTAAGCCTTTCCATCTCAAGGTTGTTGTGTACAAGGTCGCCGAGACTGTACAGTGCGCCACCTTTATCAAGCTCACGCTCAGCGCTTTCGATAGCATTCACGACGCCGAAACAGAAGCCTGAATTACTATCAATCTCTATTTTTACCATCGACTAATACATTATATATATTATATAGCCATTCATTCTGTCCTTCGGGAGTAAGATCCGTATTGTCGAGTTCTATTGCGTCCGGAGCTTTCCTAAGAGGCGATATTTTGCGCGTACTATCCTGATAATCACGACTTTTTATATTAGCGAGTATTTCCTCAAAAGAAGCATCCTCGCCTTTGGCCTTAAGTTCGGCAAGCCTCCGGGACGCTCTTACTTCGGCCGAAGCTGTAACAAAAATCTTCATTTCGGCATCCGGAAAAACAACCGTGCCAATATCACGACCATCCATAACTATCCTTTTATCCCGCCCCATCTGCCTCTGAAGGCGCACCAATGCCTCACGCACGAAAGGCAAAGCGGCGACGCTGCTTACATGCCCCGACACTTCCATTCCGCGGATTTCCCGCTCTACGTTCTTTCCGTTGAGCATTGTCACAGTACGACCGTCAAGAGGATCGACCTCAAATGACACCGAAATATCGGCCATCGACCCTAAAAGCGCATCGACGTCAAGCTCCCCGCCATCGAAAAATCCGTGCCGCAAAGCATACAAAGTGACAGCCCGGTACATCGCCCCAGTGTCGATATACCGGTATCCTATCCTGCGCGCAAGTTCCTTAGCCATAGTACTTTTACCACACGATGAAAGTCCGTCGATTGCAATAACTATATCTCTCATATTAATCTAAATCTTCATCGAAATGCCTATCATCATCGACATCGCCGAGGGGTGAAACCTCGCTATCGAAGCCGAGACGTCGAATCTTGAGACCCTCACGCCGCCACCGAATGAGAAGCCGCCGAGACCATTGCCGGAAGTCAGCTTCATATCCATCCTCCTTTTAGGGTTAAAGCCGACGCCAAGCCAGAAATTGTCCGAAGGCACAAATTCCAGACCGAGGACAAGATGTTTGAAAGCCGTCGTCACAAAACTGTCGTCCGTCTTAATGTCCGTATTCTCGACATAATCGAATTTCCAGCGGTTCAGATACATCGCCGTGACCGACAAGCGCAAAGGCGCATGAGCCAAGCGTCTCGTCATGCCTATTTGCAGATCCCAAGGCACCGACTGGCGCTCCTCGTAATATGACTTCAGCTGCGCACCGATATTTTTCAACGCCACACCGATAGCCAAATCATTTTCGGCGTCGAAATAGCTCAAACCCGCATCAACAGCCAGGCCGAACGAATAATAATCGGCCAAAGTAGAATAGAGCGCTTTCAGCGACAGGCCGCCGCGCCATCTATCGGACAGGTCGTACTCATAAAAAGCGTGCAGTCCGATGTCCTGAACCGAAAATGTGCCAAGCACGACATTTTCCGTACTCGTCTCCTTCATACTACCATAATTAATATATGTAGCGCCCGCTCCCCAGGCGCTGCGTTCGCCGAAAGCCTTAGTATAAATAGCGCTTACGACGCTGATTCCGCCGACATAGTTCATGTAGTTCAAGCAAGCCTTCCCGTCCATCTCGCCGCCAAGCAAGGCCGGGTTATGAAAACTTAGCGAGGGGTCGTTCTCGACCAACGATACCGAATGACCACCCAAAGCATTCACACGCGAAGATGCGGGAAGACGCAGGAAATCATAAGCATCATGCCCGTCCTGCGCCGAAGCAAACAGCGGGACAAACACCATCGCCAATACCAATCTTATATCTCCGATACGCATATAAAATTCTTCTAAAACAACATATACATAAACGAGGAAAAACTTAAAAAGTTATATTTAAGATGAGAAAAAAGCCGCGAAAATTCATATAACGCTGATTTACAGACTTTTGAAAACTAAAATAATAAAAAAACAAAAAAAACTCACAAAATATTTGGTGGATAAAAAAATAACTTTTATTTTTGCGGGTGAGAAGATAACAATTATTCGATTCAAAAGTACAAGACAATGGAAGAAAAAAAGACTGCAAGAGCCAATCTGGAAAAGGACAAGTCATTAAGTCTCTTAATGGGAATAGTGATCGGATTAGCCATCCTTTTTGTAGGATTTGAGTGGGGCGAAAGAGAGATCGAAGTCGCTACCGACAACGGTATTGCCAAGATCATCGACGAAGAGGAAATCGAGATAACGAGGCAGGAAGACCCCCCACCTCCCCCGCCTGAACCGGAAGTCATCAAGACTCCCGAAATCATCAACATCGTAGAGGACAATGTCAAGGTCGAAGATACCAAGATATTGTCGAGCGAGGATGATCCCTCCCAGGCACAGACCGCCACTTACGTAGCCCCTGTTGTCGAGGAAGAAGAGGAAGAAGATGAGAACTACGTGTTCGTGACTGTCGAAAAGATGCCGGAATTTCCCGGTGGCGACGTTGCTCTGTTGAAATGGATTTCGGAACACATCAACTATCCGACTATCGCTGCCGAGAACGGAATACAGGGACGTGTCGCTTGCAACTTTGTCGTCAATGCCGACGGCTCGGTTTCGGATGTCCAGGTTACCAAGCCTTTGGATCCGAATCTTGACAAGGAAGCGATCCGCGTCTTGAAGATGCTCCCGAGATTCAAACCCGGCGAGCAAAGAGGCAAACCCGTGCGCGTGAAATACAGTGTGCCTGTAAGATTCAAATTACAGCAATAGTATTTGTAAACTTTTAATTAAAAGGCTGCCGGAATATTGCAGCCTTTTTTTATCATGCTTTCGACCGAAGAAATCCTAACAATAGTAGAAGCGGAAATAGCTCGGATACCTTTCGACATGTCGCCTCACAGTTTGTGCGAACCTATCGAATATACGCTGTCGCTGTGCGGCAAGCGGATACGTCCTTCCATGACGCTTCTCGCATGCAATGTTTACAGCGACGATATATCCGAAGCCATAAAACCGGCGCTTGGGCTTGAGGTATTCCATAATTTCACCTTGTTGCACGACGACCTTATGGACATGGCCGATAAACGCCGCAACAAACCGACAGTGCATAAGAAATGGAGCACTAATGCCGCCGTTTTGTCGGGCGACGCTATGGTTATTGCCGCTTACCAACTGATTGGCGAAACGTCGAAACCTTTCCTGAAGCCTACTTTGGACATCTTTTCGCAGACCGCAATGGAAATCTGCTGCGGTCAGCAATATGATATGGATTTCGAGAAACGCGACGACGTCAGCGAAGACGAATATATGGAAATGATTCGGCTCAAGACGGCCGTACTTATCGCATGCAGCCTGAAAATAGGCGCAATGATAGGTGGCGCATCCGAAACCGATGCCGATGGTTTTTACCGCTTCGGCATAAACCTCGGACTGGCCTTTCAGCTTCAAGACGACCTGTTGGATGTTTACGGAGATACCGATACATTCGGCAAGAACATCGGCGGCGACATTCTTTGCGACAAGAAAACATTCCTGTTGATAAACGCCGTGAACCTCGCCGATAATGAGCAGAAAGCCACAATGGAATACTTTCGCAATACGGCAAACGGATTCACGCCTAAAGAGAAAATTCGCGCCTATACGGAAATTTATAACAACCTCAATATAAGACATATAACTCAACAAAAGATAAATATTTTTTTCGATCTCGCAATGGAAGAACTAAAAAGTCTGTCGGTCGATAAGGATTCATTGACCGAGTTGAAGAAGTTCGCCGACATGCTGATGCTTCGGGAATCATAGATACTTTATATATGATAATAATTGATACGCATACACATATATATTCTAAGGAATTTGACGCCGACCGGGGAGATGTCATTCGCCGGGCTAAGGAAGCCGGCATAAGAGCCGTCCTGCTGCCCAACGAAGATTCGACGAGCATAGAATCCTTGAACCGGCTTTGCGACGAGGAACCCGACTTCGCGTTTCCTATGATGGGCTTACACCCGACGAGCGTAGGCGAGGATTATGCCGCGGAACTCAAGAAAATTGAGGCCGCCCTGACCAAACGCAAATACATAGCGATAGGCGAGATCGGCATCGACCTGTATTGGGACAAACGCTACCTCAAGCAACAAAAGGAGGTCTTTGAAGAACAGTTGCGATGGAGTATCGACATGCAACTGCCGGTAGTCATCCACACCCGTAAATCCTTGTCCGAAGCGCTCGACAGTATATATAATGTAGGCGCCGATAAGTTGAAAGGCGTGTTCCACTGCTTTTCGGGTAGTGTCGAAGAATGGCGAAGGATATCCAAACTGCCGTCATTCCTTGCAGGCATCGGAGGAGTAGTCACTTTCAAGAACTGCGGACTGTCCGAAACGCTGAAAGAAATACCGCTTGAAAGGATCGTTGTTGAGACCGATGCGCCATACCTTGCTCCGGTTCCTTACCGGGGGGGGCGAAACGAACCGGTTTACATCGTCGAGACCATAAAAAAACTTTCGGAAAGTTATAAAATGACGTCCGAAGAGCTTGCAAAGCGCTGTTTTCAAAATAGTTTGGAAATTTTTGGCGTCCCGATACAATATACTGATAATTAATATGTTACACATTTTAGAAAGATATGCCGCAAAAAAAAATCGTATTTTTGAAAAAAAATCTTGACAAAAAAGTTTGTATGTTAGATTTTTTTCGTACTTTGCACACGTTTTTGAGGCAATTTTTCTGTCAAGGAGAGATGCTCGAGTGGTTGAAGAGGCACGCCTGGAAAGCGTGTATGCGCCTAAAGCGCATCGCGGGTTCGAATCCCGCTTTCTCCGCGGTAGAGAAAACGGTTTGTTTAACTATAGAAAATAGATAATTTATTAACAATAAGAGAATTACTAATTAAAATTAACAAACGATGAAAAAAGTATTTACAAAAGCGTTCCTCGGAATTTGTGCCCTTGGAACAACAGTAGTAGCATTCGCACAAGATGCAGCGCCGGTAGCAGAGACAAGTTTTCACCAAGCGCTAAAGACTAAGTTTATTGAAGGTAGTGCAGACTTCATGAGTATGATTGCCATAGCCTTGATTCTTGGCTTGGCATTCGTTTTGGAGCGCATTATTTATCTGAACCTTGCGGACACCAATGCCGACAAATTGCTTGAAGGCATCGGGGCGGCTCTCGACAAAGGCGATGTAGAGGCGGCCAAAAACATTGCTCGCGACACGAGAGGTCCTATTGCATCAATTGCGTATCAGGGACTTATGAGAATCAACCAAGGCATCGACGTAGTTGAGAAATCAATCGTATCTTACGGCGGCGTACAAGGCGGCTTGTTAGAGAAGAACCTGTCATGGATTACCCTGTTTATCGCAATGGCTCCGTCTTTAGGATTCTTGGGAACGGTCATCGGTATGGTCATGGCGTTCGACAAGATTGAGCAAGTTGGAGACATCAGCCCGACGGTCGTTGCAGGCGGTATGAAAGTGGCGTTGATCACAACCGTAGGCGGTCTGATCGTGGCACTGCTGCTGCAAATATTTTATAACTATCTGTTGAGCAAGCTCGAATCCATACTGAACAAGATGGAGGATGCATCAATCACCTTGCTCGACCAGGTTATAAAATACAATGTGAAATTTCAAAAATAATAAGCCATGGCTGTAACAAAAATTAGAAGAATATCAAGTTGGACATTGATAGCCGTTGCGATTATAAGCATAATAGTGCTGGGATTGTTCTACTTAGGAGGGAACGGCGCCCCGCTCGGCGAATTTAAGAATCCGACATATACGGGCGAACTCCTGTATTGGGTTTACATCCTGTTTGCAATATGCGCTTTAAGTTTATTGCTATTCGGCTTATTCCAGTTTTTCCGCAAATTAAAGGACAACCCCAAAGCCGCATTGGCATCGTTAGCGATATTTGCAGCCTTTGCAATATTGTTAGTCATTGCATATTTCATTGGCGACGGAACGCCGTTGAAGAACATAAATGCCGACTTGCAGACTTACAACACGCCTTTCTGGCTGAAAGTAACGGATATGTGGCTTTATTCCATGTACATACTGTTCGCATTGTCATTTTTAGCGATGATTTGGGGATCCGTTAAAAAGATAGTAAGTAAATAACGTTAAAAACAAGAAGGAAATGGCTAAGAAAAAAAAGAAAGCTCCGACTATTAACGCGACTTCTTCTGCCGACATCGCCTTCATGTTACTCTTGTTTTTCCTTTTGACAACGTCAATGGATACCGACCGCGGGTTGCCGCGAAAGTTGCCTAACCCGCCGGATCCGAAAAATAAGAATGAAGATATTGATGTCAATAAAAGGAACATTTTGACTATAATGGTCAGTTCCGATAACCGGATAATGTGTGCCGGCGAAGAGGTTGACCTGCCTAAGTTAAGGGAGAAAGCGATAGAATTTATTGAGAATCCCAATAACGAGGAGCATCTTCCGGTAAAGAAAGAAGTCGATCTTCCGTTTTTCGGGAAGAAAATGATTACAGATGAACATGTTATATCGCTGCAATGCGACCGAGGCACTAAATATCAAACGTATATAGATGTGCAGAATGAGTTGGCGGCAGCATATAACCAACTACGAGACGCGGCTGCAAAAGCGCAATTCAATAAAAAGTTCAGCGAACTCGACAAAGAGGATGAAAAGAATGCCGTATTAAAGTATTATCCTCAAAAGATTTCGGAAGCCGAACCGAGAAACTATGGTGATCGTAAAAAGAAGTAAAAGACATGGGAAAATTCAGTAAAACGGGCGGACGTGAGATGCCCGAATTAAACACGTCGTCGTTACCCGACTTGGTGTTTGCTATCTTATTCTTCTTTATGATGGTAACCACCATGCGCGAAGTGACGCTGAAAGTACAGTTCCGTTCGCCTCAAGCCACCGAACTCACAAAATTGGAAAAGAAATCTTTGGTTACATTCATATATGTAGGCAAACCCAATTCCGCCGAGTTAAGGGCTAAGTTAGGCAACGAGACCCGTATTCAATTGAACGACCAGATTGCCGAAATATCTGAAGTAGGTAATTACATCGGACAAGAGAAAGCGAGTATGAAAGAGGAAGACCAACCGTACATGCAGACCTCAATAAAAGGGGACTTTGAGACCAATATGGGTATCATTACGGACTTGAAGCAAGCGCTTCGAGAGGCCTACGCTTTAAAAATCGTTTATTCCGCTAAACCAAGAGGTAATTAACGCATTTTTTATACATTTTTAGGAAGAGAGTATGCTGTAAAAAAACATGCTCTCTTTTTTGTTGTTTTAAATAATCTTACTATCTTTGGGGCGCAAATTTCAAAAACAATTAAGACATGGCACAAACAGACATTGACACATTAGACAAGAAAATCTTGGGTTTAATAGTGAATGACGCCCGCAAGCCATTCCTTGAGGTGGCGAGAGAGTGTAACGTATCAGGTGCGGCTATACATCAGCGCATACAAAAACTAACATCCGCAGGCGTCATAAAAGGTTCCGAATTTGTTCTCGACAGCGAAAAAATAGGCTACGAAACATGCGCATATATGGGGATTTATCTTAAAAATCCCGAACAATTTCCAGACGTTGCAGCCGAATTGAGTAAGATTCCCGAAGTCGTGGAATGTCATTACACTACAGGCAAGTATGACCTGTTCGTCAAGATTTACGCTAAGAACAACCAACATTTATTGAGCATTATCCACGACAAATTGCAGGCGCTTGGCTTGGCGCGGACAGAGACTCTCATATCGTTCAAGGAGATATTCAGACGGCATTTGCCGATTTTGGAGGACTGAAAAAGCCCTGACGGGACTAAACCTGTCAGGGCTTGAAGATTGCTTAGCTACGCTCGCAATGACGGACGGCGCCGGATTAGTGCGGGCGTAATGATGGGTTGTACTTTATTGAATCTCACCTTCTGCAGTTGCCGGATCTTCCCAGTTATCAACATCTACAGTGAACGAAATGCCCGGGTTAGAACCACCGCCGCTGCCGCCGCCGGCATTAAATACGAGTCGCAAGTTGTACTGCTTGCCCATCTCGAATACCAAACCTTTGTCGGTCTCCGTTAAACTATTGATGTCGGCGAAAGCGATCTTCTCCTCGTTGATCAAATTGCTCAGTCTATAGCCGATTAACAGATGGAAGTCGGAAGCTGCACTAAAACCTGCCGTGGTGAGTTTCGTTATCTGCGGAAGCACAAGCATTGCCTGTTCCTCCGAAACAATCGCATGATAGCTATCATCAGCCGTCACAGCTACACCGCTCTCGGGAATCAACCAATACATAGTATCCGTCTGAGCGCCGGTAAGACCCCAAAGCACCTTGTACTCAGTTGTTGAGGCGGGAGTGGTAAAATAACTATCATTGATGTCAATAATGTCGGAACTGCCGTTTCCGCCGGTCCAAGTATTAGCGTCGAGGTCGAGAGTCCCTTCAGTCGCAAGATTTACCAAACACAACTTGGTGATAATCAGCGGGTCTGCCGTCTTGTTTTTAACAGACACAAGGACACGGCTGAGAGCGTGCTTGAACGTAAACGCTACCGTCGAGCTCAGGTTTGACATTGAGTCGCATGCGACAAGCAAATCTTGCTGCGCTACGCCTTTAGGGTCTGATCCCGGACTTGGCACTGTGTATGAGATTACGTTGTCGCCGGCATCAATCGTAGAGGTGAGACCGTCAGTTATTATATAATCTGATCCCACATTTGTTACGGGCGCATGAATAGGCGAGAAAGCGGTAAAAATAGCATTTGTCGCCTCGGTAGGAAAATAAACGGTCGGAGCATAGACGAAATTGCCTGTTATAGCATCTCTTACTATCGATTTCCGATCGAAAAGTACCCTGGTGAGAGAACCTGCTTCGTCAACCCGGCCGTTGACGACAAAGCCGTCAATCTCGTCCTTTACGGTTGGCAGTGTGTAGGTTGAGGGCCTGCTGCCCTGGATCCGAAAACTAATGGCGTCACCTGTCTTTGGTGCAGGAATAGGCTCATTTTCACTTTGGCAGCTCGTTGCTGCAACGGCTGCGAGGAGCATTGCTCCTTTCAAAATCATTTTGTTCATAAGTTTGTAAATTTAAAAAATTAAAAAAAACAGTTATAATTCGACAAGCTCACTAACCGTAGCTAATTCACTCATCTAAAAAATATATCTAATATCTCATATCTAAAATCTAAAATCAATTCGTTTCAATCGCCACCGGCCAGTCCTGCACCGTGACGGAGAACTGTATCGCCGTCTGGGTAAAGTCGAGTCGCATATTATATTGTTTACCCATCTCGAAAACGCACTGATAATTGTTATTGCTGTTGTAAGCAATAGGGTTATGGTAATATATACACTTTTCGGCAGTGATATTTCCGAGACGGTATTTCACTTTCAGATGAAACGAATCATCAAAACCATTGTTGCCATACGTAGTTATCTGCGGTATG
>JAISUX010000022.1 GCA_031271805.1 Tannerella sp.
TTTATTATCGGCGTTTAACGCATACGGTCAAACCTCGCTGCGCGAAGGCGATGCCTGTTTCGATGCTGGCGACTACGCTTGCGCCATAATCAAATACAATGCTGCATTTGAGAGGTTAAGCGGGAAAGAAAAACAAAAAGTCGAGATTAAACTGTTACGTGCGAGGAGGTGCGCAGAGCATATAGCGCTTGCTAATCAGGCCTTTTCAAACGGCAACTACAAGACGGCTAAAGAGAAATACTCTATAGTGTTGGAATCCAATCCCAACGATAAAATCGCGCAGGCAAGAATTGAGGAATGCGAATCCTTTCTCAATCCACCGCCGCCGCCTTCTTTGAACGTCTCGCCCTCCCAACTGTCTTTTTCGGCTACGGGCGGTAACAGGCAGATAAACGTAACAACCAACGCTACTTCGTTTTCTGTTAGCGGTTTACCTTCGTGGTGTTCGATTCAAAAATACAGTAATTATTTTGTTATCACTTGTAACGCCAATCCGGTAACAACAACACGAACCGGTTACTGTACAGTAACTGCCGGCGATAAAGCGGTGACGGTAAATATAAGTCAGACAGGTAAAGCGGTGGTAGAAACCACATTGCACGTATCGACCGAGAATCTATCATTTTATGCTTCAGGTGGCACAAGTGAACAAATCAAAGTGTATTCCAATGCAAATTCATATTCTGTTTCATTAGTTCCATCGTGGTGTATGGTTAAAACATATAGCGGTTATTTTGTCGTGACTTGCAGTGCCAACAACAGTACCAACCCTCGCTCGGACTGGTTTAAAGTGTCAGCCGGAGGAAAAGATATACAAATAAATATTCATCAAAACGGTAATCCGCCAAAATCCCAACCTAAACCACAAACTACGCTAAGCGTTTCAAATGATGACCTATACTTTGCCGCAAAAGGAGGAAAAAGCGAACGAATCGAAATATATTCAAATGCAAGTACTTATTCTGTTTCCAATGTTCCTTACTGGTATAAAGTTCTGGCATATAATGGCTATATTGTTGTTGATTGCGACGCAAACAAGTCTCGCACAAACAGGCAAAATTATTTTACGGTAATTGCCGGAGATAAAAAACAACGAATTTATGTGACACAAGAAAGCAAAAAGCTATGTTTCAATTGCCCGAAAGCCAAATATCCGTGGGGCTTATCTGTTGGTTATGTAAGTAAAGAAACAAATTATTACAACGATATTGACGGTATTCAGATTGGCATACGCTTTGAACCTCTGTTTAAATATGGTTTTGGACTGAATATGGGATTGAACTATGAACACTATTACACAACTTATGAGAATTACTATCAAGATGGTTACAAACATAAATATGAGGAGAATGCATTAAACATTCCCTTTCATCTGGAATACAGGTTAAATTTCTCAAAATATTTCAACATTTTTGCCTATAGTGGCATTGGATTTGATATCATAAATGCCTCATCCGCATCCGCATCTGATTTCGCAACTAATTTTACGTTTGATTACGGCGGGGGATTGCGTATCAACCATATTCAGCTCAATATAGGAAAAAGTGCAAGGATTAAAGATGCTGATGCCAATATTTTTAACGGTATGAGTTTATATTATTACAAGAACCTTGTAATTTCTATGGCATATATGTTTTGACTTTCGCATCATTCGTCGCTTTGTATTATGAATACTTTTTCGGGCAGGATGCCGGCGCGGGTGGTGCTAAGGGCGGCTTTTACTCCGAGCGAACCTTTGCCGTAAACACGCACTTTGAACTCAAGGCTATTGTCGGATTCGCCCTGGGCATAGCCTACTTCTTTATAGAATCTCCTCCGCACCGTTTCCGTTGCGACGACAGGTGCGAAGCCGCCGAAGTTTCGTTGACCGCGCGGATAATTCAATGTGCTGTCGAGAACCTTATAGCGGGGTACTGTGTCCGTAAACTCAATATTGAAGCGGTCGGGCTTGACTATCTTGACCAAATCGGCCTGCTTGAGCGCGGTCGGAAGTTTGCCGACGTTGCGATACGTTATCTTCACACGATAATCGACCGAATCGCCTTTGTATGACTTTATCTTCTTGACATCCAAGCCTTTCCATTCAAGTTCGGGCAGGTGTTTTATCATTTCGAGGTTGAAAAGAGCCTCATTCTTAGCCCATTTCTCTACAAATTTTGAGGGAGCGTTCTGCCTGAAAAATTTTGGGTCCCAGCCTCCTGTCTCGACCTTGCCGTAAGTAGGATGAACCGTTTCCTTCCATTCAATGAATCCCTTGCCGTCGTTTTCCGTGTCGTCCCAGATAAGTTGGTCGAGTTCATCCTTTTCGCCGTCGCCGTTCAAATCCTCTTTCGGACGGCCGTTATCCCATAACTCGTCGCCATACCAGATAGCGCCATAATAGAAATAGCCGAAGTCGGGGCCATGGCCGAACAGGGGCTGCGAACCGCCATTGCTGTAATCATAATAGACATCCCCGGCCTTCTCATAGCCCGTAATGCTTTTGCCGATCGCATCGAATCGCTCGTACCACTTCAGGTCTTCGGGATACATGCGATCTTCCGATTTCGATGTGCTGGGCGGACGGAGGTGCATAGGCACGCTCGTATCCATCGAATTGACAACGTAAATATTCGGATTGGTAAGCAAGAAAGAAAACACCGCTCGTGTCTCGGATTCGCTCAACGGATATTCGCCGGCTCCTCCCTGCGTCCATCCGCGACCGGTACTTTCCGCGATCGGGCGCCAGTTTTCCGGGTAATTACGGTGTAGGTCGAGGCCTCCGATACCGTCCTCCCCTACCCTGCCGTCTCCGTCATGGTCGATACCTTCGGCGACAACCTTATAATCACCCTTACCCGCGCCGACGAACTTCATTACGCGCCCGCTCGCATCACGCGGGTCAATGACATAATCCCCTTTCGGGTCTTTGTAGCGCATCCTCAGGATACGACCGTCGCCGTCGATATCCTCAGGGCTGTCCTCGTCGAGCAGGCCGTCGCCGTCCTGATCATACGGACGCACCGTGCTCCGGTTCGACTGCGCCGTATTCATATAGAGATTATGCCCGTCGGGATTATTTATCGGGCGGAGATATATCGCGTCCTTATCCAGAATCTTAGTGATTTCGGCATCCCAACCATAGCCCGAAATCAAATGATTCATGAGCCACAGGACAGACTCCGAACTCGTCACTTCGCCGCTATGCCTGTTGCCCTCAAAGAAAGCGGCGGGTTTGTCGGTCGCTTTACCTGTTTTTTTGTTTGTGAGGGTCATCTGGTATATCGGACGTCCCTCATAACTGCGACCGATTTCATAAAGTTCGACCAAATCGGGATACTCCTTAGCGTACCGGCGCATATAGGAGTAAATCACTTCGGCCGAATGAAACTTATCGAAAGAAACAGCGCTCGCAGTGTCATAATTGACATGTTCATGCTTAACTTTCCTAAAAAAACTCACTCCGTGGCGATCGCCGCCGACAGTATAAATCTTAGACGTATCGGATTCGGGGAAAATTCGTCCCGCATCCTGAGCTGCCGCCAACATTGGCAGGCACAGCATAATAATCACATTTACAGCTCGTTGCATACTCATCTTTTGACATTAATTATTAATTAAAACATCAAAGATATAGTATCTTTTTCAATTTCACAAACTTTTGAGCAAATATTTTTCTCTTAAAAAAATATCAATAAAATTTTGAAAATCCCTCAAGGCGCATTAACTTTGCGGCTCGTTATGGATTTTCACATTAGAAATTTTTATTGTATGAGAACGAATATTTTTAAAGCCACTTTGCTGATTATTGCAAGTGTAGTGAGCCTGACCGCCACAGGTCAGAAGAGTTATCCCGAGCCGGAACAAATGCGTCCGGGGATGACTGAATTTTGGTTGCCGCAGCCTAATATCGTTACGCCCGGCGACATTAAAACCAACTCGGCGCCGTCGGATGCTATCGTGCTCTTTGACGGCAAAGACCTGTCGGCGTGGGAGAGTTCAAAGACCAACGGAGCTGCGGAATGGATTGTCAACAACGACGGCACATTCACCGTTGACAAGAAAAAAGGAGACATCCGGACGAAGCAAAAATTTGAAAATTTCCAACTCCACATCGAATGGTGCATCCCTAAGAACATCACAGGCAGCAGTCAGGCGCGTGGCAATAGCGGCATCTATTTGCAGGGAATATACGAGCTGCAAGTGCTCGACAGCTACGAGAACGAGACCTACTCTAACGGCCAGGCCGGCAGTATCTACAAACAGTCGCGCCCTCTCGTCAACGCAATGCGCAAGCCCGGCGAATGGAACGTTTATGACGTCATCTATACCGCTCCGACGTTCAAAGAAGACGGCACTTACCGCACTCAGCCCGCCGTAACCGTGATACATAACGGCGTATTAGTGCAAAACAACTTCCATATCCTCGGAACCACCGAGTATATCGGCATCCCGCGCGTAGTCAAGCACGGAGCAGGCCCTATCACCCTGCAAAGCCATGGCGACCCGAGCGAGCCGATCTCGTTCCGTAATATATGGATACGCGAACTATAAATTCAAAAAACAATTAAATGAACAATTCATTTTTTAGCCGTTTCACACCTAAAGAGGGGAAATTCTATCCCCTGTTCAAGCAATTGTCGAAACTGACCGTCGAGGCGTCCGACAACCTCATCAAGACTACTGAGGCTCAGAACCACGAGCAGCATGTCGAGTTCTTCAGGACAATCAAGAACCAGGAACGCGAAGCGGACGCGATTTCACATGCCGTATTCGACGAACTCAATGCAACTTTCATCACGCCTTTCGACCGTGAGGACATCCACCAGTTGGCATCCTATATGGACGATGTGATGGACGGCATCAACAGTTCGGCTAAGCGCATCGCCCTCTACAAGCCCAAGAGCTTGCCGCCGGCAGCCGTAGGCCTCGCCAACCTCATAAAGGACGCCGCAATGTGCCTCGACAAAGTGACAGCCGAATTAGAATCGCTCAAAGACAATTCAGGCAAAATAAAATATTACTGTAAGGAATTGCACGACATCGAGAACAAAGCCGACGATATTTATGAAAATTTCGTCATCAAACTTTTCGACGACGAGCACGACGGAATAGAACTTATCAAACTTAAGGAAATCCTCTACGAAATGGAAAAAACGACCGACATAGCCGAGCACGTCGGCAAAATCATCCGAACCATAATCGTGAAGTACGCCTAAACCCTGTTGACAAATGGAATTATTAATTGCGATAATCGTTCTTGCCCTTCTTTTCGACTATATCAACGGCTTCCACGACGCGGCCAACTCAATAGCGACAATCGTCTCGACCAAGGTATTGACACCGTTCCAGGCTGTGCTATGGGCTGCCTTCTTCAATTTCCTCGCCTTCTTTATCGCCAAGTACCTGATAGGCGAGTTCGGAATAGCCAACACAGTGTCGAAGACCGTTTTCGAGCAATACATAACCCTACCCGTTATCCTCTCCGGGATAATCGCGGCTATAGTTTGGAACCTCACAACGTGGTGGTTAGGCATTCCTTCGTCATCGTCGCACACTCTCATCGGCGGCTTTGCCGGGGCAGCTATCATGGCAAGCGGCTTCAAGGCCATACATGCCGTCGTTATTATAAAAATAGCGGCGTTTATCTTCGTCGCGCCGCTGATAGGCATGATAGTAGCGCTTATTTTAACAACAATAGTGCTCCATATCTGCAAACGGGTACGCCCAAGCAAGGCGGAGGCGTGGTTCAAGCGGTTACAGCTATGCTCGTCGGCGCTTTTCAGCGTAGGCTTCGGACTGAACGACTCGCAGAAAGTCATGGGTATCATCGCGGCGGCAATGATAGCGGCGCATCCCCTCGGCATAGGCATGGGGATAGAAAGCATCAATGACATGCCAAGCTGGGTGGCATTTTCTTGTTTTACAATGATTTCGCTCGGCACAATGTCGGGCGGTTGGAAAATCGTTAAGACCATGGGATCGCGTATCACGAAAGTTACGCCCCTTGAAGGCATGGTGGCCGAGACGTCCGGCGCCCTGACCTTATATCTAACTGAGTATCTGCATATTCCCGTCAGCACAACCCACATCATAACCGGCGCCATAATAGGCGTAGGAGCTACTAAACGCCTCTCGTCTGTTCGTTGGGGAGTAACGAAGAACCTGATGACCGCCTGGATACTTACAATCCCTGTCAGCGCCGCCCTTGCCGCCATCATTTATCTGATAGTGAGCCTGTTTCAATGAACATGTTTCTTCTTCAGGTTGGGCAGGAACCAAGTTATTAAGCCGAGTAAGGGGGTGTAGGCACAGAAATTATATACGGCTTCGATGCCATGGATATCGGCCATTTTGCCGAGAATAGCCGCCGCAATGCCTGCGACGCCGAACGCAAAACCGAAAAACAAACCCGATACGAGGCCTAACTTGTACGGCAAGAGTTCCTGTGCATAGACCAATATCGCGGGGAAGGCCGACGAGAGCATCAATCCGGTGCAAAAACTCAGGACACCTGTCCAAAACAGGTTGGCATGGGGCATCAACAGCGCAAATGGCGCGGCGCCGAGTATCGAAATCCAAATCACATATTTACGGCCTATGCGGTCGCCGAGAGGGCCGCCAATCATAGTGCCTATCGCCGTGGCTATAAGGAAAATAAAAAGCATGAGCTGGGAACTCTGGACTGTCACATCGAACTTCTCAATAAGATAAAACGTATAATAATTCGACAAACTTGCCATGTAAATATATTTTGAGAAAATCAGGAACATCAGAATCACTATCGAAAAAATGGTCTTACCAAGCGAAACGGGAAGCCGGTTTGACCCGTCGCTTGTCGAAACCATGCCTTTCATCAGTTGCAGGCGTCGCTTGTACCACATACTGATAAACATCATCACGACGATGCCGACGAAGGCTAAGATAGAAAAATACCCGATATGGCTACGGCTGTAGGGCGCCACGAGAAGCGCGACGAGAAGCGGCCCCATAGCCCCGCCGAAATTGCCGCCGACCTGAAACAGAGACTGCGCCAGGCCTCGCCTGCCGCCCGAAGCTATGGACGTCAGCCGCGACGCCTCGGGATGGAAAGTCGATGAACCGACGCCTATCAGGAAGACCGAAACCATCATCAAAGGAAGCGTATGGGCAAAGGCTACCGACAGCAAACCGCTAAGCGTGAACGCCATACCGACAGGCAACGACCATACCGACGGATGCTTGTCGAAGAAATAGCCGATAAGCGGTTGGAATACCGAGGCCGCCATTTGATAGACAAAAATGATATAGCCGATTTGGTGGAAAGTCAGCGAGAGGTCATCCTTGATAATCGGGTATGAAGCCGACAGGACAGATTGCAAAGCATCGTTCATGCAATGAGTCACTCCTAAGGCGACCAAAATGCGGAAAGTAATCCCGCCCATCTGTTGTTTTGACGTATTTTCTTCCATAAAACGGCTGCAAACATACGTAAAATTTTTGAATTTTATATGTGCCGAATGAAAAAAAATATCTATCTTTGCGGCCGATTTTTAATGAAATATAACATGCAAAAGAATCTCGTTATCGTAGAATCGCCCGCAAAAGCAAAGACTATTGAGAAGTTTTTGGGGAAAGACTACAAAGTCATGTCGAGTTACGGACATATCCGTGATCTCAAAACCAAGGACTTTAGTATTGATGTCGAAGACAACTATAAACCGGAATATGTTATTCCGCCCGACAAGAAAAAGATCGTGGCCGATCTGCGCAAGGAATCCGAGACGGCGACAGAGATATTGCTCGCCTCCGATGAAGACCGCGAGGGGGAAGCTATCGCCTGGCACCTTTTTGAAGTCCTTGAACTTAACAAAGAAAATACGAAACGCATTGTTTTTCATGAGATTACAAAGACGGCTATCCTAAACGCCCTCAAGACTCCGCGCGACATCGACATCAATCTCGTCAATGCCCAGCAGGCGCGGCGAGTGCTCGACAGGATAGTCGGGTTCGAGGTGTCGCCGATATTGTGGCGTAAGGTCAAGCCGGCGCTTTCGGCGGGGCGTGTGCAGTCGGTGGCTGTCAGGCTGATAGTCGAGCGTGAGAGGGAGATCAACGACTTTGTGTCGGAAGCGTCATACCGTGTCAGCGCCCTCTTCACCCTTCCCGACGGGACTACGTTGCTTAACGCTCGCCTCAACCGCCGCCTTAAGGACAAAAATGAAGCTCAGGCCTTCCTCGAATCATGCAAGTCGGCCGACTTTTTTATAGAAGATATCTCGAAAAAGCCGGTTAAGAAATCACCCGCGCCGCCCTTCACTACTTCGACGTTACAACAAGAAGCCGCCCGCAAACTCGGCTTTTCTGTGGCGCAGACGATGATGGTGGCGCAACGCCTCTACGAATCGGGATACATAACCTACATGCGTACCGATTCGGTCAATTTGAGCGATTTGGCGCTCGGCGCAAGCAAGGAAGCAATCATTAATTCCTACGGCGAAAAATACTACAAGTTCCGCAAGTACAGCACTAAGAGTAAAGGCGCTCAGGAAGCCCACGAAGCTATCCGTCCTACATACATGAGCGCGCCGGAAATAAGCGGCAATCCACAGGAAAAGAAACTTTACGACCTGATTTTCAAGCGCACGATAGCCTCACAAATGGCTGACGCTAATCTCGAACGTACGACTATAACAATCAACATCAGCGGAAAAACCGACGACAAATTCGTCGCAACCGGTGAAATAGTTACTTTCGACGGCTTCCTGCACATGTATATGGAAAGCCTTGAAGAAGATCCGGAAAACGACTTCGAGAATGGCCTTTTGCCGCCGGTTGAGAAGGATTCGGCGCTTAACCTGCGCGAAATTGTCGCTACTGAGCGCTTCACCCAGCGCCCGCCGCGCTACACCGAAGCGAGCCTCGTACATCATCTCGAAGAACTCGGCATAGGGCGTCCGTCAACCTACGCGCCTACAATCCAGACTATTCAAAACCGCGAATATGTAGTTCGCGGCGACAAGGAGGGCGTCGAACGAACGTTCAATATCCTGACTTTGAAGGGCGATAAAATATCCGACATCGACAAACGTGAAATATCGGGCGCAGACCGTAACAAACTGTTACCAACCGACATAGGTTCCGTTGTAACGGATTTCCTCCTGGAATATTTTCCCGAAATACTTGATTACAATTTTACAGCCAACGTAGAGAAAGAATTTGACGCCATAGCTGATGGCGAAATGGACTGGACAAAAGTGATGGACGAATTTTACACCGCCTTTCACCCAACCGTTGAGGCTGCTATGACGACCAAGTTGGAACATCGCGCCGGCGAACGCGAACTCGGCATCGACCCCAATACCGGCGAGCCTGTATTCGTTAAGATAGGCCGCTACGGCCCGATAGCACAACTGGGGCATGCCCGCACGGGCGACAAAAAATCGCCCAAACCTCAATTCGCCTCCCTCATGAAAGGCCAATCCATTGAGACTATCACTCTCGCCGAAGCTCTTAAACTTTTTGAATTGCCACGTTCGGTGGGCAATTATGACGGCTCGGAGATAACCGCCGGCATAGGCCGTTTCGGCCCTTATATCCTTCATTCCAAGGTCTTTATCTCCATACCTAAAACCCTTAATCCTCTGACAATTACACAGGATGAAGCTATAGAACTCATTGAGGCCAAACGCCAAAAAGACAGCGAACGTCATATCAAAAAATTCGATGTTGATCCTGAAATCGAAGTCCTCAACGGCAGGTACGGCCCCTACATCGCCTGCGACAAACAGAATTATCGCCTGCCCAAGTCCGTAGATCCGAAGCAACTAACTCTCGAAGAATGTCGCAAAATCATTGCCGAAGCGGGCGATAAGCCGGCAACAAAAAAGAGATTCCCGCGACGTAAGACGAAATAATATCACATCCTTTCCGGCATCTCAATCCCTAAAAGCGACATGCCGCTACGTATCACTTTGGCGACGTTAGCCGACAGCGCCAGACGCAAATATTTTACATGCGGGTCGGTCTCGCCGAGAATAGTATAATCGTGATAGAACTGATTAAATTCGCGCACGAGGTCGTAAACGTAATTGGCGATGCAGGCGGGACTATAAGTCTCTCCGGCTTCGCGAACTATTGAAGGATAATCGGCAAGTATCTGAATTATAGACTGTTCCTTTGCAGCGACTTGTGTGTCGGCGGGAATATCCGACTTAATATCAATGCTTTGTTCCGCCGCTTTGCGCAAGACGGAACGTATGCGCGCGTAGGCATATTGTATGAATGAACCGGTATTGCCGTTGAAGTCGATTGATTCCTTGGGATTGAATGTCATATTCTTGCGAGGATCGACTTTCAGGATGAAATATTTCAGAGATCCGAGGCTGATGATACGAATAATGTTGTCGGTTTCGGCAGGCGTCAGGCCGTCGAGTTTGCCGAGTTCGGCGGATATTTCGCGAGCCGTGGCCATCATCTCATCCATAAGGTCATCGGCGTCCACAACCGTACCCTCGCGGCTTTTCATCTTGCCTTCGGGCAGTTCGACCATGCCGTATGAAAAATGCACCAATCCACGCCCGAAAGCGAAGCCGAGCTTGTCCAAAAGCAACGAAAGTACCTGAAAATGATAGTTTTGCTCATTACCGACGACATAAATCATACGGTCGATAGGATAATCGTCGAAGCGGATTTTTGCCGTGCCGATATCTTGAGTCATATAGACCGAAGTGCCGTCGGAGCGCAGTAACAACTTCTCGTCGAGGCCATCGGCTTTCAAGTCCGCCCATACCGAACCGTCTTCGCGTTGGTAAAACACGCCATTAGACACACCTTCGAGCACTTTCTCGCGACCTTCGAGATAGGTCTCCGATTCGTAGTATATCTTATCGAAATCGACGCCGAGCCGCTTGTATGTCTCGCCGAATCCCGCATAAACCCAGCTGTTCATCATTGCCCACAGCGAGCGTACCTCTTCATCGCCCGCTTCCCAACGACGCAGCATGTCGCGCGCTTCGGCCATGAGCGGCGACTGAGCTTCGGCTTCTTCGGCCGTCATGCCGCCGGCCTGCAATTCGCTCAACTCGGCCTTGTATTTCTTATCAAAAAGGACATAGAAATCGCCTACGAGGTGGTCGCCCTTCTTACCGGTCGATTCGGGAGTCGCGCCGCAACCCCATTTTTGCCATGCGAGCATCGACTTGCAGATGTGAATCCCGCGATCGTTGACGATATTGGTCTTGACAACACGATAACCGTTGGCCTTCATTATTTCCGAAAGGCTGTAGCCGAGAAGGTTATTGCGGATATGGCCGAGGTGAAGCGGCTTGTTGGTATTGGGAGACGAATATTCTATCATCACAAGCGGCGATTTGTCGGTCGCCTCGACGAAGCCGTAATCATGTTGCAGGTTGATGTCGTTGAGAACCTCGACCCAACGCACACCGGCGACGGTAATGTTCAAAAAACCTTTAATAACGTTGTATGATGCGACTGTTTCGGGGGAGTTATCCAAAAGAAATGCGCCAATCTCGGCGGCGGTGTCTTCGGGCTTCTTTCGCGAGACCTTCAGGAAGGGAAAAACGACAAGCGTCAGGTGCCCCTCGAACTCTTTTTTTGTCCTCGTCAACGAAATCTGCGCCGCCGGAATATCCGCCCCATATAGCGTACTTACCGCTTTGGAAACGGCTTCTGATAAATATTGCTCTATTGCCATGTCAAAAAAATTTGTGCAAAGGTATAAAAAAAATGTTGTTTTTGTCGAAGATAATCCCTACTTTTGTGAAAATTTCAGCGAAAAAGAACATTTATGAAGGCAAACAAATATATTATTTACCAAACTTTGCCGCGACTGTTCGGAAATTACAACGAGCACTCGGCCAAGAACGGAAGCAAGGAGGAGAACGGTTGTGGGAAGTTCAACTCTTACACCCCCGAAGCCCTTGCTGCAATCAAGGATTTGGGCGTAACCCATGTGTGGTACACAGGCGTAATAGCCCATGCTACTTGTACCGATTACACCCTTTTCGGCATCCCTAAAGACCATCGCTCGATAGTCAAAGGGCGCGCCGGCTCGCCTTATGCTATCAAGGACTATTACGACGTCGATCCCGACTTAGCCGTGAGCGTCTCCGACCGTATGCGCGAGTTTGAGAATCTTGTCGAACGCACTCATGCAGCGGGTATGAAGGTCATTATCGACTTCGTGGCCAATCATGTCGCACGCAGCTACCGCTCTCTATCTAAACCGGTATATATCAGGGATCTCGGACAGGACGACCATACCGAACAGGCATTCTCGAACACCAACAATTTCTACTATCTGCCCGGACGACACGTTGAACTGAAATTCGGCGCTCAGGAGGAAGATTTTGAGTACAGCGAGTTCCCCGCCAAAGCAACCGGCAACGACTGCTTCAGCGACACTCCCAACCTGACGGACTGGTACGAAACGGTCAAACTAAACTACGGCATAGACTATCTCGACAATCGCTCGAAACACTTTGAACCAATCCCCGACACATGGAACAAAATGCTTGATATTCTGCTATTTTGGACAAGCAAGAATATCGACGGCTTCCGTTGCGACATGGCCGAGATGGTGCCGGTAGAGTTTTGGGCATGGGCTATCCCCCGCGTCAAAAGCCGCAAAAACGTGAAATTCATCGCCGAAGTCTATAATCCCGCCCTCTATCGCGAATACATAAAAATCGGCAAGTTCGACTATCTCTACGACAAAGTCGGGATGTACGATAATTTACGCAAAATCATCTGCCATAAAGCGCCTACAACCAATATCAGTGACTGCTGGCAATCAATCGAAGATATACGCGAACACATGCTTTTCTTTCTTGAAAACCATGATGAACAGCGCATTGCGTCGGAGTTCTATGTCGGCAATGCTCAAGCGGGACTGCCAGGCCTCGTCTGTATCGCAACCCTCAATGCTAACCCGGTGATGATTTATAACGGACAGGAACTCGGCGAACGCGGCATGGACGAGGAAGGTTTCAGCGGACGCGACGGCAGGACTACAATCTTCGACTATTGGTCGATGGACACCGTGCGCCGGTGGGCTAACAACGGACTTTTTGACGGCGCACGACTGACGGATAAGGAAATAGCGCTTCGCAACTACTATAAACGCATCCTTAACCTCGTCCGCGAAGAAAAAGCGCTCGCCTCAGGCAACTTCTACGGCCTCGCTTATTGCAATAAATACACACCCAATTTCCCTTCGGCACAAATCATGGCTTACCTGCGGAAATACGAAAACGAGTTGATTCTGGTGCTGATAAACTTCGATTCGGGGTCGCACTCTTTCCGCCTTAACATTCCTAAGAACGCCTTCGATGTGCTCGAAATACCCGACAACGTCGCCACCTCAATGCGCGAACTGCTGACAGGCGAAGAGGCTATCGTCGCCTTGACATATACCTGCCCCTTCCAATGTACCTTGCCGGGATACTCGGCGAAATTGCTGAAAGTCGTCTATTAATAATTAATATAATAGTCTATGTTAGAAGAACTTAAACAAAAAGTATTCCAGGCTAACCTCGACCTTGTGCGTCATGGGATGGTGATTTTTACCTGGGGTAACGTTAGCGGCATTGACCGCAATTCAGAATTGGTGGTTATTAAACCGTCGGGTGTTTCTTACGACGACATGAAAGTCGAGGATATGGTCGTGGTGAATTTTAATGGGAAGGTTGTCGAAGGACGATTCAAACCTTCATCCGACACTCCTACGCATCTCGCTTTGTATCAGGCATTTACAGGCATAGGAGGCGTTATTCATACCCATTCGACTTATGCCACAGCCTGGGCGCAGGCGGGACGCGACATACCGAACATCGGTACTACCCATGCCGACTATTTTTATGACGCCATCCCTTGCACGGCGGATATGACTGCCGAAGAAGTGAACGGCGCTTACGAACATGAGACGGGCAATGTGATTATCAGGCGTTTCGAGGGCTTGAACCCCAAACATACTCCCGGCGTCTTGGTAAAAAATCATGGCCCTTTCGCATGGGGAAAAGACGCTTCCGAGGCCGTACACAATGCCGTCGTGCTGGAGCAAGTCGCCAAAATGGCATATATAGCTTACGGCATAAATCCTTCATTGACAATGAATTTAGATCTTATAGAAAAACATTTCAGCCGCAAACACGGCCCAAATGCCTATTACGGACAGTAATTTATCCTATGTAAAACGTTTAAATATATTTCTATGAAAAATTTGTTTTTTATCACATTATGCTTATTATCAGTCGGTTGCGTATCGACTACCGGAAATGTTGCAACTGACGGTTCGCTTTTGCGCGAGAAGCCTGAAACAGAGAAGTTTGACGCCGGAGGATTCGACAGTTATCTTGCGGCAGTGAAAGAAAGCGGCACCAACATGCACAGCGTGATGGTTGTACGCAACGGCAAAGTGGTCGCTGAACACTGGTTTGAAGGGTTTTCTGCCGACAAGCCTCATGTGATGCACTCCGTCAGCAAGACTTTTACCGCAACCGGAATAGGTTTTGCCGTATCGGAAGGCAAACTGAAACTGACCGACAAGGTCACGACGTTCTTCCCCGACAAAATGCCGGCGGAAGTGAATGACAACCTTAAAGCTCTTGAAATAAGGCATTTGCTGATGATGTCGTCGGGACATGACGTCGAACCAAAGCGTGGTGAAGGCGATTGGCTTGAGACGTTTTTCCACGCTCCTTTTGAACATGAACCGGGTACGTTTTTTGTCTATAACAGTTTGGCCACATACGTGCTTTCTGCTATTATTCAGACAGTTACCGGAGATAAATTGATCGACTACCTCACTCCCAGGCTGTTTCAGCCGCTTGGCATCAAAGACGCCCGATGGGACGAGAGCGCAGCAGGTATCAACTGTGGCGGTTGGGGATTATATGTCAAGACGGAAGACATGGCTAAACTCGGCCTTTTCATCCTCCAAAAGGGCGAATGGGATGGCAAAAGGTTGCTTCCCGCCGCATGGTTCGATGAGGCCACTACCTCAAAAATCGAATCTCTGCCTGCCGGGACACGCAAAGAGGATCTGAAAATGAAAGCCGAAGACAGCGACTGGTTGCAAGGTTACTGCTATCAAATGTGGCGAAGCAGACACAATTCCTTCCGCGCAGACGGCGCTTACGGCCAGTATATCTTAGTCTTGCCCGAACAAAATGCTGTTATCGCCGCCACAGCCCAAGTCAACGACATGCAAGCCGAACTGAATCTTATCTGGGAATATTTATTGCCGGCTTTCAAATAACATATTAGCCGAGGCCGATTTCCGAACGCACACAGAGCCTGTCTCGCAAGAAAAAATCCCCCCGAAGCGCGCTCCGGGGGGATTCATATCATGATTGTTTTACGTCATTGCAAACGCCTCCCTCGCCGTCATTGCGAGTGAAGCAATCTCACTCTCATTTTATAACGATCTTATTCACAGTTCCATCCTTGAGCGTAACAACATAAACTCCGCGTTCGAGCGTCAGCTTATTGATGCCCGCTTTGACGTCGATCTTCTTATTGAGCACGCCGGTGACGTTGTAGATGCTGACAATATCTTCGGCCGCAGCGTTGATATACAGCGTGTTACGGTATGACCATACGCGGCTGCCCGTGAGCGTCTCGTTGCCGACTCCCCTATCCGACAGTTCGGGGCCGATATATATCGTCCAAGGCTCGACTACCTGGTAGATCGTATATTCATACGTGCCGGCCGCAACGTCTTCACGGCTGTCGTCCAAGAGGATAGTGTTATTGGTATA
>JAISUX010000023.1 GCA_031271805.1 Tannerella sp.
TATACCAATAACACTATCCTCTTGGACGACAGCCGTGAAGACGTTGCGGCCGGCACGTATGAATATACGATCTACCAGGTAGTCGAGCCTTGGACGATATATATCGGCCCCGAACTGTCCGACAGGGGAGTCGGCAACGAGACGCTCACGGGCAGCCGCGTATGGTCATACCGTAACACGCTGTATATCAACGCTGCGGCCGAAGATATTGTCAGCATCTACAACGTCACGGGCGTGCTCAATAAGAAGATCGACGTCAAAGCGGGCATCAATAAGCTGACGCTCGAACGCGGAGTTTATGTTGTCACGCTTAAGGATGGAACTGTGAATAAGATCGTTATAAAATAAAGATATGAGGGAGGTTTCGTAATAAAGGAAAAACCGCACAATCATATCGTTTGCACTGACAGGTGTTCCCCCCTGAAGCATTACTGCTTCGGGGGGTTTTTTGTGGGACTATATCTTCTATCGCCTACATTCGGTTGCATTGAAAAATTTGCTATCTTTGCGGCATGATTGAAGTTGAAAATATTTACAAATCATTCGGAGACGTACATGCCGTAAGAGGTATATCGCTGAATATCAAGGCGGGAGAGTATGTAGCCTTGCTCGGTCCCAACGGCGCCGGCAAGACTACGACCGTTGAGATGATGGAAGGGCTGAGGATGCCCGACAGCGGTAGCATCACTATCGAGGGCATGAACTGGAAGAAGCATGAACGCGAACTGCGACGTATCATCGGCCTGTCGCTGCAGGAGACGCG
This sequence comes from Tannerella sp., assembly GCA_031271805.1. Lineage (GTDB taxonomy): Bacteria > Bacteroidota > Bacteroidia > Bacteroidales > Tannerellaceae > Tannerella. The sequence goes on from JAISUX010000023.1 coordinate 764, forward strand.
CTTCACCGAGAAGCTGTCGGTTGTAGAGACGCTGCGCCTGTTTGCATCATTTTTCGATATGGATAACCGTCGTGTGGAAGAGGTTATCGTCTTGACCGGCTTGGAAGATAAGCGCAAGGCGTTTGTAGGCACACTGTCGGGCGGTCAACGGCAACGTTTGGCGCTCGCTGTGGCGCTGCTCAACCGTCCGCGGATACTGTTTTTGGATGAGCCGACAACGGGTCTTGACCCACATTCCCGCCTCGACTTGTGGAATATCCTCAAAACGCTTAAGGATGAGGGATATACGACGCTTATCCTCACTACTCACTACATGGAAGAGGCCGAATCGCTGTGCGACCATATCATCATAGTTGACAATGGCGTCATCCTGCGTGAAGGTGCGCTCGGCGAACTCCTCGCCGAAGGACAGGCGGCTAATCTCGACGAATTGTTTATTAAGCTGACAGGCAAGACATTAACAACAAGGCTATGAGCATGTACAAACAGTTAAAACAACTTACGCTGACAAATTTTCTTGAGACTGTCCGTGAACCTGACGTGTTGTTCTGGGGGATGGTTTTTCCTATACTGATAGCTATCGGTCTGGGTTTGGCGTTCACACAAAAGACCGAGACGAAATTTCGCATAGTGACGATAGAGCATGAATCGGCCGTCATGGATTCCATATTCGAGGCTAAAAGTCTGACCGACAACGCTAAACATCAGATTGTCTGGAAGATAGAAGACGCTACGCTCGGTAACACGGTTTTTATTTTCGAGCGTAACGACTACCGTCATGCTATCATCGCGCTGAAACGCGGCGAGGCAGACCTGATTGTCAGCGATTCGGCCGGACAGGTGCAGTATCATTTCGACCCGCTGAATGCCCAGGCGCAATTAGCCTATACCAAACTGTCGGCGGCGCTTCGCGAGCCGTTGCTCTCGTCGCCTTCGGAAGCGACAATCTCGGCGGCGCAAGACGTTTCTCCTCTGACACTCAAGGGAGTACGTTATATTGATTTCCTCATCCCAGGCCTGATAGCCTTCGGTATTATGTCCGACATCCTCTGGGGGATAAGTTATACGATAATCGAGCGGCGGTCGAAAAAACTGCTTCGCCGTATGGTCGCTACGCCGATAAGTAAGCCTAACCTGCTGGTTTCCATGATGTTTGTGCGTATAGGAATGAATTTCGTTGATGCCGTGATAATTATCCTTGCTGCGTGGCTGATATTCGACGTTACGATACAGGGGAGCCTTGCCGCTTTCATGCTGCTTTTTCTTGCAGGTAATCTGGCGTTTACGGGTATATCCGTGCTAATTTCGAGCCGGACGGACAAAACGGAGGTGGGCAACGGCTGGATAAATGCCGTCCAGATGCCGATGTTAGTGCTGTCGGGCATCTTTTTCAGTTACCATAACTTCCCCGAATGGAGCCTTGGAGCGATCAAATTACTGCCGCTGACAGCCCTCTCCGACGGATTGCGAAGCATCTTCAACGAAGGTGCAGGCATCGCGGAAGTCCTTATTCCTTCGGCCGCACTGACGGTCTTTGGCGTCATCTGCTTCGCCGTCGGAATAAAGGTTTTTAAGTGGTATTGACCTCATATATACTTCAATGCTTCGTCCAAATCGGCGATGAGGTCTTCCGCATCTTCAAGCCCTGCGGAGAAACGGAAAATACCGTCTCCCGCAAACGATTTCCACGATTTCAACTGGTTGGGCGTATCGAACCGGAAAGTCGTTTTCAAAAGGTCGGCGCTGTTGAGATAAAAGAGCAACGAGCGATGATGCCCCAATGAAACGGCGTAGTGTATGATCTTCAGCTTTTCCGCAAAAACTCGCGCTGCAGACTGTCCGTCAACGGTTTGGAATGTCAACATGCCGGAAAAATTGTGCATTTGCCGCTTTGATAATTCGTATTGAGGATGCGACGGCAATCCGGGGTAAATGACCCGTACGATTTTGGGATGCTGTTCGAGCCAACGGGCTATTTTAAGCGCATTGTCTTCGTGAGCCTTCATTCGTAACGGCAAAGTGGCTATTCCACGCATAATGAGCCAGGCGTTGAAAGGGCTGATTGTGCCGCCAAGACGGATAGCCGTTTTCTTGCGCAGGGGCAACAGGTCGGCTTTCGAGCCGAGGATGGCGCCGCCAAGTGCATCGCCATGTCCGCCAAGATATTTTGTCAACGAATGGATAACAAAATCGGCGCCGAGCGAAAGAGGTTTGGTCGCTATCGGCGTGGCAAACGTGGAATCAACCGCAAGTTTTGCACCCGCTTTATGCGCTATTTTTGCGACGGCGGCAATATCCGTCAACCTAAGTAGCGGATTGCATGGCGTTTCGACATAAACAAGGCGGGTATTGGGGCGCAAAGCCGCTTCTAAAGCCGCCAAATCCGAGGTATCGACTTTCGTGATCTCGATATTCAGCGCCGGAATCATCTCATTGGTCATTTCCGACAGGGCGGCATAAGCCACATCGCTCACAACGGCATGGTCGCCGGCTTTTAACGTGTGCAGCAGCAGGGCCGAAATGGCCGACATGCCGCTTGCGAAGGCAACGGCGATCTCCGAATCTTCAAGAGCCGCGAGCTTGTCTTCCAACTGACGGATGGTGGGGTTGCCCCAACGAGTATAAATCCAGGGGTCGTTTTCGCTCAGCCCTTCGACCGAAAAAGTGGTGTCGGCTTCGACGGCGAAAGTGGTGGACATCACTATATTAGGCGCCGAAGCGTGAGTGTCGGGATCGGGATGTTCGCCTGCATGAACGGACTTGGTACGGATGCCTGTGGAAGCATTTAATTTTGAAATATTCATATAGCTGTAAATTTATCTAAAAATGTGAATAGTTTGCTGTTCATTTCCTTGTAGTCAAAACGGCGAATGGCATCCGGCTGCTGCACAAAGCGGCGGGCGGGCTGCTCGCTGAAATCGCCGGCGGAATGTTCTATCAGAGGCTCAATAGTCTGACTGTCAAACTCTAAATGACACTGGAATCCGTAAGCGCGTCTGCCATAGCGGATTATCTGGCGCGGACAGCCCTCGCTACGGGCAATCACAACGGCATCGGGCGTCAGTCCTGGCATGTCGCCGTGCCAATGCCCAACGACGAGCGTTGAACCGAAATCCTTAAATAACGGATCGTATAAACCGCTGTCGGTCAGATGTATAGGAAAATATCCTATTTCTTTTTCGGGGCTGTGTTCGTAAGTCGCACCGAGCGCATCTCCCATCAGTTGCGCCCCCAGACAGATGCCCAGCACAGCCTTATCGCCCTCAATGCAGGCGCGGATAAACCGCATCTCGGCTGCTGCATCGAAATACGGACACTCAGCCTTTGTGGTCGATGGCGACTGCGGACCGCCCATTATAACAAGAAAATCAACTTCGGCGACAGTCGAAGGCAAAGTATCGCCCTCGTAAAACCGTGTATATGAGGCATTATGCCCCCTCGAAGTAACCCATTCGCGGATAACTCCTTCTGTCTCAAATGATTCGTGTAGTAAAAAATGTATGTTCATATTAATTTGAATAAATGTAGCAATTATTTTCTCTTCGGGGCATTAGCCGTTTGCCAGACGCGATATTCTACGATTTGGCGAATCAGATCTAACGGCAAGGGCTGATTGTAAAGGAACTGTATCGAGCCTTTGCCGTGTCGGTATGTCGCCAACTCACGCTCGAAGGATTCCATACATTCGGGCATCGCATAGACGCCGATATGTTGCTTGAACGCGGCGAAGTAAAGCAGTTGCCGCCCGTTGTGTTTGTAGGCGGGCATA
>JAISUX010000067.1 GCA_031271805.1 Tannerella sp.
GGCTGCGGGAATACCAAAAATCCCGCATGGAACATGTTGTTTGAATTAACCGAAATATCCAAACCTTCTTTTGTAGCGCGCTTGGTGGTGATCATGATAGCGCCGCTCGAACCGCGCGAACCGTAAAGAGCCGAAGCGGTCGGGCCTTTCAGGACGGTGATGGATTCGATGTCGTCGGCGGCGATTTCACGCATGTTGGCGTGATAAACCGGCATACCGTCAATGACCAAAAGCGCCGTCTCGCCGCGCAGCTGCAACAAGTTAGGCTTGTTGTCATCTTCAAACTCGGCGGTGTTAATGACCTTCAAACCGGAAATCTTACCGGTTAGCGAAGTAGCGACTTCCGCGCCTTTTACCGCCGTAATAGCTTCGCTTTTAACGGTTTGAGTGGAATAAGCGAGCGCTTTCTGGTCGCGTTTGATGCCGAGCGCTGTAACAACCACCTCATCAAGGGCTTTTGAATCTTCCAAAAGCGTGATGTTGAAGTTAGTGCGACTGCCGACAGTTATTTCCTGTGATACATATCCTATATAGGAGATGACCAGCGTGGCGTTTTCGCTGACTGTCAACGTGAACTTGCCGTCCGCGTCGGTGCTGATACCTTTAGAAGTGCCTTTTTCAACAATATTGGCTCCGCTGATAGGTTCGCCTTCGGCATCAATTACTATGCCGGTTACGCGCTTATCGTCGTTGGCGACGGGGACAATCAGAATTTTTTTGCCTTGGAGGCGGCTCGTCGTCTTAGTCTCTCTAAGGATTTCATTGACGGCCTGCAATGCCGGACAATCGCGTAAATCTACCGATTCTTTGCGATTTAAATCAATATTCGCCTCGTTGTAGGCAATGGTCAGATTTGTCTGTTTCTCAATCTCTTCAAACAAATCAATCACCTTAGCGTTCCGACGCTTTATTGTCACGTTTTGAGCTTGCACCAGAACGGTTAAAATTAAAAATATGAATGTAAAAAATCTCTTAAAACTATAATTACTTTCTTTTTTATTCTGTATTTTCATAATTGAATTATTTATTTATTTATTTATGTGAAATTAATATTAATTGTTTTCCTATGATAAAAGTATTCGATTTCAAATCGGGGAGTTGCGCTCATAACCGGCTCCCCGGTTCTTTTGTTCATGTCGCTTGCTGTTTTATATGTTAATAAATATATATCTTATCTCCTTGTATTCGGTAATGAAATCCTTTGATGATTTGTTTTAGCGTATAGAGAGCTTCCTCCAATGATTCGCCTTCCATGAATTTTACAGTCAGTTTTTCGTCATGGATATGCTTGACATTGAGATAGATAGTGACTCCGAAGCGACGTTCCAATCTTTTGACTATAGTCTGTAGCGAGGCGGATTGGAAAACCATATTGCCGTTCTCCCATGCAAGTGCATAGTCGAGGCGGGCGGCGGTCTGCTCCGAGGTATTTGTCTCACGATTGTAAACGACTTGCTGTTTGGGCGCAAGGTCGTATGTCATGTCGGTATTCCTGATGTTGACCTTTACGCGCCCGCTAACGAGTGTAGTGCTTACAAGCGTAGCGTCGGAATAGGCGGAGACGTTAAATGTTGTTCCCAAAGCCATGATATCCATGTCTTTAGACTGAACCACAAAGGGTTTTTCGGGATTTTTAGCAACAACGAACTTGGCTTCGCCGCTGAGATAGACTGTTCGCGTCTTAGTTGCGAACCGGTCGGGATATATAAGCGTCGTACCCGAATTGAGTGTTACTTGCGACGAATCGGGAAGCATGAGTTGATGCGTTTCGCCATTGGATACCTGACATTCGAGGAACGTAGGCTCGATGGGCTGATGCGTCTGCACGTAACGATAGGCCATCACAGCGGTTATGACAGGGATGAGTATAGCCGCGGCGATGCTCGCAACGCGCAGTACAACGACTTGCCATGTCTGTAGCCGGCGCCAACCCAAGCGTTTGGTATGCCGCCGCCACGATTTGACCGTCGTTTCATCGGCTTGGATGTTTGTTTGATCCCAAATGGCAAACAGTGCACGCTCCTTTTCAATAGCGGCAGATGGTTGGGTCAGCCACAGAAAAAAGTCGTGTTGCAGGTTTTCGGGCTGTTCGGCGCCGAAGTAATTTTCAATTATTTGCTCAATTTTTGACATATCTGTTTCGCTCTTTATATTTTTATGACAGTTTGAAGGCTATTTACACCCAAGCGAAAACGATTTTTTTTATCAGAAGGATAATGTGATTATATACAGCACTTTACGCAGTTCTTTCAATGCGAGGTTCAGGTGGTTTTCTACGGTTTTCTTTGTTACACAGAGGCTTGCGGATATTTCGTCGTTACTAAGTCCTTCTATCCGGCTCATCTCGTAAACTTTACGACGTTGTGGCGGCATACGGCTGATTGTCAGCTGTTCAAGTAATCTTATTTCCTTTTCATCCCATTCGTTATCGACGGTTTCGGGTGGCCGTCCGGCTAATGTCGCGAGGAAGGTATCTTCGACAAATTTGTGCTCAAGATAGTTGAGAGCGGCGTTCTTGGCCATGCGATAGACGTAGGAATTGAATGATTCGACGGCTGTAAGGCGCGAACGGTATTCCCACACCTTAGTGAGCACATCCTGAGCCAAGTCTTCGGCTGTCGTCTCCGACTTTATCAGGTGTGTTATGAAATATTTTACTTTCGGAAAATACTTGTTAAACAGTATTTTATAAGCTTTATGGCTTCCCAAAGCAACTTCTTTAACGATCAAACTGTCTTCGTCCATTTTCTTTTATTAGATTTGCAAAGATATATATAATTTATGTGTAATACAACTTTTTTTGTTATTTTTTTTGTAATCCCATCAAAAACTCCATTTCAGACGGGCGAAAACGGCGTAGATATTGCCAATTGCGGCGTATTCGGCGCCTTGTTTGCCGAGCAGAAGTTGGGCGTTGAGCATCATTTCGAGGTTGTCGGCAAGCGAGAGGGTGAAGTTGGGCGAGAGGTAAG
>JAISUX010000124.1 GCA_031271805.1 Tannerella sp.
CTCTACGGTTTGCAGAGAAAGCTCTACGGTTTGCAGAGAAAGCTCTACGGTTTGCAGAGAAAGCTCTACGGTTTGCAGAGAAAGCTCTGAGGTTTGCAGAGAAAGCTCTACGGTTTGCAGAGAAAGCTCTGAGGTTTGCAGAGAAAGCTCTGAGGTTTCGGGGGAAGCCCCCCTACCCTATAGCGGCGGCTTAGCGTCCGCGCCAGGCGTTGTACTCCTCTATGATGGCCTCGAAATCAACCCCGGTGTAGCCCTCCTCCCCCTGCTTGATCCTCGCCGCAAGCTCGGGGTAATCCTTGAAATACTTCGACATCACGCCCGCAAAACCCTCGCGAGGAATAGCGCGAAAATACTTCTCCCCCTCGCGGTGAACGAAGTAGGTAAAGTCCACGCCGTTCTCTTTGCGGACAAAATTGGAACTGAAGATAGCCATAGTCAGAACATTATTCTTCCGCCTCAGATAATCATCAGTGTAAGCGCCATCCTGGTAATACAGCATCGCCGCCCCATGCTTCAGAGCGATCACCCAGCCATACTCAATCTTCATGCTCGTGAAGCTGACGGCAAAATCACACTGCGCATAGACCATCTCCACCTCCTCGTCGCCCTCGAAAAAGACCAAAGCCCTCACCTTCCTCGCGTCGTAGCGCAGCGCCTTGGCATCCTCGGAAGCCCTGAAAAGCACCCGGCTGTCGAACCATCCCGGCACCACAGCCCAGCCCTCCAGCACCTTCCCGTCAGTCATCTCCATCACAGCCTCGCGGTAATCATCCGCCGCCCCGGCCTCCCCTGCCATACCCACAACCGCAGCCGTCATCAATACAAATAAAACACTCAATTTCATAAACATTCCTCCTATCTTTATACATTAATAATATATACCCGCCCCAGGCAGGCTCATGTCCGGATAAAATCCTTAGACGCCGCAAAGATACAGCGACTTCCCCCGCTTGTCAACCCCCATAAAGAGGGATATTCAAGAAATATGTACGTAAAAAAACACTAAATACTTGCATTTTTCAGGAAAAAATACGTAACTTTGCGCCCCTGTAATCAAACCAAATAATAAAATTATAGAACTAATTAGTAAAAAGATGAAGAAACATAATTTTTACGCAGGACCCTCGATCCTTAGCCAGTACACTATAAAGAATACTGCCGAGGCGATATTGGACTTCGCCGGGACGGGGCTGTCGCTGATGGAAGTATCGCACAGAGGCAAAGAATTTGTAGCCGTCATGGACGAAGCCAGAGCGCTCGTCAAAGACCTCTTGGATGTGCCTTCGACGCACGAGGTCATATTCCTCGGCGGCGGCGCGAGTTTGCAATTCTGCATGGCGCCATACAATCTGCTCAAAACCAAAGCCGCGTACCTCGATACGGGCACCTGGGCGTCGAAAGCGATAAAAGAAGCCCTACTGTTCGGCGCCGTCGAAGTCGTAGCCTCCTCCAAGGACGCCAACTACAGCTATATCCCGAAAACATATAGCGTCCCCGAAGATTCGGACTACTTCCACATCACGACCAACAACACCATCTTCGGCACCCAGATACATTCGATACCCGAAGTCCCCGTGCCGCTGGCCGCAGACATGTCGTCCGACATTTTTTCCCGCCCCGTCGATGTCTCGAAGTACGACCTCATCTACGCAGGCGCCCAGAAGAACCTCGCCCCCTCAGGCGTAGCCATCGCAATCGTCCGCACCGACGCCCTCAACAAAGCCCCGCGCCCCATCCCGACAATGCTCAACTACGCTACCCACGTCGAGAAAGAATCAATGTTCAACACCCCCCCCGTAGTGCCCGTTTTCGCCGCCCTGCAGACCCTCAAATGGTACCGCGAGCAAGGCGGCATCCCCGCACTGGAAAAAAAGAACGCCGCAAAGGCCGCCCTGTTGTACGAAGAGATCGACCGCAACCGCCTCTTCAAAGGCACCGCCGCCGTAGAAGACCGCTCGCTGATGAACGTCTGCTTTGTAATGAACCCAGACTACGCCCCCCTCGAAGCAGAATTCAACACCTTCGCCTCAGCCGCCGGGATGGTCGGCATAAAGGGACACCGCTCGGTAGGAGGCTTCCGCGCATCGCTCTACAACGCAATGCCCCTCGAAAGCGTCCAAGCGCTGGTACAAACAATGAAAGATTTTGAACGCCAAAAGATATGAAAATACTGTTAGCAACCGAGAAACCCTTCGCCGCAGCCGCGACGGAGGCCATCAGAGAAGTCGTAGAACAAGCCGGGCACACCTTCGCCCTGCTTGAGAAATACACCGACCGCGCCCAGCTCCTCGCCGCCGTCGCCGATGCCGAAGCCATAATCATCCGCAGCGACATCATCGACGCCACAGTCCTCGACGCCGCGCCGAAGCTCAAGACCGTAGTCCGCGCAGGAGCAGGATACGACAACGTCGATCTGGCAGCCGCCACAGCCCACAACGTCTGCGTCATGAACACCCCCGGCCAGAACGCCAACGCCGTAGCCGAACTCGCCCTCGGGCTGATGGTTTACGGCGTGCGCAACTTCTTCAACGGCGCCTCAGGCACCGAGCTGAAAGGCAAAAAACTCGGCATCCACGCCTACGGCAACGTCGGACGCAACGTCGCCCGCATCGCCCGCGGCTTCGGCATGGAAGTCCTCGCCTACGACCCCTTCCTGACCGCCCAAGCCATCGAAAAAGACGGAGTAAAACCCCTCCCCTCCGCCGCCGAGCTATACCGCACCTGCCGGTTCGTTTCATTGCACATACCCGCCACGCCGGAGACCAAAAACTCCATCAACCGGGAACTCCTCATCTCCATGCCCCACGGCGCAATGCTCATCAACACCGCCCGCAAGGAAGTCATCGACGAAGCCCAGCTCCTCACAGTCTTTGAGGAACGCCCCGACTTCAGGTATCTCACCGACATCATGCCCGGCATCCACGCCGAGTTAGTCGAGAAATACCCCTCCCGCTACTTCAGCACCCCCAAGAAATCGGGCGCCCAAACAGCCGAAGCCAATAACAACGCCGGCATCGCCGCAGCCAACCAAATAGTTGACTTCTTCGCCACCGGTAATGAACAATTCCGCGTAAACAAGTAAATGAACATCAAACCCTTCAAAGGCATCCGCCCCCCGCAGGCAATTGCCGAACAGCTGCAATCACGCCCCTACGACGTCCTCAACTCCGACGAAGCGCGCGCCGAAGCCGCCGGCAACGATATGTCGCTCTACCACATCATCAAGCCGGAAATCGACTTCCCCGCCGGAACCGACGAACACGACCCAAGGGTCTATGACCGCGCCGCCGAGAACTTCCGCAAGTTCCGCGAACGCGGCTGGTTGGTGCAGGACGACAAAGAACAGTACTACGTGTACGCCCAGACGATGAACGGCAAGACGCAATACGGCCTCGTCCTGTGCGCCTCGGTTGACGACTATCTCCAAGGGCGCATCAAAAAGCACGAGCTAACGCGCGCCGACAAGGAAGAAGACCGCATGAAGCACGTACGCGTCAATAACGCCAACATCGAGCCTGTCTTCTTCACCTATCCCGACAACGCGGAGATAGACGCCCTCGTCGCCCGCTACACCGCCAAAACCCCGGAATACGACTTCACAGCCGCATACGACGGCTTCCGCCACCGCTTCTGGCTCATCGACGACGATGCCGACATCGCCGCTATCACGCGCACCTTCGCCGCCATACCCGCTATGTACATAGCCGACGGCCATCACCGCTCGGCCGCCGCAGCCCTGGTAGGCGCCGAGAAAGCCCGCCAAAACCCCGCCCACAAAGGCGACGAAGAATACTACTATTTCATGGCCGTATGCTTCCCCGCAAGCCAGTTGACGATAATCGACTACAACCGCGTCGTCCGAGACCTCAACGGGCTTAGCGACGACGAGTTCCTGCAACGCCTCGAGACCGATTTCACCGTCGAAGACAAAGGCGGGGAAATCTATAAACCCGCCCGCCTGCACGAGTTTTCGCTCTACCTCGGCGGCAAATGGTATGCCCTGACCGCCAAGCCGGGAACTTACAACGACAGCGACCCGATAGGCGCCCTCGACGTCACAATATCGTCCGACCTGATCCTGCGCGACATACTCGGCATCAACGACCTGCGCAAGGACAACCGCATAGATTTCGTTGGCGGCATACGCGGCCTCGGCGAGCTGAAGCGCCGCGTGGATAGCGGGGAGATGCGCGTCGCGCTGGCTCTTTACCCTGTCTCTATGAAGCAACTCATAGACATCGCCGACACCGGCAATATCATGCCTCCGAAAACAACATGGTTCGAGCCTAAACTGCGATCCGGATTAGTAATACATTCATTGGAATGATACGAAACGTGATTTTCGACATGGGCGGCGTGATAGTTGACATCCATCTCGAACGCGCTATCAATAACTTCAAGTCGATAGGCGTACATGACGCCGACCGCCTCATCGACGCTTACCATCACAAGGGACTGTTCATCGCCATAGAAAACGGCGACATCGACGCCGACGAGTTCTGCCGCCGCCTAAGCGAGCACGCCGGCAAGGAAATCCCCCGCGAAGCCATCGAACAGGCATGGCGAAGCATCATCGACCCGCCGCCGGCCTATCGGCTCCAATTCCTTGAGGAGCTGCGCCGCACACACAAAGTCTGCATGCTTACCAACAACAATCCTATCATTATGGAATGGGATCGTGTACGCACGCTGACGGGATATTTCGACAAAATCTATGTCTCTTACAAGATGAAATGCGTCAAACCCGACCCGCGTATTTACCTTATGATGCTCGAAGACGGCGCAATGCTGCCTGACGAATCCCTCTTCATCGACGACAGCGAAAAGAACCTCGAAGGCGCCCGCCGTTGCGGCCTGCATACCTACTTAGCCAAAAACGGCGAAGACTGGCGCGAAGACGTCATGCGACTGCTCGCATAATCACTGGTGTTCGACCCTCAACAAATCGTTTACCGTTTTGACGGGATTAAAGGTTTCGATCGGCACCTCGACGAAAACCGTGTTCCAGTCGCTCATTGAGCCGTTCCACAGGCCTGGGAGTTCGAGGGCTTTGAGTTCGCGGCCGTCCTTGCTTTTTTGCGATATGAAGCCGGTGTTCTTATCGACGTAGGCTGGGAGGTCGTATTTGCGGCCGTCGGCGTCGCGCAGGGCGCAAACGAGATCCACCGGGTTGAAGTGCGAGCCTTTTTCAAAAGCCTCCTTCGCCGCAGGGTTAGCCATGTCGATTTGCGAACTCTCAAGTATCTGGGGCGAAATGGTGCCATCCTGATTCACAGCGAGGAAAGGCCCGCCGCCAGGCTCCCCGACGTTCCTTACCATGCCGCAGACGCGCAACGGGCGTTGCAGTTTGCGCTTGATATAAAGGATCAGTTCGGCGTCCTCAAGATATTTCGTTTCCGGATTCTTTATGCAGAGTTCGTTCTGCAGGAAATAGATCATTTCTTCTATCTGTTCGTGAGTGTAGTCGCCGCTCTCGATAAGGCGCACGTACTCGAAAATCCGCTTTTGAATCGCCGTGAGCACGCCGGCGATGACCTTCTTATATCTCACCGTCGCCGCTTTGAAGCCGTCGGGCACCACATTGTCGATATTCTTGACAAAAACCACGTCGGCGTCAAGGGAATTGAGGTTTTGAATCAGCGCCCCATGTCCGCCCGGCCGGAAGACAAGTCGCCCTTTGACGTCGCGGAAAGGCGCATTGGCCATATCGACCGCAATCGTGTCGGTATTAGACAGCTGAGTGCTGAAAGAGAGGCCGTAAGCGACGCCGAATTTCTTCTCGTAGAGCGGCTTTTTTTGCTCGACAAGGGTCTTAAACAAGGGCAGGTGTTCGGGCGAGACGGTAAAATGGATCGTCACTCCCCCGTCGGCGTTCTTCACATACATCGCGCCTTCGACGAGATGTTCCTCCATAGCCGTCCGCGCACCGTCGGGATAGTTATGAAACAAAAGCAATCCCTTAGGCAACGAGCCATAATCCAATCCTTTGGAATCCAATAAATTAGCCGCCACATCCTTATATCGCCCATCCGAAATCAGGGCGTCAATGCCCTTGCCCGTGTTCTTAACGCAAGCCGCATCAAGGGCATCGAAAAAGGCGAATTTACGGATTCCGGAGAAAAATTTCTTCTCAAAATCCGTAGTCGGCGCCTCGTAAGCGGCCGAAAGAAAGGCGAACAAATCCTTGAACATACGGCTCGCCGCACCCGAAGCAGGCACGAACTTCATAATCTTTTTGTCGGAAGCGAGATATGAATCCCACTCGCTGATATACTGTTCTTCTTCGGCTACGGATAGTCGCATAATGCCTTTCTCGACTGAAGCAGAGGCCTTTATTTCGAGGTAAGGGAAGCCCTTGACGAAGTCCGACAGCTGTTCGTCAATCTGCGCTTCGGTAAGGTTTTTGGCCTTAAGTTGTAATAAATCGTCCGGTTTAAGCATATAATAAAATCATTAAATCGTTTTTAAAATCATTCGGATTTCGCAAAGTTAGATTTTTTTTTCGTCATATAGCACAAAAATCGAAAAAAATTTATACTTTTACGTCGATTTTCAGGTTTTAATTATGGATACGGAGGATATACAAACTACTAAAAAATTCTTTACTGATGAGGAGAAACAGTTGTTTTTCCGGAAATACAGGGAGTTACTGAAAGCGCTATCGGAGAGCCTCGAAAAAGACGATATCCCGAAGATTCGGCAATTGCTTCGTCCGGTTGTAGCGATGGAATGTTATGGTCGCGATCGCAACGGTATCAACGGTATGTTGCGCAATATTGAGACCGCCCTTATTGCCACGCTTGATATAGGGCTTAAGCGGACGTCCGTCCTCGCCTTGATTCTCTATCGCCCCGTGCTCAAAAAAGCAATCACGATTGAGGAGGTCGAACGGGCGTTCAACACCGATGTCTCGCTGATAATCAATCGTCTGCTTAAGACGTCAGACCTTTACGCCCGCAATACGGCCGTTAATTCCGAGAATTTTCACCATCTGCTGTTCTCTTTTGCCGAGGATGTGCGGGTAATACTCATAATGATAGCCGACCGCCTTTGCATGATGCGTCTCGGTAAGGAATTGGCCGAAGAAAAAGACCGCATCCGATTGGCCACCGAAGTGTCCTACCTCTACGCTCCCTTAGCCCATCGCCTCGGCCTTTATAAAATAAAGAGCGAGTTTGAAGACCTCTCTCTCAAGTACTTGGACAGCAAACAGTACTATTATATAAAGGACAAGCTCAACGAGACCAAGCGTTCGCGCGACGAATACATCGCCAACTTCATCGACCCAGTTAAAAAGAAGCTCGAAGCCGCCGGCCTTAAGTTCGACATCAAGGGACGCACGAAATCAATACATTCCATCAACACCAAGATGAAGAAGCAAAAGGTTGATTTCGAGGGAATTTACGATCTTTTCGCCATACGTATTGTTCTTGATTCGGAGGCCGAGAAGGAACGTTCCGACTGCTGGCAGGCCTTTTCGATAATAACCGACATGTACCAGCCCAATCCTAACCGCATGAGGGATTGGATTTCGGTGCCCAAATCGAACGGTTATGAGAGTTTGCACATAACAGTTCTTGGCCCTCAGAAACGCTGGGTTGAGGTGCAAATCCGCACTCAGCGCATGGACGAGATAGCGGAGAAAGGCCTCGCCGCCCACTGGAAATACAAAGGCGGGCAGAGCGAGAAAGGCCTCGACGAGTTTCTTTCCGATGTCCGCGCCGTCCTTGAGACACAAGGCTCTACGCCTATGGATCTTATGAAAGAGTTCAAGATGGACCTTTATCAGGACGAGATCTATGTCTTCACGCCATCGGGCGACCTCATCAAACTCGGCAAGGGGGCTACCGTCCTCGATTTCGCCTTCGCCATACACTCCAAGCTCGGCAGCCGTTGCGTATCGGGGCGCGTCAACAATCGCAACGTACCTATCAAGCACGTGCTCAACAACGGCGATACGATCGAGATAGTCACCTCCCCCACCCAATCCCCCAAACGCGATTGGCTGTCATTCGTCGCCACATCCAAGGCGCGTTCCAAAATCAAGCAAGCCCTGCGCGAAGAATACGCCAAGAACGCCGAACTCGCTAAAGAACAGCTGCAACGCCGCATTAAAAACCGCAAAGTCGATATCGAAGAAGCCGCTTTGATGCGTTATATAAAGAAAAAAGGCTATAAAACGGTAACCGATTTTTACGTTGCCATTTCCGAGGGGCATCTCGACATCAACACCGTCATCGACGAATGTATCGAGATGGAACGGCGCGACCTCCACGAAACGACAGAGACGCGAAGCGCCGAGGAGTTCGTCGCCAACCTCGAAGCGAAAGAGATGGCCACCGGTCAGGACGTCTTAGTGATTGATAAGAACCTGACGGGTATCGACTACAAGTTAGCCAAGTGTTGCAACCCGATATACGGCGACCCCGTTTTCGGTTTTATCTCGACGCAAGGCATAAAAATCCACCGTATGGATTGCCCCAATGCCGCCGAGATGCGCAGCCGTTTCGGCTACCGTATCCTGCCTGCCGAATGGAGCGGCAAGGGCGCAAGCGGCTATGGCGTGACACTGCGTATCATCGGGAACGACGACATCGGCATAGTCACTAACATCACATCGGTAATAAGCAAGGAAAGCCGAGTATTACTGCGCTCAATCAACATTGATTCCGTTGACGGCCTCTTCCAGGGCACCTTTGCAATCAATATCCCCGACACCTCGACGCTCACGGTGCTGACAAAGAAACTGCAAGGCGTGAAAGGGGTTAAGAGCATTAACCGGGTGAACTGATTTTCAGCCCGATACTTGCGGCTTTTTGCTTCAGAAATTCTATTGCCGCATCATGTTCGTTGGGGATTACGCCGTCGAGGATTGCGTTCTTGATAGCCTCCTTGAGGACGCCGACAGGGGGCGAGGGTGGAAGGTTGTACATCGACATTATTTCTTCGCCCGTGACAGGGGGATGGAAGTTGCGAATACGGTCTTTTTCCTCGATATCGACCAATTTTTCGCGCACTTTACGGAAATTTTCAAGCAGATTGCGCACCTTGTCGGGGTTCTTGCTCGTGATGTCGGCCTCACAAAGATTCATCAAATCGTCGATATCGTCGCCGGCGTCAAAAAGCAGGCGTCGGACAGCCGAATCGGTCACCTCCTCATCGACAAGATTTATAGGCCGCATGTGCAGCGAGACCATCTTTTGGACGTATTTCATACGCTCGTCTTGAGGCATTTTGAGACGGCGAAAGATGGCGGGAATCATTTTCTCGCCTATGAAGTTATGGTTATGAAACGTCCAGCCGAGGCGGTTGTCGAAGCGCTTGGTCACCGGCTTGCCGATGTCGTGCAGCAAGGCGCTCCAGCGAAGCCACAGCTTGTCGGACACACGGCTCAGTTTGTCGATAACCATCAGTGTATGAGCGAAATTATCCTTATGGCCTATGCCCTCTTTCGTCTCGACGCCTTTCAGGGCGCATAGCTCCGGAAGGATTATCTCCAGCAAGCCCGAACGGTCGAGCAGGGAGAAACCGACAGACGGCTTTGGCGACAGGATGATTTTGTTGAGTTCATCGACGATACGTTCTTCGGAAATAATTTCGAGGCGGTGACGATTACGCTCTATGGCATCGAAAGTGTCCGGGTCAATGAAAAAGCCGAGTTGCGAAGCGAAGCGTACGGCGCGCAACATGCGTAGCGGGTCGTCGCTGAAAGTAATATCCGGGTCGAGAGGCGTGACTATGCGCAGGTTTTCGAGGTCGGCGAGGCCTCCGAAGGGGTCAACGAGTTCGCCGTAGCGAGCGCTGTTAAGGCATAGCGCGAGGGCATTGATAGTGAAATCGCGACGGTTTTGGTCGTCTTCGAGCGTCCCGTCTTCAACTATGGGTTTACGGCTGCCGCGCTCGTAAGATTCGCGACGCGCGCCGACAAACTCAACCTCGGTATTACCCCACCGGATCTGAGCCGTGCCGAAATTCTTAAAAACGCTCAACTTGGCGTTGCGCCCGATTTTTGCCGCCACAGCCTCGGCGAGACCTATCCCGCTCCCGACAGTCACGATATCTATATCCTTGGAATGTCGTCGAAGGAATATATCACGCACATATCCACCGATAACATAAGTTTCCGCCCCAAGACTGTCAGCCGTCTCGGAAATAATACCGAATATCTTCTCTTTCAGATATTTATCTATATCTTCTTGTATATAATACATTAATTAAAATCCTATTTCCAGGCCGCAAAGATAGCGTATATAATCAAAAAAATAATAATAATTCCACATTTCTTTTCAATATTTACCGATTTTTTTATTACTTTTGTCACCGATTTTTACGAGTTATTAGCTTATCATTTTATATTATAAATATTATGAAATCATTGAAAGTGCCTTATGTCCCATCATTGGACAGGCTTGATTTAAAGGGTGTTGCGGCGTCTATGGAGACCATGGCGTTGCGCCAGAGTATTGATGTTGTTAACTGGTCCGAATATCCTTACAAACCGATTGTGGTTTTCGACATTGCAAGGGGCGACAAGGAGTTGTATATTCATTATTTTGTGAGAGGCTTATCGCTCAAGGCGGTAGCCGACAAGGACGGCGAGTATGTTCATCCCGACAGTTGCGTAGAGTTTTTCATGCGCAAAAAAGACGAGCCGTCATATACTAATTTTGAGTTCAATTGCATAGGGACTTGCCTTGCCGCACGAGGGGCAGACCGCAATAGCCGCACGCCGTTCAAAGAGAGTGAATACAAAACAATCCGCCGCTACACAACCGTACAACGCTTAGCTTTTGAAGAGCTGAAAGGCATCTTCGAGTGGGAACTGACCGTTGCCATTCCTTTTGAGCTGATGGGATTGGACGCATCTAATCTACCGGATATGATACGCGGCAATTTCTACAAATGCGCCGACGAAACGGCTAATCCTCACTATGTTACATGGAGTCCGATAGCCTTGCCAGCGCCCGACTACCACTGTCCGAATCATTTTGGGGAGATTTATTTCTGAAAAAAAAGTTTTACCGGAAGGCAAAATGGCTTCGGCCTGAAGTAAGACCTATATATTTTAATGAAGCCTTATTAGTTATTCAAAAAAAAATTTATGACAGAGAAAAGTAACAATTTGATCATGAAATGTTTATCTATGATGAAATGGATATTGTGCATTTTCATGTGTGGAACTCTGACTTTGTTTGCTCAAACCAGAGTTGTTAAGGGTAACGTGACCGATACCGGCGGGGAGCCGGTTATTGGAGCCGGTGTGGTAGTTAAAGGCACTACTAACGGTACGATTACCGATGCGGAAGGAGGGTTTACACTGACTGTTTCCTCAAGCGCAACTATTCAGGTGTCTTATATCGGTTATAAGACCCAAGAGATTGCTGTCGGCAACAGGACTACGCTCAACATCGTCCTGGAAGAAGACGAACAACAATTGGATGAAGTAGTTGTTGTGGCGTTCGGTACGGCCAAAAAGTCGGCGTTCACCGGTTCGGTGGGAGTTGTTGATGCCGAGAGCATCAGCAAGAGTTTGCAGACAAACATCGCCCAGACGCTCGTCGGGCAGGTGCCGGGTTTGCAATTAGCAAATTCTACGGGACAGTTCGGTTCGTCGCCGCAGATACTTGTACGCGGTTTCGGTTCGATTTCGTCGGACAACGAACCGCTTTATGTAGTCGATGGCATGCCCTTCGACGGCGATTTAAACAATCTTAACCCGGCAGATATCGAATCGCTTACGGTTCTGAAGGATGCCGCTTCAAATGCCCTCTACGGAGCGCGCGGAGCTAACGGAGTTATTATGATTACCACCAAAAGTGCAAAAAAAGGTGAAGCTAAAATAACCTTCGATACACGCATAGGAACGAACTCGGTAGCTATGAAGACCTACGACTATATCAAGTCGCCGGCTCTTTGGTATGAGACTTACTACAAGTCGCTTTACAACCAGCGCATTAGCCTCGGTGACGACGCAGCTAAGGCTCATGCCTACGCAAACGGCTTGGCATCAGGCGCTACGAGTAACAACTATTTGGTTTATACCGTTCCTTCAGGCCAGGATTTCATCGGCACCGACGGAAAGATAAATCCTGGCGCTACACTCGGAAGACTTGTCACCTACGAAGGTCAAGACTATTGGTTGGAGCCTGAAGACTGGAAAAAGGAAGGCACCAAAATAGGCATCAGGCAAGAGTACAACCTGAACGTCAGCGGTAGCAGCGACAAGATAAACTACTATGCGTCACTGAGTTATCTCGGCAACGAAGGTATAACGACCGGTTCTTATATGACCCGTATCTCGACCCGCGGCAAGGTTGATTACCAGGCTAAGAAATGGCTTAAACTGGGTACCAACCTGAGTTATACGAATTATGTTTACGACAAGGTTGGCGACGGTACGATAGGTTCGACCGGTAGCGTCTGGAGTATGGTTACGGCTATGGCTCCGATTTATCCGGTCTATCTGCGCGACGGCAACAAGAACATTATGTACGACTCTTACGGTCAGCAAATGTACGACTTCGGTTTCGCGGCAGGCTTGTCGAGACCCAACTTCGCAGGCTCGAATCCGCTGTTCAACAACAAATACAATACGAACAACACCGAGGGAAATGCGACTACTTTCAACGGATATGCCGACATTAATTTCCTGCCCGAACTGAAGCTGACAATCAACGGCGGCGTTAACAACGACGAATCGCGATACACTTATGTATCAGATCCCTACACCGAGATATACGGATCTTCGCAGCAAGGCGGTTACGTATCGAAATCTCACAGCAGACGCTGGTCGTACAACGTGCAGCAGATATTGAATTATACGCAGTCGTTCGACGTTAATCACGTCAACCTGATGGTAGGCCACGAATATTACAAGACCATATATTCGTCGTTGAGCGCTAACCGCACAAAGATGTTCTCGTCGGACAACCTTGAACTTAACGGGGCGGTAACCAACGGCGAATCGTCGTCGTCCCAGAGTGTTTACAACAACGAGGGTTATTTCTCACGCCTGCAATATGATTACAATGAGCAATACTTCCTGTCGGCGTCTTTCCGCCGCGATGCCTCGTCGCGTTTTGCTGTAAAACACCGTTGGGGTAATTTCTGGAGTCTCGGCGGTGCATGGCTTATCAACAAAGAAAGTTGGTTCGACTCGTCGGCCTTCGACATGCTGAAATTCAAAGCCAGCATCGGCTCGCAAGGTAATGACAAGATTGGTGAATATCTGTACAGCAACCAGTATAGCATCGAAAGTTCGGGTGACCAGATTTCGCTCGTCTTCCAAACCAAGGGTAACGAGAAAATCTCATGGGAAACGAATACAAACTTCAATACCGGCTTCGACTTTGAGCTGCTCAAGGGCCGTCTGACAGGTTCGGTGGACTATTTCTACCGTTTGACCTCCGACATGCTGTTTGAATTTTTCGTCGCTCCTTCCAACGGCTACACATCGTACTACGACAACGTCGGCGATATGCGCAACGCGGGTATCGAAGTCAATTTGAGAGGCGATGTGATCCGCACAAAAGATCTTAATTGGAACGTCAACTTCAACATCACACACGTGTCGAACAAGATAATCTCCCTGCCCGACGACAAGAAAACCCTCACCGTAGAAGGTTACAAGGGCTATACATGGACAGAAGAACGTTTCGCCAATCCGAGTACTTTCTTCTTCGGCGAAAACCTGCCGCTATACACCTTCTACACACGCAAATATGCAGGCGTTAATGAGGATGGCGTATCGCTCTGGTACAAGGACATCGTCGATGCAAACGGTAATGTTACCGGTCAGGAAACGACAAAGACCTACAACGAGGCATCCTACTATCTTTGCGACGCATCCATGCCCAAGATATACGGAGGTTTCGGCACTACTCTTCAATGGAAAGGCTTCGATTTCGCAGTCAATTTCAACTATCAGCTCGGAGGTAAGGTTTACGATATGGGTTATTCCCGATCAATGGGCTCTCCTTCAGGCACTTTCGGAGGCAATATAAACCGCGACCTGCTGAACGCCTGGACGCCGGAGAATCACACCGATATCCCGCGCCTCAACGGTGGTGATTCCGACCAAACGTCTCATTCCGACAGGTTCATTACCGACGCAAGTTACCTGAACCTGCAGAATCTTAATCTCGGATACACTCTGCCTTCGAGCCTTACTAAGCGCTTCGAAGTATCCGGCCTGCGCCTCTACGTCTCGATGGAAAATCTGTGGTACACGTCTAAACGTCAAGGTCTTGACCCGCGTTACTCGTTCTTCGGCTCGACCAACAACGAGACCTACTCGCCTATTCGCACTATCACAGGTGGATTATCAATTCAATTTTAATGTCTAACTTATTAATATTGAAATCATTATGAACAAGATATTTTTTATAGCATTAGTTTCATCGGCGCTTGTAATGACAAGTTGCATTGAAGAAACATTTCCGACCAGCATAGCCATCGAGTCGCAACTCGAAAGTTCGCCCACGGCGATAGAAGCGATGGTTAGCGCCATTCCCACCGCTATGATAGGCTGGGAAAACAACCTTCTCGAACGTTGCGGCTACCCCGGCCTGTGCGTTGCTTTCGAAGAAATGACCACGGATGTTGTAATCGCCGGAACCAACGGCTACAATACCTGGGGTACATACTCACGAATGCACAACCCGCTCCACAACCGCCAACTCTATTCATGGTACATGCACTATGCCTTTGTTCGCAATGCCAACAACGTCATCGGCCTTATCGACAAGGATACACAGGACGAGACGATGCGCTCCTACCTTGGCATAGCTTACGCTTACCGCGCGTTATATTATCTTAACATGGTAAGGATGTTCGAGTACAAATATACGCAGTATTGCAAGCCTGCAACCGACGCCCTCTATGGACTCGGCGTACCTGTCATCACCGAAGAAACGACCGAGGCGGAGGCAAAGAATAACCCTCGCGCTACCGTCGAAAAGAACTACGAAATGATTTTCGATGACCTCCAGAAAGCGGAAACCTACCTGACGGGATATACGCCTCCGAGCAAGGCCTATCCTACAAAAGCTTGCGTTTACGGGCTTTTTGCCAGGGCTTACCTTGAAAGAGGTACGGCGGGAATCACCGGCGCCTACGAGAAAGCCGCCGAATATGCCCGCAAAGCCATTAATGAGAGCGGCTGCACTCCTCTGACGCAGAGCCAGTGGGAAGACCCGGTAAACGGCTTCAATAACGCCACTTCGCAAAATTCGTGGATGTGGGGTATATTAGTCTCGACCGACAACACCAGTTTAGCCATAGGCCCTTACGGCAGTTTCTACGGATTGATGGTTATGGAGCAGACATGGACAGTCTATGGCTGGGGCGTCGGACGCGCCCTTTCGCGTAAAACCTACGAAGCTATCCCCGACAATGACTTCCGTAAATACTCATGGCTCGACCCTGTGTTCTTCGATAACATCAAGTCCGACGGCACCGTCGTCTGGACAGGGCAAGATTCTTACAACGGACATACGTACAAGTTGGCAATGCCCGCCGATGTGCTGCGAGGAAACGTTTCCGGAAACAAGGGCTGGTTCCTTGGCTATCCTTATCTGTATTTGCCTATTAAGTTCCGTCCTTACGACAACAACTATGCTACGGCTTCGACCGGCGCAGCAATGGATTTCCCGCTGATGCGCGTCGAAGAGATGTATCTTATCGAAGCGGAAGCCAAAGCGCATACCAACTTCGGCGAGGGCAAGAACCTGCTGAATACCTTTATGAGCTATCGTATCACCGACGGTTCCTACGACTGCTCGACCAAATGCACCGATACTCAGTCGCTTGTGGACGAAATCATCTTCCAGAAACGTGTTGAGTTCTGGGGCGAAGGTATAAACTACTTCGACGCCAAGCGCCTCCAACTCGGCCTGCACCGCGGGTACAAGGGCATCAATGCCGCTAACTACAATACGACATTCGACCTCGACGGCATCTTCCCGCAATGGAACTGCCGCATACCCGAAGCCGAGCAGCAAGGCAACCCGGCTATAATCCTGAATCCTATTCCCGACAATGCCATCAGTCTTGATATCCATTGGGCTAAGGACAATACAATCTTGCAGCAATACTACGGCTGCGATTTAGACAATCCCGACGGAAATTGATTCTTGAGAATACATTTAAAAAGCGCCCGGCAGGTCTTCTGTCGGGCGCTTTTCATATATATGAAACATCAACTGAACGCTCCGCTGAGGTATTGTTTTGTGAGTTCGTGTTTGGGATTGTGGAAAAGCTCTTTTGCCGAGCCGCTTTCGATCACTTCGCCGAGATAGATGAATATCACATGATCGGCGATACGCAGAGCCTGACGCAAGGTGTGCGTCACTAACACTATCCCGAATTTCTCTTTCAATTTCACGAACAGGTCTTCGATATGGTGGCTCGATACCGGGTCTAAGGCCGATGTTGACTCGTCGCCGAGTATGAACTGCGGTTCTATTGCTAATCCCCGTGCGAGGCAGAGGCGTTGCTGCTGGCCGATGGAAAGGCTCGACGCAGGTGATTGCAGGCGGTCTTTGACTTCATCCCACAGCCCCGCTGCGCGCAGGTTGTCCTCCACAATCCGACGCAGACGCTTCTTGTTGCGAACGCCGTGAATCCGGCATCCGAAAGCGATATTGTCGAAAATCGACATCGGCAGCGGCGTCGGCCGTTGCGACAGCAAGCCCATCTTTTTGCGGATATGCGTTATCTCAACTTTCCGGTCGCAGATGTTCTCGCCGTCAATAATGATCTGACCGTTGATGTTCACGTTCTCGTTATTATCTATCAAACGGTTGATTGAACGCAGCAAAGTGGACTTGCCGCAGCCCGAAGGTCCTATTATACAAGTAATCTTGTTATTAGGAATCGCGAGATTTATGTCCTTGAGAATGTGATTGTTACTAATGCTCACATTCAAATTTTTAATTTTTATTGCCATAGAAAATCGTATTTAACGGCGGCAAAGATACTTAGGTTCACGCGATGTGAAAATACCTACTTTATGGTATTTTTATATCTTCCGTTAGCATGTACTTTTGCGGTTTGAAAAATAACAAATTATTAGATAATGACAAGGTTCACAAGTGTTATATTGCTGATATACACATTATTAGCAAGTTCATGCGGCGGTAGTCGCGAACAAAAAAACGCCTATCAAGGCGAGCAAAACGGCTTGTCCGGGCATATCCAACTGTCGGGCGCTTTTGCGTTGTATCCTATGGCGGTGCGTTGGGCTGAGGAGTTCCGCAAAATCAATCCGGATGTAAAAATTGACATCTCCGGCGGCGGCGCGGGCAAAGGGATGACCGATGTGCTGTCGGGCGTTGTGGACGCAGGGATGGTATCGCGCGAGGTGCACGAGCAGGAGACAGCTAAGGGCGCTTTTGCCATC
Source organism: Tannerella sp. (assembly GCA_031271805.1). Classification (GTDB taxonomy): domain Bacteria; phylum Bacteroidota; class Bacteroidia; order Bacteroidales; family Tannerellaceae; genus Tannerella. The sequence goes on from JAISUX010000124.1 coordinate 17,402, forward strand.
GCGGTAGTTAAGGATGCGGTGGTGATGACCGTTAATGCCGACAACCCCGAAATTGCGACGATACGCAAAAAAGGCTTGACACGCGCTACGGCGGCACGGCTTTGGGGCGGTGAGATTACAACCTGGAGCGAAGCGCTGGGGGGCGCCGAATCGCGCATACCGGTACATGTGTTCACCCGTTCCGACGCTTGCGGCGCAGGCGAGACTTTCGCCGCCTGGTTCGGCATGAAACAGGAAAACCTCAAAGCGACAGCCGTTTTCGGCGACCCGGGCGTAGCTGCCGCAGTGCAAAAAGACCGCGTAGGGATAGGCTACAACAACATCGCTTATGCTTACGACCAGAAGAGCAAACTGCCGTTCGCAGGGCTTGCCGTGGCGCCTATCGACGTCAACGAAAACGGCGTGATTGACCCCGAAGAAGATTTTTACGACACATCCGAAGCGCTTGTCAACGCCATCAGCGAAAATCGCTATCCCTCGCCGCCCGCCCGCGACCTCTATCTCGTGACAAAAGGAAAGCCAGAAAAGGCCGAACTCATCGCTTTTCTCAATTTTATACTTACGGAAGGACAGAAATTTGTCGCCGAAACGGGATATATCGGCTTGGCAAACGATAAGTTGAACAGCGAAAAAGAGAGACTGAACTGAAAGGTATGAATAAGCGTCATAACGAGGAAGTCGACCGTCATTGCGAGGAGCGAAGCAATCTAAATCTATTAATGCGACGGGTACTTATCGACAAGCTGGCAGAAAACGCGATGCGCGTGTTGACAGTCATATCCCTCCTGTTTCTGCTGATTATGGGCATCGGGTTGTACTATAAATCGCGAACGATTCTTGCCGACAACAATGCCTGGGACTTGCTGGCGAGTTCCAAATGGAGTCCGCTGACCGGCGAGTTCGGCTTCTTGCCGTTCATTCTCGGCTCGGTTTATGTCACTGTTATTTCGGTCGTTATCGCTTTGCCTGTGGCCTTGCTCACATCGCTATTCCTGACCGAGAATGCTCACCGTCTTGTGCGTAACATCGTTTTCCCCGTGCTCGACATACTGGCCGGCATCCCGTCGGTGGTTTACGGTCTCTGGGGCACTCTGATCATCGTGCCCTGGATTTCCGACACACTTGGGCCGCATTTTGTAGACTATACCAGCGGCTACACGCTACTGGCCGGTGGAATCGTGCTTGCCGTGATGATTATTCCGCTGTTAGTCAGCCTGTTCGTAGAGATTTTTTCGACCGTGCCGCAGGATTTCAAAGAGGCGTCGGCTTCGCTGGGAGCTACCCGCTGGCAGACCTCACGGCTGATAGTGGTTCGTAAGGCTATGCCCGGCATCATCGCAGCTGTAGTGTTAGCCGTGTCCAAGGCTTTTGGCGAGACGCTTGCCGTGCTGATGGTATGCGGAAACATGGTGCAGATACCGCACTCGGTGTTCGACAGCGCCTACCCGCTACCCGCCCTCATAGCCAACAACTACGGCGAGATGCTGTCGCTGCCGATGTACGAATCGGCGTTAATGTTCGCCGCACTCACGATGTTTGTTATCATATTTATTTTCAATGCTTTGTCACGCATCATTTTGCAGAATGTAGAAAAACGGTTTAAATTATAACGGGTTATGAAATTGAAATATATAGAAGAAAAATTTATAAACGGGCTGATGATACTTGCCACCCTGACGGTTTTCGGCTTTTTCGCGGGCATTATCTGGACAATCGCTCGGACGGGCTTCCCGGCTTTGACATGGGAGATAGTCAGCAGTTTGCCCGGCGGCGGTTTTTACCTCGGCAAAGAGGGGGGCATCCTGAACGCCATCGCAGGCTCGCTGATGATAGTGCTCTCGTCTGCCGTCTTAGGGCTTATAATCAGCGTTCCCATAGTTTTTTACATGAACGTTTATCTCGGCAAGAAATCGCGCATCGCCTATTTCACGCGGCTGTCGTTCGACGTCCTCTTCGGTATTCCTTCGATAGTTTACGGCGCTTTTGCGTTTACAATCATGATTTTCTTTGGGTTGAAAACATCGCTTTTGGGCGGTATAATCGTGATTACGTTGCTGATAATTCCTATCTTTGTCCGTTCGATGGACGAGGTGGCGAAATCTATCCCCAAGGATCTGCTTGAGGCGGCTTTTTCGCTTGGTGCGACGCGCTGGGAGGTCTGTCGCGTGGTAGTCAGGCAGATAGCGCCGGGAATAGCGACCGCTACGCTCTTGTCGGTCGGGCGCGCTATAGGCGACGCTGCGGGCGTCTTATTCACTGCCGGATTTACGGACAATATTCCCACTTCGCTGAGCGAACCGGCGGCCACGCTGCCTTTGGCGGTATTTTTTCAGCTGAGCAGCCCCATACCCGAAGTGCGCGAGAGGGCTTATGCGGCAGCGCTGCTGCTTACGCTTATAGTGCTTGTAATAAGCATTGTAGGACGAGTAATCAATAATCGTTTTTCAAAACATAGAATTAAATAATGAGGAAATTAACACATTTAAGAGAGCTTGAATCGGAATCGGTATATGTCATCCGCGAGGTAGCGGCGCAATTTGAGAAGCCTGTGCTGCTGTTTTCTGGCGGCAAGGATTCGATTGTGATGGCGCATCTGGCAAGCAAGGCCTTTTATCCCGCCAACATCCCGTTTCCATTCCTGCACATTGACACGGGACATAATTTCGAGGAGACGCTGACGTTTCGCGACGACTTGGTGAAACGCCTCGGAGTGCGTCTGATAGTCGGCTCGGTGCAGGAGTCGATTGACGCCGGGCGCGTCACGGAAGAGACGGGCTACAACGCGAGCCGCAACAAATTGCAAACTGTTACGCTCTTGGACGCATTGGAGAAATACCGCTTCGATGCAGCGCTCGGAGGCGCCCGCCGCGATGAAGAAAAAGCGCGCGCCAAGGAACGTTTCTTCTCGCACCGCGACGAGTTCGGACAGTGGGATCCCAAAAACCAACGCCCCGAACTGTGGAACATCTTCAACGGCAAAAAACAGATGGGGGAGCATTTTCGCATCTTCCCGCTGAGCAACTGGACGGAGATGGACGTCTGGCAGTATATCCTGCTGGAAAATATTGCGTTGCCTAACCTCTACTACACCCACGAACGCGAGGTCTTCGAGCGCGACGGCGTATGGCTCGCGTATTATCCTTTCATGAGGCTTAAACCGGACGAAAAGGTAGTGAGCAAGCGCGTCCGCTGCCGCACGATAGGCGACATCACTTGCACGGGACTGACTATCTCCGAGGCATTTACACTGGAAGATATTATTGGCGAGATTGCTGCTTCGCGCGTGACCGAACGTGGCGGACGCTCCGACGACAAACGCTCGGAATCGTCTATGGAAGATCGCAAAAAAGCCGGCTATTTTTAATGAAATTGAATTATGAGCGCATATTTAGACATGGAATTATTGCGGTTTACTACCGCCGGCAGCGTTGACGACGGGAAAAGCACCCTTATCGGACGCCTGCTGTACGACAGTAAATCAATTTTTGAAGACCAGATGGAAGCCGTCTGTGCCGCAAGCGAGAGGCTCGGCAACGACGAGGTCAATCTGGCGCTGCTGACCGACGGCCTGCGTGCGGAACGCGAACAGGGCATCACCATCGACGTCGCCTACCGCTATTTTGCGACCCCGCGCCGCAAATTTATCATAGCCGATACGCCGGGGCACATTGAGTACACGCGCAACATGGTGACGGGCGCCTCAACGGCCGATGCGGCTATCATCCTCGTTGACGCCCGACATGGCATCATCGAACAGACCAAACGACACTCGTACATAGCCTCGCTGCTGCAGTTGGACAATGTCATCCTCGCCGTCAACAAGATGGATCTGGTGGATTTCGACGAAGCGGTTTTCGAACGTATCAAACGGGAATATGCCGACATCACAGCCAAGTTGAAACTCAAAAATGTGTATTACATACCGATTTCCGCACTGCAAGGCGACAATGTTGTGAACCGTTCCGCAAAAACACCATGGTATCAGGGCAAAACATTGCTGAACCTGCTCGAAACACTGCCGGTGAAAATCGGTCTCGACCAACTGCCTGCCCGTCTGCCGGTGCAATACGTCATACGCCCTCAGAATGAGCGCTTTCATGATTACAGGGCTTATGCCGGACGCTTGGCAAGCGGCTCGTTTCGCGTGGGTGATAAGGTGACAATCCTGCCATCACTCACCGAATCAAGCATCAAGGCGATTGACGAAGCGGAAAAGTCTCTTGATGAGGCATTTGCGCCGCAGTCGATAGCAATACGCTTGAACGACGACGTGGACGTCAGCCGAGGGGATATGATCGTAAAAAGCAACGAACGACCGCATATAAATACAAACGTCTCGCTATTAATCTGCTGGCTGAGCCACCGCCCGCTGAGCATCGGCGCGAAATACATCATACGCCATACGACGGACGAGATGTTCGGCGTCGTTCGGGACGTTTATTACAAGGTCAATATCAACACCCTCGAAAATATCATCGGCGAAAAACAGGTGAATATGAACGATATAGCGCATATTCAAATCAAAACATCCAAGCCGCTGAAATATGATTTTTACGAACAGAACCGGACAACAGGCAGCCTTGTCATCATTGACGAAGCAACGTATGTGACGGTCGGCGCCGGAATGATCGTTAATTCGCTTGAGGAACAAACATTTGTGATATGAAACAGAATGAATCTTGTATATCGCCGCTTTCACCCGAAGCAATCGCCGGCTTAAACAGCGAATTGGCACAAAGCACACCCGAAGAAATCCTGCGCTTCTTCCTCGGCAAATACGGTTTGAAGCGAATAGCCTTAGCGTCAAGTCTCGGACTTGAAGATCAGGTTTTGACGGATATGTTATTGAAAATCAACCATTCGGCGCGTATTTTTACGCTTGATACGGGGCGACTTTTCCCTGAGACTTATTCGCTGATAGACCGCACGAACATGTATTACGGCATCCGGATGGAGGTCTATTTTCCTGACAGTAAACCGGTTGAGGAGTATGTCGGCAAGCATGGCGTGAACGGATTTTACGGGAGCGTCGAGCTGCGGCGGGAGTGTTGCCGGGTGCGTAAGTTAGAGCCGCTCGGAAGGGCGCTGGCAACTGTCGATGCGTGGATATGCGGCCTGCGGCGTGAGCAGTCCGTCACGCGCACGGGCGTCGAGACGGTAGAATGGGATGCTGTGAACGGCCTCGTGAAACTCAACCCGCTCGCAGCCTGGAGCGAGGCTGAGGTGGAGTCATACGTCAGGATTAACCGCGTGCCCGTGAACGCGCTGCACATAGAGGGCTTTCGAAGCATAGGCTGCCAACCATGCACGCGGGCGACGGACGCCGGTGAGAACGTCCGCGCCGGCCGCTGGTGGTGGGAGAACCCGGAACACAAAGAGTGCGGACTGCACCGAAGGCCGTGAGCTACCTCTATTCGATACGTACTTTGGCGCCGATGCTGTTGTTGAGGGTTGCAATATAGACGCCCGACGGGAGTTTGAACTTCGAGACGCCCGACGTCAGTATCGCTTGCTGGAAACGCAAGACGCCGTCAAGAGTATAGACTCGGAGGACGGTTGTAGTGGGAGAGATTGCTTCGTTCCTCGCAATGACGGAGGCAGGTGATGTTCTGACATAGAGATAGGCGCCGTTTGCCCAGACAGTGGGGGCGGAGAGCGCTTCGTCACTCGCAATTACGGCAGGCTCCGAGGCTGTCGGGGACAAAGGAGCGAAGTCGGCTCTCAACTCGACATCGCCATAAACAGTGAGGGTGTCGTAGTGCATGATGCCGTTGGCGGCGGGGATCTCAACATCACGAAGCGAGACGTATGCATCATGCGACCAGCCGACAAATTCGTAGCCCTCATCGGGTACGATAACAACGCCTGTGCGCAGGGTCGAACGGTAATCGACCGCTTGAACATCACCGTTGAATATGAATCCACCCGCTCCTGCCGAGAAAGTGACAACAGCCACCCCTGCGCCTTGATGGTAGGTTGAGCTGTCGGTAGGGACATTGAGCGTGTCGGAAACCGTCACCCATGCACGGTTGGCGAACATCGGCTGCGAGGCCACCGCGCCGGGTTGCGGGGTAGCAAAGAAAGATACCGTCTGCGAGGCATAAGGCGCCATGCCGGAGATTGACCAGTGCATGACTTTGCGCGCAGGCGAGCCTGGCGCCGTAGTTACCGAATCGAGCGGCGCAGCAATAGTAACGCCGTAGGGATCGAGATAGTCAGGCAACGTGTCGCGGATAATTATCCTGCCGCTCGCAGCCGTATTAGCGTTCACCGCCGTGATGTCGTATTTTATCTGCTCGCTGTTCAGCACCGCCACAGGATTAGCATACGTACCATTGGCGGCAACGCCGTTCAAAGTCGCCCGTTTCTTCATATAGAGCGACATCGCTGGGTTAAGCGACGTAAATACGCTATCATTGTAATGACATTCCACTTGCCATGGATACCTTGAAACGCCGTTTAAGAATCCTTTGTCGTTCAGCCTGACAATGAGCCGTGTAAACTTAGGCTCGACAGAGATTTTGAACACCTTGCAAGTATCATCGTCAGGCAGCAGATAGGCGATGAGGCTGTCTATCTTATGCTGCGAAGCCGAAGAAATGGAATCCCTGTAAACAGTCATGAAAACAGGACTTCCAAGCACCACATCGCCGAGATTCTCAAAGCAGACGGTCAGTTGAAT
>JAISUX010000127.1 GCA_031271805.1 Tannerella sp.
GCCTCCGCATGGGAGACCAAAGCGCAAGACCTCGCCGGACGCTTCATAAAGAACTTCGCCAAGTTCACCGGCAACGACACCGGCAAAGCGCTCGTGGCGGCAGGACCGAAACTCTGAAAAGTTTCATGACTTTATATAAATGAAAAAGCTCCATCGGAATACCGGCGGAGCTTTTTTATTACTCTCTAAACTACACTATTTCAGTGCATTTGCTTGAATACTTTCCCTAACATTGTTGTAATATCGCCCGCAAGCATACTTTCTTCGGAGTAGTTGGAAGCAGCAAAGTCGCCTGCAACGCCATGCAGATAAACGGCGATTACGGCAGCATCCTCCGGTTTGTAGCCTTGCGCAAGAAGGCCAAGGATTATGCCCGTCAGTACATCGCCGCTACCGGCTGTCGCCATTCCAGGATTACCGGTTGTATTGAAAAAGACATCTCCCGAAGGCGTGCAGATAGCAGTATAACCACCTTTCAGAACGATGTAAATACCCTGTTCGGCAGCTATTGAACGAGCTTTTCGCAAACGCTCATAAGAATTTTCGGATCTGCCGGCGATACGGTCAAATTCTTTAGGGTGAGGCGTCAGGATAGTCTCTTTAGGCAATTTACTCAGCAGCACGCTGTTAGCTGCAATGATATTCAGGGCGTCGGCATCAATAACCAAAGCCGGTCTTTCTACCACCTTCAACTCATTGAGTAACTGTTCGAGCATTGCCCCGGTCTCGTCCGCAACGCCTATCCCGGGACCAATCCCTATGGCATCAAATCCGGAAATATCCGGCAGAGAAGTGATATAATCCGTGTTTTTATCAACAGCAACCATCGCTTCGGGCAGAGCTGTCTGCATGACAACTTCGCAACGTTCGGGCAATTGCACCGTCAGCAGTCCTACGCCGCTTCTCATGCAGCTTCGCGCCGCCAGTACCGCCGCGCCTGCCTTTCCTTTACTGCCGGCAATCAACAGCGCATGGCCGAAATCACCTTTATGCGCAAAGCGATAGCGCGTCCTAATCATCTCAGCCACAGCATTATCGGTAATCAAGTAGTACGAAGCCTTCGTCTCATCTATTGCTTTGGAATGAAGGCCTATAGGCAGGTCTATCCACTCACCCACGCAGTATGCGCTTTCCGGAAGCAGAAAGGCTAATTGAGGAAACTCGAAAGTCAGCGTCAGGTCGGCCTCAATGACATGCATGTAATTATTGTTTGAATTATCCTCGCCGAAGAGGCCTGAAGGAATGTCAATAGAGACAACCGTCGATTCCTTGTCGTTGATATATTTCACGATTCCGGCTAACCCCCCTTCGAGCGGACGATTCAAGCCCGACCCGAACAAGCCGTCGATGACAATGTCGTCAGGCCCTAACATAGGCGGCTTAAAATGTACTCCCTTGACTACCTCGGTAAACCGTATGTTCGCCGCATCTTTAATCCTATACTTATTAGCCTCACATTCAGGCGAAAGCGATCCGGACATATTTATAAGATAAGCCGATACCTGATAGCCTTGTTCACTCAGTAGCCGAGCGATGGCAAGCGCATCGGCGCCATTATTTCCCGGTCCGGCAAAAACATACACGTATCCTTTGTGCTGGCTGAACCTGCGACCGAACTCATTTACGAACACCGTGGCCGCCCTTTCGACCAAATCTATAGCCGTAATAGGCTCATTATCAATAGTAAATTTCTCGATCGCTTTAATCTGCGAATTTTCAAAAATTTTCTTCATATCGCTATTTTCTTTAGTAAAATACCTTTTCTTTTCCGGTAAATTTATATCATTGAAAGTCACAAAAATAGTAAAAAAAAGATGTTGCGAGAAAAAAATCCGAGAAAAAATATAGAATTTGTCGTTTTTTTTGTATTTTTACAGCCGATTTTACGGCGGGTTATATGGACTTCGACTTGTCGGTAAGGTCAAAAGAGAAGGATTTACAATTTGAAGTCCGAAAAATTTTACAATGGAAACATCAAGAAGAAAATTTTTAACGACGGCTATGACAGGTGCCGTAGCATCGGTTGTCACGCCAATGGCCTTTGCGGCAGAAAAAAGCTCTGTTATAGAGCAGCCCGTTGTCATTCCACAGAAAGCGTTTGGGGCTAACGACCGCATTAATGTTGCTGTTCTGGGAGTAAACGGACGCGGACAGAGCCATATTGAGGAGATTATGAGACTGGCAAACACGTCTAAAGTCAATCTTGTAGCATTGTGCGACCCCGACATGGTTCTTTTGCAAAAGCGCGCAAAGGATTTTGAGGAAAAACACAAGCAGAAAGTACGCATTGAGCAGGATTTCCGCAAGTTGTACGAGAGCAAGGACATCGACGCCGTGACGCTTGCCACCCCCAACCATTGGCACGCGCTGCAAACGATTTGGGCATGCCAGGCCGGCAAAGACGTCTATGTCGAGAAACCCGGCACGCATGAAGTCCACGAAGGGCGCAAGGTCATCGAGGCAGCGTACAAATACAACCGCGTAGTGCAACACGGCGTGCAACTCCGCAGCTCGGAGGCTGTCCGCGAAGCGATACAGCACTTGCGCGACGGACTTATCGGACGGGTCTATATGTCACGAGGCTTGGTCTATCGCTGGCGTCCCGATATAGGCAACAAAGGGATTTCGAAAATACCGGACGGATTGGATTACGACCTGTGGTGCGGACCGGCGCCGATGGTGCCCTTCACCCATAACCTCGTTCATTACAATTGGCATTGGCACTGGAACTACGGCAACGGCGATGTCGGCAACCAGGGTATTCACGAGACCGACCTCTGCATGTGGGGCTTAGGCGTCACATCGCTGCCGGAGCGCATCACGTCGATGGGCGGCAAATTCCTTTGGGATGATTGCAAGGAAGTGCCTGAAATCCAGACATCTATATATCACTATCCTAAGGAGAAGAAGATAATTCAATTCGAGGTGCGCAACTGGTGTACCAACCTCGAAGACGGCGCAGGCGTGGGTAACATCTTCTACGGCGACAAGGGCTATTTAGTCGTCAATGGCTACGATTCTTACGAGACCTATCTCGGCGAAAAGCGCGAAAAAGGCCCGTCTAAATCGGCCAAAGGGGAACTTACTGCCCACTTCAAGAACTGGTTCGACGCAATCCGGGCACGCGATATGAGTATCCAGAACGGACCTGTAGAGACAGTACATCTCGCTTCGGCATTAGCGCACCTCGGCAATATCTCCTATCGACTCGGACGGCAACTGAACTTCGACCCCGTGGCCGAGCAGTTCATTGGCGACGAAGATGCAAACAGGATGTTGACACGCGACTACCGCCAGCCATACGTGATACCAGAAAAGATTTGAAGCCGACTATGAAAACGATTATTATGACCCTGACTCTTGCCGCTATATCTGTCACATCATGCAGTAAAAGCGGCATTGAGGTAATCCCCGACGAGGCTAATAAAAAAGTTGACATACTGTATGACGGCAAACTCTTCACGTCGTATATCTATCCCGACGATATGGAAAAGCCTGTGCTGTATCCGATTTACACAGCCAAGGGGACGGTAGTCACTCGCGGCTTCCCCCGTGACCCGCGTCCGGGCGAACGTATCGACCACCCGCATCATGTCGGCTTATGGTTCAGTTTCGGCGATGTCAACGGGCTTGATTTCTGGAATAATTCATACGCCATCCCTGCCGACAAAAAAGACTTGTACGGCTCGACCCGCCACCGCGCAATAACCAAAACGGAAAGCGGAAAAGACAAGGGCGAACTCGACATCGAAGCCGACTGGAACGACAACTCTAACAAGACGCTTCTGAAGGAAAAGACGCGCTTCATTTTCAAAGGAAAAGGCGACGAGCGCATCATCGAAAGGATAACCGAATTGACGGCCGTCGATACCGTAGTCTTCACCGACAACAAGGAAGGCTTGATCGCCATCCGTGTCGATCGCGCTTTCGAGGAACCTTCGACCAAGCCGGAAGTGTTCCTTGACGCTAACGGCAACGAGACCAATGTGTCGTCGATGAACAACGAGGGCGTCAACGGCGTATATCGCAACAGCGAGGGCGTCGAAGGCGGAGACGTATGGGGTAAACCGACACGCTGGGTTAGTCTCTCGGCCGACAAGAATGGCGAAAAAATCTCGCTTGCCATAATCGACCATCCCAACAATCCGGGCTATCCCGCCCACTCGCATGCACGCGGCTACGGCCTGTTCTCAACCAACAACATGGGTAGCCAAGTCTTTGAACCACAAGCGCCATTAGTCACATTTACGCTCACACCGGGTCAAAAGGCCGTCTTTCGCCACCTGATCCTTGTTAAAACCGGCGGCTTCGCGACCGATGAAGAATTAAATGAATTGCAAAAATCAGGATTTGAATAGCATAATGAAGAATATAATTATCTGTGTTTCACTGTTTTCAGCTTTTTGCTTATGCGGTAATATAAATGCAAAACATCAGCTCAACACGGTGAACCAGCCGACTATGCGTCTTTGGTACGATAAGCCTGCCGAAGATTGGATGATGCAGGCGCTACCGATAGGCAACGGCGAATTTGGCGGAATGTTTTTCGGAGGCGTCGAACGCGAACAGTTGCAATTCAATGACAAAACGCTTTGGACGGGAAGCTCCGAAAAACGCGGTGCATACCAGAATTTCGGAGATTTATTCATTGATTTTCAGTGCATTGGCGATAAGGCCACAAACTATAAACGTGAGTTAAGTTTGGATAATGCTATCGGCTCTGTCTCTTATACTTTGGGCGGGATAAAGTATCTTCGCGAATACTTTTGCTCTTTCCCCGACAAAAGCATCGTGATGCGGCTTTCAACGCAGGGCAAGAAAGGTAAATTATCTTTTTCCGTTGATTTACAGGATGCTCACGAAGGCAAAAAGTCCGTTTCGGGAAACAAAATTACTATCTCGGGCAAACTTGACATCTTGAATTACGAAGCGCAAGTCGCCGTTTTAAATAGCGGCGGAAAGCTATCGACGAAAGAGAATAAAATTACTGTTGAAAATGCCGATGAAGTCACGATACTGCTTACGGGAGCGACCAACTACGACATCCATTCACCGACTTATTTCTCCGGAAGCGCGGACGATATACATAATCGCATCTCTGAAATTACCAATGCTGCTTCAAAAAAGTCTTTTGCAGAATTGAAATCATGTCATTTAGCTGATTATCAACCTATTTTCGATAGAGTGAAATTAGATTTCGGCGCAAAAGCGCCGGAAATACCAACGGACGAATTAGTCAAAAATCATCGCGAAAGCGCTTATTTGGACATGTTGTATTTCCAATACGGGCGATATTTGCTGATTGCATCTTCGCGCGGAACGGATCTGCCCAATAACCTGCAAGGCCTCTGGAACAACAGTAATAGACCACCTTGGGAGTCTGATATTCACAGTAATATAAATATTCAAATGAATTACTGGCTTGCCGAAAATGCCAACCTTTCGGAATGTCATTTGCCGTTTACCAACTATATAACGGCCGAAGCGATGAAACAAAGCGGCTCGTGGACAGAAATGGCAAAATGGCACGGATGCCGGGGTTGGACGATTAAAACGCAGAACAATATCTTCGGTTATTCGGATTGGAACTGGAATCGTCCGGCCAATGCCTGGTATTGCATGCACCTCTGGCAACATTTTGAATATACTCAAGACGTTGATTACCTGGAAAAATCTTTTCCGGCAATGAAAGCGGCTTGTGAATTTTGGTTTGACAGGATGATAATCGACGACCATGGTAAATGGGTTGCGCCCGACGAATGGTCGCCGGAACAGTCAAGTTGGTCGGCCGGACTTGAAAACGGCATCGCATACGCACAACAACTTATCCGGGAATTGTTTGACAACACTTTGAAAGCTACGGCGTTTGTCAAGACCGACGAAAAATTCATTTCCGAACTTAAAAGCAAATTTGAAAAATTAGACAACGGATTACACGTCGGCAGTTGGGGGCAGATACGTGAGTGGCGTAAAAAGGATGATATTCAGGGAGATGAACATCGTCATCTGTCACACCTGATCGCGCTTTACCCCGGCAATCAGATTTCTTATCTGAAAGACAGCGTTTACGCCAATGCTGCCAAAACGGCTTTACTGTCGCGAGGCGACGGCGGCACCGGTTGGTCGCGTGCATGGAAGATTGCTTGCTGGGCGCGGCTTTTGGACGGCGAACATGCCTACAAACTGCTGAAAAATGCTTTAGAAGTCGATTATCATGATAAAATAGTAATGTCAAACGCCGGCGGCGTTTACGAAAACTTGTTCGATTCGCATCCGCCGTTTCAAATCGACGGCAATTTCGGGGCAACTGCCGGCATCACCGAGATGCTAATACAGAGCAACTTAGGCTTTATCCATTTCCTGCCTGCCTTACCGGAAGCCTGGAAGACAGGGAGCTTTTCGGGTTTGAAAACGACGGCAAACTTTTCCGTTGACCTGAAATGGAAAAACGCGAAACCGACGGAAGCAACTATCCTGTCTAATGCGGGCAACGAATGTAAGATTTATACACCGGACAATCGGATAAAGATAACCGATGAAAACGGCAAAACGATTGAGACTGCTGATAATCCGGGAAATATAATATCATTCCGGACGGAAAAAGGGAAAATATATAAGATTATTTTCATGACAACGACGGCAAAGCCCTAACGGCTTGCACAGCATGGGAGCTGAGAGTCGCGATTATTTTTATCGAATTTCGATAGCCTCTTAGTCGCAAAATTTTTATAATTTATTTATATTTTTCACCTGTCGTTGAAAATATAAAACACTGGTGTTTAAGGAAATAATCCTTAAACACCTTTTATTTTATTTATATTTTTTTTACTCACGGAATACTTTTCATATTTTAGTTATTACATTTGTTATGTAATTCCCCCTTAATATTAAAATTTCTACACTAAAACTACAGCGTATGATTAAATTAAAATTATCACTAAAAAAGGCGTATATGGCGTTTATGATAGCTACTGCGTCGATTGTTCAAGCGGAGGAATTGGCTTCGCCCGACGGGAATCTCGTTCTCAAGTTCGGGATCGACGGGGGCAGGCCAACCTACGCATTGACTTTCAAACATAAAGATGTCATCAAAAAGAGCGGTTTAGGGCTTGAGGCCGAAGGGTTTTCGCTACGCAAAGATTTTTCGCTTGTCAAGTCCGAAAGAACGACATTTGATGAGACATGGACTCCTGTCTGGGGCGAGGTCGCCAAGATACGCAATCATTACAACGAGCTTGCCGTGACACTGCGCCAAAACGACAAGGACGCAATTATGATCGTGCGCTTTCGCCTCTACGACGACGGGATGGGCTTACGCTACGAGTTCCCTGTTCAGAAAAACCTCGTCTATTTCATTATAAAAGAGGAGTACACCGAGTTCGCAATGACGGGCGACCACACAGCATTCTGGATTCCAGGCGATTACGACACTCAGGAATATGACTATACCGAATCACGGCTATCGGAAATCCGCGGGCTGATGAAGGGGGCAATCACCGAAAATTCATCGCAGACGCCTTTCTCGGACACCGGCGTACAGACAGCTCTGATGATGAAAACCGACGACGGATTGTATATCAACCTGCACGAGGCGGCCTTAGTCGATTATTCCTGCATGTCACTCGAACTCGACGACAAGACGCTGACCTTCCGCTCGTGGTTGACCCCGGACGCGAAAGGCAAAAAAGGCTACATGCAGACACCATGTCACTCTCCGTGGCGCACAGTCATAGTGAGCGACGACGCCCGCGACATCCTTGCCTCGCACCTGACGCTCAACCTCAACGAGCCTTGCGCTTACGACGATGTGTCGTGGATCAAACCCGTTAAGTACGTCGGCGTATGGTGGGAAATGATTACCGGGAAATCGACCTGGGCATACACGAACGACTTCCCGTCGGTACAGCTCGGCGTGACCGATTACACGAAGGCCACACCCAACGGCATGCACGGGGCGAACAATGCCAACGTGCGCCGCTATATCGACTTCGCCGCCGAGCACGGCTTCGACCAGGTGCTCGTCGAAGGCTGGAACATAGGTTGGGAGGATTGGTTCGGCAATTCGAAAGACTATGTTTTCGACTTCACGACCCCCTACCCCGATTTCGACATTAAAGCCCTTAACGAATATGCAACGTCGAAAGGCGTCAAACTGATGATGCACCACGAAACCTCATCGTCGGTACGCAACTACGAACGCCACATCGACAAGGCCTACCAACTGATGAAACAGTATGGTTACAACTCGGTCAAGAGCGGCTATGTGGGAGATATTATCCCGCGCGGTGAGTATCACTACGGGCAGTGGATGGTCAACCACTATCTTTACGCAGTCAAGAAAGCTGCGGAATACAAGATCATGGTCAACGCCCACGAAGCAGTACGCCCGACAGGCCTCTGCCGCACCTATCCCAACCTCATCGGTAACGAGTCGGCGCGGGGCACCGAATACGAGGCTTTCGGGGGTAACAAGCCTTTCCACACGACCATATTGCCTTTCACAAGGCTTATCGGAGGCCCGATGGACTATACGCCGGGGATCTTTGAAACCGATGTGGCCAACGTCAATCCCAACAATACCTCACGGGTACGCTCGACTTTAGCCCACCAGCTCGCCCTCTACCTGACTATGTACAGCCCCTTGCAGATGGCCGCCGACCTGCCCGAAAACTACGAGAAGCGCCTCGATGCCTTCCGCTTCATCAAGGACGTAGCCATCGACTGGGACGATTCCAAGTATCTCGAAGCCGAACCGGGCGACTACATCACCGTCGCAAGGAAGGCTAAGGGCACAGGTAATTGGTTCGTAGGCGGCATTGCCGACGAAAACGGGCATACATCACACCTGACACTCGACTTTCTTGAACCAGGTAAACAGTACACAGCGACAATTTATGCCGATGCGGATGATGCGCATTACGACAAGAATCCCAAGGCTTATACCATTAGTAATAAGAAAGTTACAAGCAAAACAAAACTATTGCTTAAGGCCGCTCCTGGCGGCGGATACGCAATAAGTATCATTGAAAATGTTAAATAATAAAAGAATGTACAATGAAATTAAACGAATTGTTTTTTAGAACAAGGTCTCTCGGTTTGGTTATACTGGGACTGGCTTTCGCCGCAGGTATAGCAGCCCAGAATGTCACCGTCAGAGGCACGGTGGTTGATGAGACAAACGAACCGGTAATAGGCGCCAATATTGTTGAAAAAGGTACAACCAACGGCATAATAACCGACCTCGACGGCAATTTCACTCTTACAACGGCTCCGGATGCTACGATTGTCATTTCGTACATCGGCTACAAATCGCAGGAAGTAAAGGCAACGACCGAACTGCTGCGTATCACTTTGACGGAAGACACCGAGGTGCTTGAAGAAATAGTGGTAATAGGCTACGGCTCGGTAAAGAAAGACGACGCCACCGGCTCGGTAACAGCTATCAAACCCGACGCTATGAACCGCGGTCTGACAACTAATGCCCAAGACCTTATGACAGGGAAAATAGCCGGCGTCAACGTGCAGTCGAACGGCGGAACGCCAGGCGGAGGCGCCACAATACGTATTCGCGGAGGCTCGTCGCTCAACGCCAGCAATGACCCGCTGATTGTAATCGACGGACTTGCGATGGACAACGAGGGCGTGAAGGGGCTTGCCAACCCGCTGTCGATGGTCAATCCTAATGACATTGAGACCTTTACGGTGCTCAAAGACGCTTCGGCGACGGCTATCTACGGCTCGCGAGCCTCTAACGGCGTCATTATCATCACCACCAAAAAAGGCTCTTTATCGGGCGACAAAGACCTGACAGCCCGCGTTACCTACGACGGCAACGTCTCGGTCAGCAATCTGAAAAAGACCCTTGAAGTGATGGGCGCAACAGAATATCGCAGCCTGATAACCGATATTTACGGCGAAGGAAGCGATGCCTACGCCGCGCTCGGCTCGTCCGACACCGACTGGCAGGGCGAAATCTATCGCACAGCCCTTTCTACCGACCACAATGTCAGTATTTACGGCGGTTACAAGTCTATGCCTTACCGGCTCTCGCTGGGATATACCAAACAGAACGGTATTATTAAAACCTCCGAATTTGAGCGTTATACGGCGAGTTTGAACATTTCGCCGTCGTTCTTCGGAAACCGGCTGAAGTTCAACGGCAATCTCAAGTTCATGTACGCGCTGAACCGCTATGCCGACGGGGGCGCGATAGTCACCGCCGTAACGATGGACCCGACGCAGTCGGTCTTCGATTCGAGGGATGCCTATAAAAAGTACTTCGACGGCTATTTTCAGTGGACTACCAGCGGCGCCTCGTTCAACGACCCGAGCTGGACGCTTTCTACCAACTCACTCGCGCCTTCAAACCCCGTGTCGCTGTTGGAGTTGAAGGACGACCGCGCGAAATCACGATCCTTAGTGGGCAACCTCGAAGCCGACTATGCTTTTGCCTTCTTGCCCGAACTGCATATCCACGCCAACGGGGGCATGGACGTCTCTAACGGCAAGCAGACAACCGACATCAGCCCTTATTCCTACTCCAACAACTACTATGGAAGTTACGGCTATGAGGATGTCGATAAATATAACCTGTCATTCAACTCCTACCTGCAATATTTAAAAACTCTTGATATTCACAGCTTCGACCTTATGGCCGGCTATGAGTGGCAGCATTTTCATCGCGAGGGGATAACGGAAAATACCGGTTATTATCAGCCTACTCATGCCGAAAATCCCGGCCAGAAATACCAGCCTACGCTCGTGCGTTGGGCTACGGAGAATTATCTTGTCTCTTTCTTCGGGCGTCTGAACTACTCGCTAATGAATCGCTACCTATTCACGGCGACCCTTCGATTCGACGGCTCTTCGCGCTTCAGTAAAGACAATCGCTGGGGCACATTCCCCTCGTTCGCTTTCGGATGGAAAATCAAAGAAGAAGACTTCCTGAAAGACGTCGGAGAGCTGTCGGACCTGAAGTTGCGCCTTGGCTACGGTATCACAGGCCAGCAGAATATCGGCACCGACTATGCCTATTTCGCTTCCTACACCCTCAACAAAGACGGCGCTTACTACCCCATAGGCTACGGCAAGGGCGAAACCTACCGCCCAGACGCTTTCAACAAAGACCTGCGATGGGAGAGAACGGCCACTTACAATGCCGGGATTGACTTCGGATTCCTCAACGGAAGGATTTCAGGCGCAGTGGATTACTATTTCCGCCACACCGAAGACCTGATCAACAACGTCTTTGTTTCTGCCGGTACAAACTTTAAGAATCAGGTAACCGCCAATATCGGCTCGCTTGAGAACAAAGGAATTGAGTTCACGATCAATGCCAAACCGATTGTAACCAAAGACTTCACCTGGGACGCCGGATTTAATATCACGCATAATAACAACAAAATAACCAAGCTGACGAGCGGCGACGTCGAGGGCTATTATGTGCTGACTGGCGGCATCACCGCAAATACCGGAGCGACCTGCCAGGCGCATACCGTAGGCTATCCGGCATATTCCTTCCTCGTCTATCAGCAGGTTTACGACGAGAACGGCAAGCCGATTGAGAATCTGTTCGTTGACCGCAACGGCGACGGGCGCATCAACGACAACGACCAGTATTCCTACAAGAAGCCGACGGCCGATGTGCTTATCGGTTTCACCTCGAAATTCCTGTACGGGAGTTGGGATCTCGGCTTCTCGATGCGTGCAAGCCTCAACAACTATGTTTACAACGACATCGAAAGCAACAACAGCAACCTCAAGATGCTTTACGCACCGTCGGGTTTCCTTATCAACCGACCGCGAATGGTGCTCGAAAACAACTGGGAAGGACTGGGAAACTATTACCTGTCGGACTATTTCGTCCAGAACGCCTCCTTCCTGAAATGCGACAACCTGACGCTCGGCTACTCTTTCGACAAGCTGTTCGGGCTTTCGGGACGCGCCTACGCGGCTATCCAGAACGTATTCACTATCACCAAATACAAGGGCCTTGACCCCGAAGTGAATACGGGAATTGACAACAGTATCTACCCGCGTCCGATGGTGTCGCTTGTGGGATTAACGCTTAATTTCTAACTTCTAACTTCTAACTTCTAACTTCTAAATATTATATGTAATATGAAAAATAATATTTTACAAACAATAGTCGTATTAGCTATAGCCGTCGGCTTCAACTCATGTATCAACGATCTCGACGTCAGCCCTATTGACCCAAGCGTTACGATGGATTTCAATCAGAACGAAGTTTTCACGAAGATATATTCCACCCTAGGGCTGACCGGCCAGCAAGGCCCGGCAGGCATGGGCGATGTGGACGGGATAGACGAAGGCACATCTGATTTCTTCCGCCTGATATGGAACCTGCAGGAACTGCCTACCGACGAGGCTCACTGCAACTGGACAGACCCGGGCATTCCGGAGTTGAACCACGCGAGCTGGGGGTCGGCGCACAATCAGGTGACAGGCCTCTACTACCGCCTCTACTTCAACATCACGCTCTGCAACTTCTTCCTTGAGCAGATTGAAGGCAAAGATGACCCTGAGAGCGTGCTGCAACGCGCCGAGACACGTTTCCTGCGCGCCCTGAACTATTACTACCTCATTGATTTGTTTGGCAATGTGCCTTTCGTAACCAAGGTTTCGACCGACAATCCCGAGCAGATACAGCGCTCGGCCTTGTTCGATTTCATTGAAACAGAGCTTCTCGAAGCTACGGAGACGATGCAGGAACCAAAGGCGAACACTTACGGGCGGGCCGATAAAGCGGCCGGATGGATGCTGCTGGCCCGCCTGTATTTGAACGCCGAAGTATATACCGGCAAGGCGCGCTGGGCTGAGGCGGCCGAAACGGCGAAGAAGGTAATAGGCTCGGCCTACTCCTTGGCGCCCGTATATAGGCATCTCTTCATGGCCGACAACAACGGCAGCGCCACCAACCAGGCCAACAACGAACTTATACTGCCTATCCTGCAGGACGGCATCACGACGCGCAACTGGGGCGGTTCGCTATTCCTCGTAGCATCGACCCAGAAAACCGACGACATGCCGGCATACGGCACTACGGAGCAGTGGGCGGGCAACCGTTGCCGCCAGCAACTGTTGTTCAAGTTCTTCGCCAAGGGCGATGTGCCCGGCGTCGAGGCTACGGAGATGGTCAAAGCGGCCGGCGACGACCGCGCGCTGTTCCACGGCGCCAACCGCACGCTGTCGATCGACAACGAAGCGCTTTTCGTCGAGGGAATATCGTGCGTCAAATACACCAACCTCCGCGCCGACGGCTCGCCTGCCGGCAATTCGCAGTTTGTTGACACCGACATCCCGCTGCTGAGGCTCGCGGAGGCTTACCTCACCTACGCCGAGGCTGCGGTGCGCCTCAACAACGGCGTGCCAACGGCCGAAGCTACCGAAGCCGTCAACACCCTCCGCCGACGCGCCAACGCCCGCACGGAGACGTCCTACACGCTCGACAACATCCTCGATGAGTGGTCGCGGGAGTTCTACTTCGAGGGGAGGCGGCGCTCCGACCTCATCCGCTTCGGCAAGTTCGGGGGCGGCAACGACTACCTCTGGCAGTGGAAAGGCGGCGTGCAGAACGGGACGGCCTTCAGCGCCATCTTCAACCTCTACCCGCTCCCCTCGAGCGACGTCATCACTAATTCAAACTTGGTACAGAACAACGGATATTAATATAATTAATGTGATATGAACACTACGGATAATAAACTGATATTAGCGGCAAAGGTGCTTACGCTCGTCCTTTCGATGGGGGTGGTGCTGATTGTCGCGATTTTGATAACGTCTTGCGAGGACGACCGCGGCTCGAACCCGGTGATGCACCCTCCGACGGAGTTTACGCTTAACACTCCGCCATACGCCGCCGGGGCGATATACGACTTGGAGGCCTCGCGGAGCGTCGAACTGACCTGTTCGCAGCCTGACTATGGCTTCACGGCGGCGGTCAATTACTCGGTGCAGGTCTCGCTCGGCGGCGATTTTGCGACGGAGGGGAAGTTCATGGACCTCGCTACGTCCTACAACACCGCCCGCATGGAGGTCGATGCCTCCGAGATAGCTGTCGCGCAGACTACCCTGGCGCTGGCGGAGGGCATGACGGAGGACGATTTCCCGATTACGACCAAGATGTACGTCCGCCTACGCGCGGCGCTGACCAACGGCGAGGGGGAGATCTACTCCAACCCCGTGGCGCTTGAGAACGTCCGCACCATCTTCGCCCTTAGCCCGACCGTGCTACCGACGGAGATGTACATCATCGGCAGCGGCGGCTTGGGGGCCTGGGACTGGACGGGAGCATTCGAGATGACGCCGGTATATGGCGAGAACGGGATTTTCTGGCGCATCATCTACTGCGCCGCAGGCGAGGAGATGAAGTTCAACACCGCTAAGGCATGGGACGGGGGCGAGTTCGGCACCTCAGCGACGGTGGTTGATAATGCCGGCGCAGGCCTTGGTGGCGACGGGAATATCTCGGTCTCCAAGGCAGGCTGGTACCTCGTGACCGTGGATGCCGATATAGTCGGCAGGGATGTGAAATATACCGTCAGCTTCGAGCCTCCGACGGTCTATCTTATCGGCGGCGTGGGCTACGAGGGCGATTGGAGCATACGAGACGAGAACCGGTTCGAGGTTCCTACGGCGGCGGATGGCTACTTCGTCTCGCCGCCGTTCGGGGCGACGGCCGAGGTGAGGATGTGCGTCAGCATCGCGGGCGAGGACTGGTGGCACTCGGAGTTTATCGTGGCCGCAGATGGGGTGATCAACTATCGCGGCCGGGGAGATGACCAGGAGCGCTATACCCAGAGCGCCGGCAAGAGGGCGTACCTGAATTTCATGTCCGGCAAGGGCGAGTATAAATAATTAAATACGTATGTTATGAAAAGATATATTATTATATGTATATGGCTTGTGGCCGCGGCGGCAGGGCTGGGGTCTTGCGAGGAGGATTTCAACAGCGGCGTTGCCGAGCCTCAGAGCTGGGATGCGGAGGATGCTAAAGGGATTGTGTTCGCAGCCCAGGCGAAGGGGGTGATTGACCTCAATACTGTCGTGGGCGAGGATGTGGCTATAGTGTCGTTCGCCGCGCCGGTGGTCGAGGGCGGCGAGGTGCGCGGGTATGAGATAGAACTTGACGGGCAAACAATCGGCCTTTCGGCGGAGGGCCGGGCGCAGACGGCGGAGCTGCAGGCCTTGGTGACGTCGCTGTACGGCAAGCGGCCGGAGGTGAGGACGCTGAAAGGAGTGGTCTCCGCCTTAATAGATATCGGCGAGGAATCGTACAGGGCTGTGTCCGGGGAACTGGCAGTGAGCGTCACGCCTAAGGCGCCTTTCATCGACGTGGCCTACTATCTGATTGGGGACGTCACGGGATGGATCGACAACGACGAAAGGACGCTCCTGAAATTCAGCCACACGGGGGATGTTTACGAGAATCCCTTGTTCACGACCGTGGTCAAGGTCGGCGACGGGAGCTACTGGAAAGTCATCCCCCAGGTGCGCGTCGATACTTTCCTGACCGGCAAATCGAAGGATTTATGGGGCGAAGGCGTCCTGGGATGCGCCGTGGATGGCGACGAGGCCTTGAATGGCGAGCTTGTGCCCGGCGGCGGGGCGATGAAGATTCGCGACGGCGGATGGGTGAAAATCACCCTCGATATGATGGAGTACTCCTACAAGGTCGAGGCCTTGGGCGAGGTCGGCCCCTACCTCTACGTCCCCGGAAGCCACCAGGGCTGGAACCCCATGGATGCGCCGGTGATATACTCCGAAGACATGGTGAATTACAGCGGCTTCGTCTCCCTCAACGGGGAGTTCAAATTCACCTCCATGCCGTCATGGGATGGGACGAATTATGGCGCCGGGGCCTCCGAGGGGCTGCTCTCGACCGACGGGGGGGCGGGGAATCTCTCGGTAGCCGAAGGTTTCTATTATATTAATGTGAACACGGCGAGCTTGGCCTGGTCGGCGACAGAGATAAAGACTTTCGGGGTGATAGGCGACGCCACGCCGGGAGGCTGGGACGCCTCGACGCCGATGGAGTTCGACGCCGCGAAGTCGGAATACAAGGTCACAATCACGCTGGAGGACGGCGAGTTCAAGTTCCGCGCCAACGATTCATGGGACATCAACCTTGGCGGCGACACCGATAACCTCCGCCCCAACGGCGCCAATATCGCCATCCGCAAAGGCATCTATATCATCACCCTCAAGCTCTCCGACCCCTCGCGGTACGAGTGCACCATCCGCGACGCAAGGCTCAGGCCGTAGGCGGGAGGAGACGGCGGAATCAAAAGAAAATAATCGGGGATTGGCATACAACTGTTGTTGGTGTATATATGGGAGAGGTGGGGAGCCGCAGCGGGCTTCCCACCTTTTTTGACGCCCCATGTCCGTCATTGCGAGGTACAAAGCAATATAATAGGAAATGACGAAGGCGTGGCGGTAGTGGGAATAGATGAATTTGTTTTAAGCAAAAAATGGCGCCTTTGCAGTATGCAACTACATGGAAACATCTTCCGTTGCTTTGCTGCTTTGCTTTGAAAGGGTATCAGTTATTCGCAAGAATAGTGTACACATCTTCTATTGGCGTGTTAGTCAAACGGGCTATATCATTTGTTGAAATGCCGTTTT
>JAISUX010000002.1 GCA_031271805.1 Tannerella sp.
CGACACCAGACGCCTACATAAATATATTTTTCGTCATAAAGCAGTTTAGCGCGGGTAGGGGAGGAGGAAGTGCGTCTTTCAAACGGTGTAACCTGCACGAAATCCAAAGTAATATTACCTTGTTTAAGCCAGAAATCTTCATCAAGACGTCCGTCAATAACGGGCTTACTGCCATCAGTCCTGCTGATATTGTAAACCCTCTTGTATGCCTTGTCGAAGGGGATGAGGGTGTCTTGCTGCGTCTGTTGCGCATAAGCCGAGATGAAGGCAAGGCAAAAAATTAACGAGCAAATATGTTTCATAGTAAAGTATGTATTATTTCGGAAATTCATCGACCTACGCGGCAGTCGGCACATTGGGCAAGTTCGCCGCGAAAACGTTTCTCCACCAGATAGTGAAGCCGGTCTTTAAGCGCATCGAGGCGGACATTTTCTATAACATCGGATGTAAATGCCACACTCAGTAGGATACGGGCTTCTTCGCGTGAGAGGCCGCGACTTTGCATGTAAAATAGCGCCTGCTCGTCTAATTGGCCGGTAGTCATACCGTGAGTGCATTTGACATCGTCGGCATAGATCTCAAGCTGAGGTCTGCTGTAAGCGCAAGCGTCGTTAGTCAAACAAAGGTTGCGGTTTGTTTGGCAAGCCTCGGTTTTCTCGGCGCCTTTTTCGACTAAAATACGTCCCGTGAAGATACCGACAGCCTTGTCGCGCAGCACGTTTTTGAAGAGTTCACGGCTGTGGCAACGGGGGACGGCATGGTCGATATGGGTGTAGGCGTCGATGTGTTGGTCGCGGTCGAGTATC
The DNA here is from genome assembly GCA_031271805.1 of Tannerella sp. Lineage (GTDB taxonomy): Bacteria > Bacteroidota > Bacteroidia > Bacteroidales > Tannerellaceae > Tannerella. The sequence goes on from JAISUX010000002.1 coordinate 807, forward strand.
GACATGCCGCAGAGCGTAGTATCGGCGCCCTCTCCGGCAAGCGTGATGCGATAGTTATTGCGCGTGAGGCCGTTATTGAGGGTTATGCCGTCGATAAGGGTGTTCGACGCCGCCTCTTGACGGACATAGAGCGACGAGAAACGAGCTGTCGAGACGGAACTTTCTTCGAGGTCGTAATAATCGAAGGCGGCGCCCTCGCCTACAAAAATCTCAACTACCTGTGTTGCGAGGCAACGAATTTCGTCCATGGTATGGTCACAGACAAGAAGTTGCGCCTGAGAGCCGGGTTCCATTATCACGAGGATACGGCGATTAGCCATAATATCCGCCGCACTCCGAAAGACATTCACCAACTGAATAGGCTTTTCAATGCGCACATTTTCAGGTACATACAGCACAAAGCCATCCTGTGCATACATAGTATTGAGGGCGGTAATAGAATCTTCGGATGTCTTGGCTATTTGGCCGTAGTATTTTGCCGCGATTTCGGGACAATTTTCGGCGAAAGTTTTCAAACCGCCCACATAAACGCCTTTCGGAAACCTTGATGCGGGCAGGTTGTCATCGTTAAACGAGTCATTAATAATAAAAAACAGCTGGGTACTCATATTAGGGACATCGCAACGAAAAACCTCCGCAGGGTTGAGCTGCGTCTTGTAGCGGTTGAAATTCACTCCGAAATCGGGTGCAAAAGCAGCGGCGACATCAGTCCTGCGATAATCCTCGTCTTTCAAAGTCGGGAAACCCTGTTTTTTGAAATCCATAAACGCCTGTTTACGCCGTCTATTCATACATTCCGGGGCGTTCATGCAAATGACGTCTTCCAACTTCGCATAAAAATCTATGTATTGCCGCTCTACTTGCATGTCTCTACTCACTAATCCATTCATATCCTTTTTTCTCGAGTTCGAGGGCAAGTTCCGGTCCGGCTGTTTTAATTATGCGACCTTTGTAAAGGACGTGCACAATGTCCGGCTTGATATAGTCGAGCAGACGTTGATAGTGGGTTATGACTATCGTGGCATTGTCGGGGGTCTTGAGTTTGTTCACTCCATTGGCGACTACACGCAGGGCGTCGATATCAAGACCGCTGTCCGTCTCGTCGAGTATCGACAGCAGAGGTTCGAGCATGGCCATTTGGAATATTTCGTTTCGCTTCTTCTCGCCGCCCGAAAAGCCTTCGTTGACGCTGCGGCTCGTCAGTTTACTGTCCATTTCGACTATAGTCCGCTTTTCACGCATCATCTTGAGGAAGTCGGTCGCCGAAACAGGTTCATCTCCACGGTATTCGCGGTGGGCGTTGACGGCTGTGCGCATAAAATTGACCATACTAACTCCGGGAATCTCTACCGGATACTGAAAACTCAGGAAAAGCCCTTCGCGACTGCGATCTTCGGGCGAAAGAGCGAGCAAGTCACGCCCCTTGAACGTAACTGTCCCCTCCGTGACCTTGAAAACAGGATTTCCTATAAGCACACTGCTAAGGGTGCTTTTTCCCGAACCGTTAGGTCCCATGATAGCATGAACTTCACCCTTTTTGACAGTGAGATTTATCCCTTTCAATATTTCCTTATCCCCTATCGAAGCATGCAAATTCTTAATTTCCAACATAATACATCCATTCAAATTTAAATATCCTATCCCACACTCCCTTCCAAAGAAATAGCCAACAGTTTTTGCGCCTCAACGGCAAATTCCATCGGCAGCTTGTTCATCACCTCGCGGGCATAGCCGCCGACAATCAGGCTGACAGCCTTTTCGGTATCAATACCGCGCTGATTACAGTAAAGAAGCTGGTCTTCATTGATTTTCGAGGTCGTAGCCTCGTGTTCTATTATTGCGGTATCGTTTTGTATGTCGGCGTAAGGGAAGGTATGTGCGCCGCAGGTAGAGCTTAATAGCAGACTGTCGCACTGGCTGTGATTGCGGGCATTTTCGGCGTGAGGGCCGACCTTGACCAAGCCGCGGTAACTATTCTGGCTGTGGCCTGCCGAAATACCTTTCGAGACTATCGTGCTGCGCGTATTTCGGCCAAGATGCAGCATCTTCGTACCCGTATCGGCCTGCTGATAGTTGTTAGTCACAGCGACGGAATAAAACTCTCCTACCGAATTATCGCCTGCGAGTATGCACGACGGGTATTTCCATGTTATCGCCGAGCCGGTCTCAACCTGCGTCCATGAGATTTTGCTGCCTTCGCCCTTGCAGAGGCCGCGTTTCGTGACGAAATTGTAAATGCCGCCCGCACCGTTCTTGTCACCGGGATACCAGTTCTGTACCGTCGAATATTTGACTTCGGCATGATCCAAAGCGATGATTTCGACTATCGCCGCATGGAGCTGATTTTCATCACGTTGCGGAGCGGTACAGCCTTCGAGGTAACTGACATAGGCCTCGTCGTCCGCGATAAGAAGCGTCCGCTCGAACTGCCCCGTATTGGCGGCATTAATACGGAAATAAGTGCTCAATTCCATCGGACAACGCACGCCCTTAGGAATATAAGCGAAAGAGCCGTCGGAAAAGACCGCCGAATTGAGCGCCGCGAAATAATTGTCGCGATAACCGACGACATGCCCAAGATATTTCTGCACCAAGTCGGGATGATGCTTGACGGCTTCACTGAACGAACAGAAAATTATGCCCTTGTCGGCGAGCGTATCCTTGTATGTCGTCTTGACCGAAACGCTGTCCATCACGGCATCAACAGCCATTCCACTCATTATTTTACGTTCATGAAGCGGGATACCCAGACGGTCGAAGGTCTTTAACAGTTCGGGATCAACCTCGTCCAAACTTTTCGGCCTATCCTTCTTTTTAGGAGCAGCATAGTATATAATATCCTGATAATCAATAGGTGGAATATTGAGATGCGCCCATCGGGGCATTTCCATTGTTTGCCAATAGCGAAAAGCCTTAAGGCGGAAGTCGAGCAACCAGGCAGGCTCTTCCTTCTTCAATGAAATAGTGCGTATGATATCTTCGTCGAGGCCGCGCCTCAACATATCCGTCTCAACGTCGGAAGTAAAACCGTATTTGTATTCTCCCGACGTGACATCATTCAGTATATTTTCTTTCTCTTTATCCCTTTCATCCATAAACTACTCAATTTTCTTCTTCACCGCTTCCTGTATGGTTTGGAAGATATCTCCGGGGAAAACGGCGGGAATCATTTTTCGGACTTTATCGTAGTAACGCGATTCAACTTTCGTCTCCTGCGGGAGCACTTTCGACTTCTTGTCGAATATCTCTATCATATTGAAAACCAAGCTGATAAACAAAATAGTGATAAGCAATCCTATCGCGCCGCCAATCAAGTGATTAATGAAACTCAAGGGTGTCACGCTGACGAGGCGATTCACAATCATGCCCGCCAACATTACTAAGCAAACGATGAGTAAAAACCCCAGCACATAACTGACGATAACATTTGCTTCCGGCGGTATCCATGTTAATTTAGCCAGATAAACGCTCAACTTTTCCGCCGCCCAGGTAGAAAAATAAATCCCGATAATAAAAGCGCCGAGAGATACAACCTGTTTTATCATGCCATCGACAATCCCTTTGATGAGGCCGATGCCGGCAAGAATCAAAATTGCAATATCCAACCAATTCATATTAAATAGTTTATAGAGTTTTCTTTATCTCAATTTGGTCGAAAGGTTCAATAATATCGCCAATCTGGATATCATTGAAATTGTTGATATAGATACCGCAGTCTTGCCCCATGACGGCTTCCTTGACTTCGTCCTTAAAACGTTTGAGCGAGCCAAGTTCGCCGGAATGAATGACGATACCGTCGCGTATGAGGCGCACTTTGTTAGTGCGCTTTATCTTTCCTTCCTTGACGATACAGCCTGCGATTGTGCCGACTTTCGAAATCTTGAATACCTGCTGCACCTCAACTTCGCCGACAATATCTTCCCTGATTTCGGGCGACAACATGCCCTCCATAGCGTCTTTAACGTCGTTGATGGCATCATAAATAATTGAGTATAAGCGTATTTCGACGCCATCATTATCTGCTAAGCGGCGAGCCGGTGTTGAAGGACGTACCTGGAAGCCGATAATAACCGCATGAGCGGCGGCGGCAAGCGAGATGTCGGATTCCGAAATCTGCCCCACGGCTTTATGTATCACATTGACCTGAATTTCAGGCGTTGACAGTTTGATGAGCGAATCGGAGATAGCCTCGACGGAGCCGTCCACGTCGCCCTTTACAATGAGGTTGAGTTCGTGGAAATCGCCAAGCGCACGGCGGCGTCCGAGTTCTTCCAGACCGTAGCGCTTCTGTGTGCGGAGGTCTAACTCGCGCTGCAACTGTTCGCGACGCGATGCGATCTCACGCGCTTCCTGCTCCGTTTCGAGCACATTGAACGAATCGCCGGCCTGCGGAGCGCCGTCAAGTCCCAGAATAATAGCCGGTTCCGAAGGAGCAGCTTCCTTAATACGCTGATTACGTTCGTTAAACATAGCCTTGATACGTCCGTAATGCGTTCCGGCAAGCACGACGTCGCCCTGTTTAAGGGTGCCGTTGCTGACGAGGATAGTCGAAATAAATCCGCGCCCCTTGTCGAGCGACGATTCGATGATTGACCCTACCGCACGACGGTTAGGATTAGCTTTGAGGTCAAGCATATCGGCTTCGAGCAGCACCTTTTCGAGCAATTCGGGCACGCCAATGCCCTGTTTGGCGGATATTTCCTGACTTTGATACTTGCCGCCCCAATCTTCCACTATATAGTTCATGTTGGCAAGTTCGCGCTTGATCTTTTCCGGATCGGCATGAGGCTTATCTATCTTATTGATTGCGAATACAATAGGCACTCCGGCTGCCGAGGCGTGGTTAATAGCCTCGACGGTCTGCGGCATGACGCTATCGTCTGCGGCAACTATAATTATCGCTATATCAGTTACTTGCGCTCCACGTGCACGCATAGCGGTAAACGCTTCGTGACCCGGCGTGTCGAGGAAAGTGATATGGCGACCACCCGGCAACTTCACATTGTAAGCGCCGATATGCTGTGTGATGCCGCCTGCCTCGCCAGCAATGACGTTGGTATTGCGTATATTGTCGAGCAATGAAGTCTTACCATGGTCAACATGCCCCATAACGGTAATAATCGGCGGACGCGAAACCAAATCTTCGGTTTTATCCTCGACCTCGGCTATTGATTCGGACACATCCGCACTGACATACTCAGTCGTGAAACCGAACTCTTCGGCCACAATATTGATCGTTTCCGCATCAAGACGCTGATTTATCGACACCATTATGCCGATACTCATACATGTTGAGATGACTTTCGTAACAGGAATATCCATCATGCTTGCAAGGTCATTGGCGGTCACGAACTCGGTAAGTTTCAGCACTTTGCTTTCGCGAGCCTCTGCTTCCATGTGTTCCTGTTCGCGGTGAGCGGCTAAGTCGCGCTTTTCCTTGCGATACTTCGCGCCTTTACCCTTCGTGGATTTATTCGTCAGCCGCGCCAACGTCTCCTTGACCTGCTTCTGCACATCGTCGTCGCTAATCTCCACGCGCAACGGACGCTTGACGCGATGCTGCTTCGGACTACGTTCCTCTCGACGGAAATTCGTACCCGGCGTATTACTTATATCTACTTTATCTTTGCGTATCCGTTTACGCGGCTTCTTACGCCCGCCTTCACTCGTATCGTTATCCCTGTCGTCAACCTGCACTTTGTGAGTTTTATTCAACTTACGCTGTTCTATTATTTTCTCACGCTTCTCATTCTCACGCTTCTCACGTTCGCGTCTCTTTTCTTCTTTTGACTTTTTACGTGGGCTTGTGGCTGGGTTTATCGAAGCGAGGTCTATCTCTCCTACGACCTTAAGTTTCAATTTAGGAGGGAGTTTATGGATTCTGAATACTTCACCTTCCTGAGCTGTTCCATCGCTTTTAACAGGCTCTTTTTGAGATTTTTGCTTATCTTGCTTGTGCTCGGATTTTTGTTGCTTATTCTTTTTCAGGTCTTTGCGCTTCTGATCTTGACGTTCCGGACGATCCTGACGTTCTTGACGTTCAGGATGTTCCTGACGCTCAGTACGTTCAACAGCGGGTTGCTCATCAGGTTTTGTCTCTGTTGCCGCCTTTTGTTGAGGCTGTTCTTCAGCCGGCTCCTCTTTCTTTTGCGGCAACGGCTGTTCAACCGTCTGCTCCGGCTCGGTTTCCGCTTTTATCTCCGGTTGAGGCTCTTTACGAATCTCGGGTGCAACAACAGGAGCGTCTTCTTTTTCAACAACAACCGTTTCAACAACGGGAGTTGGTTCGGGAACTACAACTTCCGGTTGTGTCGGCGTCGGCGCCACAACTTCAACCGGCTGCTGTTCAACTTCTTTCGGAACGACCTGTTCCTTGGCGACTGGTTTTTCCTTATTATGGGATTTCGAATCCGAATGTTTCTTATCATGCTTAAACGACGAATGTTTCGACTTCGGCGACAATTCGTCAAGGTCAATCTTACCCTTTGTCACAAACTTCGGCTTATCGACTTCGGACACCTCCACTCTGATAACCTCTTGTTCCTTGGGTTTGGGTTTCTTTGCCGAAGCATTAGCGGTATCCGGAGTTTTAAAAAGAAATTTATCTTTCGGAGCAGCAACCGACTTGCCGAATTCCTTCATCAGCAAGTCGTACTGTTCCTCTGAAATCTTAACATTAGGGTTGCTCTCAACTTCATGACCTTTCTTCTTGAGGTATTCCGTTGCCGTTTGAATCCCTATGCCGAGATCTTTTATTACTTTAAATAACTTTATTGGCATATATTGTTTTAATTATTAATCAATTTCTGTCTCGGTTTTTTCAACGGCAGCAGGCTCTGCCGGCTGTTCTGCCGACTCGGCTTCAGGCTGCGGATTGACGGATGCCTCCTCCGGCTGAGGCGCTTCCTCCGTCTGAGTTTCTTCCTCCGTCTGAGATGCTTCTTCCTCAAATTCGGCCGATAAAATCCGATACACATCCTTGACGGTCTGTTCCTCGAGGTCGGCGCGCTCCATTATCTCTTCCTGAGGAACACCAAGCACCGCTTTTGCCGTATCAAAACCTAACGACTTCAGAGCCTCTATTACCCAGCTGTCAATTTCGTCGGCAAACTCGTCGAGATAGATATCCTCTTCGTCGGCGCCTTCAATATCGCGGAAGACATCGATCTTGTATCCTGTCAAAAGACAGGCAAGTTTGATATTCAATCCGCTTTTCCCGATCGCAAGCGACACCTCTTCGGGACGCAAAAACACTTCGGCGCTCTTCTCTTCCTCATTAATCCGTATCGACAATACCGTAGCCGGGCTTAACGCACGCTTGATAAATAGTTGAGTATTAGATGTATAGTTAATAACATCTATATTCTCATTGCGCAACTCATGCACGATACCACGTATTCGCGAACCCTTCATACCCACGCAGGCGCCTACGGGATCAATGCGGTCGTCATACGATTCAACGGCTATCTTCGCCCTCTCGCCCGGTATCCTTGCAATGGCTTTGATAGTTATCAGGCCGTCGTTGATTTCAGGCACTTCGAGTTCGAACAACCGGCGCAGGAACATATTGTCGGTGCGCGAAAGAGTTATCTTCGGATTATTATTCTCGTTAGTCACTTCCTTTATTATCGCACGGGCGACCTCGCCTTTGCGGAAGAAATCCGACGGAATCTGCTCTGTCTTAGGCAAAAACAAATCATTGCCTTTCTCATCAAGCAACAGAACTTCCTTCTTCCATATCTGATAAACCTCGGCTGCAATAATCGTCCCCACAAGTTCTTTATAACGAGTGTAAAGATTATCTTTCTGAAGTTCCAGAATCTTCGACGAAAGCGTCTGACGCAGATTCAAAATAGCGCGACGGCCAAAATCTTCAAAATGCACCTCATCGGTAACTTCCTCGCCGACAATACATTCCCGGTCGATCTGCAAGGCATCGCTCAACGAGACTTGCAGATTCGCATCAACAATCTCGCCGTCGGGAACAACAATACGGTTACGCCATATCTCAAAGTCGCCCTTCTCGGGATTGATAATGATATCGTAATTCTCATCAGTGCCGAACATCTTGGCTATAACGCTGCGAAACGATTCCTCCAACACATTGATCATCGTCTCCTTATCTATATTCTTCAACTCCTTAAATTCCGCCAAAGTATCGATCATGCTGACCGTATCTTCTCTTCTCTTTGCCATAATATTTTAAAATCTAATTAAATATTTCGTATAATTTATCTCATCAAACGTGTGCTTAAGGTCTTCAACGACAACTGTCTTGCGTCGTTGCCCTTCAGCCTTGATTTTTTTCTCGACGCTTATTGTTGCGCCGCTCTCATCTGCCGCTTTAAGTCTGCCGACATATTTCACGCCTGACTTCAACTGCATTTCTACCTCATTGCCAATATTCTTGACATACTGCCTAAGTATTTTGAACGGCGAAGTAACTCCCGACGAACCTACTTCGAGTTCAAAATCTTCTTTGTCGCGGTCGAGATTGGCCTCTATATGGCGACTTATCTCCATACAATCGTCGATACAGACGCCTTTATCGTTGTCAATTTCGACCGAAATTACATTGTCAGGGCTTATCGAAACGTCCACGAGATAGTTCCCCGTGCCTTCTATTTTTTCGCCTACCAATCTGACAATCAATACTTTATCTATCATAACTTCTAAAGAAGAAGGGGAACTTCCCGTCCCCCTTCATAATTGTTTTAGTTCAAAATCGGCTACAAAGATAATACTAATTTATTTAACCACAAATATTTTTGCGGTTTTTTTTCTTTGTGAGCGTTATTTCAGAACTTTTATCTTGATATTTCGGTATGAAACTTCATCGCCGTGGTCTTGCAACAATATGTGACCTTTGGGCGCTTCACCGAAACGACCGTCTTTGTTATATGACGGAGCGGCATATTTACTACCCTTGACCAATTCGCGGAACGCATCAGAACCGCGCTCGTATTCAACCGTCTTGAAGCCGTTCAACCAATGCTCTACATGGTTGTTCGGGAAGACCTTGATGACAGCCTGGTTCCACTGCCCTACCCCATTGAACCGTATGTTCTCCGGTTTAATGAGGTCATAAAGTCCGGCGCAACGACGACTGCCCGGCACCGTCGTATATAATTTGGCGTCTGGATGAACCGCATCATCAAGAATTTGATACTCAAGCCCATAAGCCGAGCCTTTCTGCTTTTCACTCTCGGTCACGAAATATTTCACCCCACTGTTGGCTCCCTTGGTAATCTTGAACTCAAGACTTAGTTCAAAAGCCGAATATTCGTCATTAGTGACAATGTCGCCACCATTGGTCGATTCTCCGCCGTCGGATTTATTGACGGTGATTTCACCATTGCCGACTACCCAGCCCTTGTCGGGAAATGCGTCTTTGTGAGCGCCTCGCCAGCCGGCCGAAGTCTTGCCGTCGAACAGCAATTTCCAACCCTGAGCAGCCTCTACCGACGAAATAGTGTTGGGTATCATATTGATTTCAGGCGCCAAAGTCCCCTGCGTCATATTCGCACCAACGTTTTCCGTCAGGATACGAATATTTTTCCATCGTATCTCTTTTCCTTCATCCGCAAAATCTCCCCCAATCGAATGAACCTGGAAAGCAATAAACCCCTGGAGCGCCTCATTATCAAGCAGATTAGACGTATTAACTCCATTCAGCCAGATACGGATAGTGTCTCCCAAGGCTTCGATACGGTAATGATTCCAGTCGTCGCGTTTATAGGCTTTGCGCCCCGGCTCATTATCTACAAGCGTCACAAGCCAGCCACGGCGAGCTTCGTCATAAATCCCACCGCTCCATGCGCGGTCGGAAGGGTCTATTTCGCACTGATATCCGTGTACGCGCCCATTGTTATAATCCGGCGTACTCAAACTGCGAAACTGAACACCCGAATTAAGCGACGGATCACACAAAACATCAAACTCAAGAATAAAATCGCCGTAGGCCTTCTCGGTAGCTAAGAAGCTGTTAGGCTGGTCTCTAATCGTCTTACCGACAAGCTCGCCATTTTCAACCCTGAACGGCGCTTTACCGTTCAGCTGCTTGAACCCATTAAAATCCTTTCCGTTAAACAACTTCGTCCATCCGTCACCGGACGTACAGGCCGACAATACAAAAAGCAAGCAAACACATGTTGATCTCAATATAACTTTCATACTATAAAATTTAATTAAACGTTTATTTTGCCCGCAAATATAATATTTTTTGTAAAATAAATCAAATAAAATCATCCTTTTTTTCTTATTTAAAAAAATTTCCATTATCTTTACGCTCGATTAATCAACGAAATGGAAAATAAAACGGTTAATAATAAATGGATTACATGGGTTTAAGATGTGATTTTAACAACGGTGATTTGATCGACGACAGATATGTAGTCGAAGAAAAACTCGGTGAAGGCTCGTTCGGCCTCGTCTTTAAGGTCAAAGATGGGGATAATGGCGTCTTTGCATTAAAATTACTCAAACTATGGGAGGTATTTCCCAACGAACGGCAGTACCTTATCGAACGTTTCAAGATTGAGTACGAAGCAGGGCAGATTAAAAGCGACTATCTCGTACCGTCGTTCGCCTATGGCACGGTAAAAGACATTCCATATATCGTTATGGAATTTTGCCCTAACGGCGACGTAAAGAAACAATGTGAAAGACCTGATTTTGACCTGATAAAGACCTGCACCGAGGTCTTGTACGGACTCTACGACCTGCACAGCAAAGGGATGGTACATCGCGACCTGAAACCGGAAAATATCCTCATAAAAAGCAATGGCGTCAACGCTCTCACCGATTTCGGTTTCACAGGCGACAAGAATCATCGCATCACCAAAAAGAATTTATTCGGCAAGCCGTTACAAATATTCGGCACATACGCATACATGCCTCCGGAACAAAGCGATCCTGCCGGAAGCAACTCTACTATCTTACCTGCAACCGATATTTTTGCTTTCGGCGTCGTCCTTTATCGCCTGATAACCGGGGCTTTACCATTCGGACCGCTCAGGAAAGAGTCCGATATACCCGATTACGTCAACCGTGTCAAGAAAGGTGATTGGGACAAGAAAAAATTCAAGGAAAAGAACAAATATCCTTATCTCGAAAACCTTATCGAAGGATGCTTTATACCAAAATACAAAGATCGGATACAGAGCGCCGCAGAAGCCCTGTCGTTTTTCCCGTTGAATCACAATTACATACTGTCCAGAAGCGACCGCCGATATCAAAAAGATGTGGTCAACGGCTTCCTCCTTCGCGTCATACAGGGAGAAGACGACGGAGCGGTTTACAAATTGAATGACATGCTTAAAGGAAAGGAAAATATCCTCACTGTCGGACGCCTCGAGCCGTATAATTCCAATTCGATTTCGATTACGGAAAATTTTAGCAATTTCATCTCAAGGAAGCACTGCACCTTGGAATGGGAATGGTTGTCAAATCGTTGGCGCATTAAGGACGGACAAAGCAGTAAACAAGCCACCGTCGAAACATGGAATAATTCCACTAACGGCACATACGTAAATACACAACATATTTCGTCCGCAGGAACGGCATTGCGCCCGGGCGACATCATATCAATCGGCAATGCAAGATTAAGAGTTGAGGGTTATTGATTTAATAATTAAGCAGTTATGGAACAGGAAGAAGATAAATTCATATACTCTATCAAAGGGTCAATAGGATCCGGCCTGAAGGCGCTACTCAACAGTTCTAATAAACCGTACTATATCTTAGAACAGAGGTCGAGTACCAAATACTACAGGGCAGGCAAGATGCACGCTATTCTGGTTGACGAATTGCTCATAGGAAGTGACTCTAAATGCTCAATGCGTTATATTAATAATAAAAAGTTCACTATGATCGACGCCATACAGTCGGCCATTGTCAGAAGCGACGACGGATGGAAATATATCCGGATGTCGAAACAATACTCGACTTTCGTAAACGGCCAAAGAGTCGAAACGGAACACAAATTGGAGAACGGAGATCAGATTGCGGTGGCCCAGGATGGGCCTTACATCGGTTTCCACATACCCACCGGCAGGAAAGCGGAGCTGAAAAGCATCAGCCTGTCGAACCGCTTAGCCTTGTTCGGCTGGCAAGCGCTACGCCCATACAGAACGGCCTTAATAATATCGTCGATTCTGCTTATTTTGATTATTGCAGTAATTTTATGGTTAATAATTAGTAATTAATGTTATGAGGCTCGAAGAAAACGCAATATTTGCCGAACGATACAAACTTATGGAATGTAAAGGCAAGGGAGGCTCGTCGGAAGTATGGCTCGCCCGCGATGAGAGCGTCATGATGTTTGTCGCCCTGAAAATATATTCCGAAGATGCAAGAATAGAACAAGATATGATTGATTTTTTCCGAAATGAATTTAAACTCGTTTACGGCCTCAATCACGAAAATGTTCTGCCGCCCACTTCTTTCGACATCTATGAAAGTATGCCTTATCTCGTCATGAAATTTTGCAAGAACGGCTCGAGCCTCAGCCTGAAAAATAAAATGACCGAAGCCGACGCATGGAAATTCCTTCACGATGTCGCTTCGGGCTTGGATTACCTTTGGGACCATTCGATAATCCATAAAGACATCAAACCCGATAACGTACTTATCGACGACAACGGATCGTTTCTAATCAGCGATTTCGGAATTAGCAGCAGCATAAGATCAACAATTAAAAAGAGTGAATCCGAGCTTAACAACGATTTCTTAACCGCCCCTTACGCTTCTCCGGAACGTTACCAGAGAGTTAGTCTTCCCGCAGGTGATATATGGAGTATGGGAGCTTCTGTTTATGAGCTGCTTACCGGTTATTTTCCATTCGGAGGCAACGGCGGACAAATTCAGGATAAAAACACAAAAATCCCGAAATTAGACGGCCAATGGTCGTCCAAGTTAAAAAGGATGATACGCAAATGCCTTGCATATAAACCGTCGGACAGGCCTAACGCTGCCGCTATCAAAATAATTGCGGAAAAATACATGAAGAAATGCCCGAAGCCATTCAATTTCAGCGCTTTCGCCTTAAGATTTATTGTAATTGCATTAGTCTTGGCTCCGTGCCTGCTTTTCTTTATCAGAAATAAGGAGCCTCAGAATCCGCCCGAACCACTACCTGCGGATACAATCAAAATCCAACAGGACGAACAGGTTGAGAACAACGACACCGTAAGCCGGGCGTCAACAGACACCCCCATTAATGAATCTGTAGAAAAACCGGCAGAAAAGCCTGTGGTCAAACCTCAAAAGAGCGCCGATGAATACTTGGCCGAAGGCAATTCCTTCTTCAACAGGGGACAATACAAAGAGGCTATCGACTGCTACAAGCGCTATCTCGAACTTTCCGGCAATAACAATCCTTCTATCCGGCAAAGGATTAAGACTGCCGAAACGAGTATTCCCATCCGGGAAAAAGCCGATTTGCTTTACAACGAAGGGAAATACGCCGAGGCCAAAGCCGAATACATGAAAATATTTAACAGTGCGGATACATTTCTCAAAGAGAGATTAAGAGCATGCGACGAACAAATAAAACGGCAAAACGAATGAACGGAGAACATACATACAGGTTTTTGTTATTTGCGACGCTTATAGCCTTGCTAAGCGCTTTCGCATCGTCGCAAGAAGTCGTTATCTCGCCTTCCGACAGCCGCTTCAACAAAAAGATTGCCGACGAAAATCTTACCGATTCGTTAAGCAATTTCAAATGCTCAAACAGCGCCTTTGCGGATAGCACATACAACGCCCTGTTCGACAAATATACTTCATCCGACAACATCGTCCTCGACATTAAACACCTCAGATACGGCCTCGAGCCGCCAATTATAAGCATCCCGATGAAAGACTTCTTTTGCATGTTTAAGGATGACTTCAACCTGTTCTGTAACATACGCGACGAAGATGACGACAACATCAAAATCACGATAATCCTTCAGCATAAGATTCACCCCTTCATACACATGCTTCTCGTAGAAACGACTAAGGAGGCGTTTGAAAAAGGGGAAGATAATATCAAGTCCGATTTCTATTCTTACATTCCGCAACATACATTCATTAATAATTAAAGATATGAGAGATACGAAATTTTACTTTTTGACGCTTGTCTGTTTGACACTCGCTTTCAGCGCCGTCGGGGCGCAACGCGACAGTGTTGACGTCAGGATTGCTTTCGGCAGCAGCGACGACTATCTTAAAGCTAAGATGGAATCTAATGCCTCAACACTTCTGACTATCCTAAAAAACGCCGCGCACGACAAAAAAGAACCTAAATTCCCCGACAACATCATGACTGAAGATACGGAGATGAAAATCAAGGAGATGTGGAAGTCAAGCCGTATAGAATGTATATACAACGAAATACGGACTAACTGTCTTAATACTTCTTACGGCGACTTGCAAATCCGCAATATTCCGGTGATCTTCACTGCCGCTTCGGAGGAGACTAAAAACGAAGAGATTTCCCTGAATTTCAACAAACAGGGACTTATTAACGATATAAACATCACGATAAAACTTCACCAGTACGAAAGCATTTTCGGCAACAGCGAGGTGGTCGAGGATATCGTGAACCGCAATAAGATACTTGACTTTATCGAGAAGTTCCGCACTGCTTATAATTGCAAGGATATCGAATATCTCGAAAACGTTTATAGCAATAACGCGCTGATTATAAATGCAGTAGAAAGGAAAATCCGGCAGATTCCCAATTCCGACCAGCCACTGAAAAGTCTCGGAGAGAAACAATACGATTTCCAGGTCAAGTCGAAGGCCGAATACATAGCAGCTCTTAAAAAGGTCTTCAAGAAAAATTCTTTCATTAATATCATCTTCGACTCTATTGAAGTGCTCGAACATCCGGGCTTCGAGAACATCTACGGCGTCACCCTCAAACAGCATTGGAACTCCGAATCCTACAATGATGTGGGATATTTGTACCTTTTAATTGATTGCACTAAGGAATACGAAATGCAGGTTTTCGTCCGCGCCTGGTCGCCCGATCAACTCTTCGATTTCAACTCTTTTGGCGATATTAAATTTCATGACTCAAAATAATATGAAAAAAATTATTCTTTTATTCGCGATTTTAATTGCAAGCCATGCGGCGGCATACGCACAGCATCTGGAAGCAAAAAAAATGCCCGATCTTATTGCCTACAACGGCCAGGGCAAGTATGGTATCATAGTGATTATCGCCCATAATTCGTTTGTTTTAACTTTTTCCACAAGTTTAGACGGGCCAAGGGGTTCGCAAATTATCAAGCAGGAAACAAGGCAAATCGGGATTCAAACCGAGTACACGCTCACATTCGACGCAGCTAAGACAAAAGGCGCTACGTTGAGAATCGAAGAACCGAACCATGTACTGCTGACTATTCCTATCGGGTTGTCACCTAACGAGGCTGTCAAATACCTTGTTGACGACCCCGAATACGAGGATTCCAAACCTTGCCACCGCAAGCACATAATCCTCGGAGACAGGTTTTTCGCGAAGTCCGAATACGAAATGGCGAAGTTTGAGTACGAGAACTCCCTCAAATGCTGGCCTGAAGACGAAAGTGATGTAGAGATAAATAATAAAATCAGCGATACGGATAAAAAAATCCGGGAATTAACGATGTTTGATGACGAAAATAATGTCAATAATTTTGCCATTCCGGAAAAACGTTCTGCTTTGTTAACACGGTTTCGTGTGATTTCCTACGAATTTGAAATCGACGCTTCCATAGGACTTGCCTTCGGAATATACAAGGACAAATTTGGAGAATACGGTTCGATAAGAATAAGTCCCGATGTTTTCTCGTTTCTCGCGACCAAAGGCAAGAGCCGACGGTCGGAATACAACCTGACAGGAGGCATAACTTATCCTTTAATCAAGATTGACGGCAAAGATCGTATTTGGGCTTACGGAGGCTTAGGCCTCACCGCTCTCGACGTAACCGTCGAAGGGGCGTTAAAAACGCAATTTGCCGTTTCGCCGGAAATCGGCGCAATGCTCAAAATACCTGTAGGAGGCAAGGATATGATCGCCTTGAAATATACGTTGCAGTACCGCAATAGCGTCAAGGATTCCTATTCGGTTTACTTCGGCGTAATAAGAAGTATCGTAGGAATAGGATTTTGCTTTTAAAATCAAATCCTTACGTTAATTTGTTTTTTAGAAATTTGCCGGTATAAGAATCCTCGCAGGCGGCAATGTCGGCCGGTTTGCCGGCGCAGACAAGGTACCCGCCATCCTTGCCGCTTTCGGGGCCAAGGTCAATGACGTAATCGGCGCATTTGATGACATCCGGATGATGCTCGATAATGACTACCGTATGACCATTGTCGATAAGTGCGTTGAAGGCCTTCAGCAAGGTTTTTATGTCATGAAAATGCAAGCCTGTCGTCGGCTCGTCGAAAACGAATATGGTGTTTTCCTGCTTTTCCTGACCGAGGTAATAAGCCAGCTTAACACGTTGATTTTCACCACCTGAAAGCGTAGAAGACGTCTGTCCGAGTTTGATATATCCAAGCCCGACATCCTGCAAAGGCATCAGGCGACTGACTATCTTCTTGGCTTGCGCATCCTTAGGCTTGTTGAAAAATTCAATTGCCTGATTAACAGTCATTTCGAGCACATCGTAGATATTAGCGTCATTATATTCGACTTCGAGGACGTCGGCATTGAAACGCTTGCCGTGGCAAACCTCACATTCGAGTGTGATGTCGGCCATGAACTGCATCTCGACGGTAATCTTTCCCTCGCCTTTGCACTCCTCACAACGGCCTCCCTCCTTGTTGAACGAGAAATAGGCCGGGTTGTAGCCCATTTGCTTCGCTAAAGGCAATTCGGCAAACAGTTTGCGTATCTCGTCGTAGGCGCCGATATATGTCACCGGATTTGATCGCGAACTCTTACCTATCGAGTTCTGATCGACGAACTCAATGGCATGAACCATGTGGGTATCACCGGTTATCGAATTACAATCGACCGACAGCGGAGCATTGTCGAGGATTCTTTTCATCCCCTCGTAGAAGATGTCCCTGACCAACGAACTCTTTCCCGAACCGCTGACACCCGTCACAACCGTCATTACGTGCAACGGAAACTTAACATCAATGCGCTTGAGATTGTTCTTCCGTGCGCCTTTTACCTCGATGTACTGATTCCATTTACGTGTATAAGCCGGTACTTCGATTTGCTCTTTGCCGGTAAGGTAGCGGACGGTATAACTCTTGCCATTAGCCTGCATATCAGCCACTTCTCCCTGATAGACGATTTCCCCTCCGAGACGTCCTGCGTCTGGGCCAACGTCTATGATATAGTCTGCTGCACGAATTATTTCCTCGTCATGTTCAACAACTACAACGGTATTGCCCATGGCTTGCAGCTGTTTCAACACCGATATCAGCTTGTCGGTGTCGCGCGGGTGCAACCCTATGCTTGGCTCATCGAGGATATATAGCGAACCTACGAGGCTGCTTCCCAACGATGTGGCAAGGCTAATGCGCTGACTTTCACCACCTGACAGGGTCGATGACAGACGATCTAACGACAGGTAACCCAAGCCGACATCGAACAGAAATTTAAGTCTGTTACGTATCTCTACAAGCAGTCGCTTGGAAATCGCCGCATCCATTTCGCTCAATTCAAGCGTCTCGAAGAAATGTATCAATTCGCTGATAGGCATGGATACCAACTCGGAGATGTTATGCCCGCCTATCTTCACATACATAGCCGTTGTTTTCAGTCGCCCGCCCTTGCATACGGGACATGTCGTTTTGCCGCGATAGCGCGCGTACATGACCCGAAATTGTATCTTGTAAAGGTTTCTCTCGACATACCCGAAGAAGTCGTCAATCCCGCTCACATCTTCGGTGCCGTGCCACAACAAGTCTTTTTCCTGTTCGTTCAGATCGAAATAAGGCCTGTGAATAGGAAAATCGTATTTTGCCGCCGAAATGATAAAATCCTTGAGCCATTCGCTCATCATCTCGCCTTTCCAGCACACGACGGCGCCATCATAGACCGAGAGGCCTTTGTTGGGAATAACAAGGTTCTCGTCAATGCCGTGCACTTTCCCGAAACCTTCGCATTTCGGGCAGGCGCCTATGGGGTTGTTGAAATTGAACATCATGTCGGACGGCTCTTCAAATGTTATCCCGTCAGCCTCGAAACGCTTGGAAAAATTGAATATCAGAGGAGATTTTTCGCTTTCGGAAAGGAATATTTTCAGGCGGCAGACATCGTGTCCCTCGAAAAAAGCTGTCTCGACAGAGTCGGCTAAGCGATTCTTCAACAACTTATCGTCAGAGACGGCCATCCTGTCGATAAGTATCTCTATATCAGCCGAATCAAGTAGTTTTTTATTAGTGAGGACATCTTGTATGCGATAGATTTCACCGTCGATTTCCAAGCGTGTGTATCCTTCCTTCAGGAGTATTTCAAGTTGTTTCCCGACCGTCCTGTCTTCGGGCACAACGAGAGGCGCATATACGGCAAAGCGTGTACCGACGGGATATGACAGGGCTTGTTCAACCACGTCGGCAGTGTGATGTTTTTTGACTTCCAATCCCGAAACGGGCGAGATCGTCTTACCCACACGAGAGAAAAGGAGGCGCATGTATTCGTAAATCTCCGTCGAGGTGCCTACCGTCGAGCGCGGATTACGGACGCTGACTTTCTGTTCTATCGCTATTGCGGGAGGTATTCCTTTTATGTAGTCGCACTCCGGTTTGCTCATGCGTCCGAGGAACTGGCGAGCGTACGACGAGAGGCTCTCGACATAACGGCGTTGTCCTTCGGCATAGAGGGTGTCGAAGGCTAACGACGATTTCCCGCTTCCCGACAAGCCCGTGATGACGACAAACTTGTCTCGCGGTATCCGTACATCAACATTTTTCAAGTTGTTCACACGGGCACCTTTCACAAGAATGTACCCATCTTCGTTATCTTTGGGGAAACTCATTTTTAATCTCAATAAACAATCAAATACGGGGCAAAATTAGCAAAATTCGGAAGAATCGCAAAACGCCGATGATGTTTTTTCATTTTTTTCTATGAAAAAAGTTTGTCATCAAAAATATTTACCGTATTTTTGTTCCTCTATAAACGACATTTTTTAATTTAAAATTTGATTAATATGGAACTTACGCAGAAATTAACAGACGCTTTCAACGCACAAATCAAGGCTGAGATGTGGTCGGCAAACCTTTACCTGTCGATGCAAGTATATTTTCAAGATATCGGATTAAGCGGCTGCGCCAACTGGATGAAGAAGCAAACGGCAGAGGAATTAACCCACGCTTACAAACTGATTGACTACGGCATACAGCGAGGCGGCAAAATTTTTATCGACAAAATTGATGCCGTACCGACCTCATGGGAAAGTCCGCAAGCTGTCTTTGAGCATGTTTACAAGCACGAAAAGCACGTATCACAGCTGATTGACAACCTCGCCGACCTCGCCATTGAGGAAAAAGACAAAGCAACGCAAGAGTTTTTGCGCTGGTTTATCAGCGAACAGATAGAAGAGGAAGATAATGTCAAGTCCATCCTCGACAAGTTCCGCATCTATGGCGTCCACGGGCTTTATTGCATAGATAAAGCCTTAGGTAAGAGGGATTAAGCTATCTTTCTTTCATGGGCACATAAGCGTTAGGCTCGAGTATGTTACGATACGCGGGACGGATAATCCGTTTGCCCTTGAAGTTAAGCTCCTCGATGCGGTGCGCCGACCATCCGACTATACGCGCCATAGCAAAAAGAGGTGTATAAATCTCTTGCGGCAAGCCTATCATTTCATATACAAAGCCCGAATAAAAGTCGATGTTCGACGAGACACGTTTGTTCGCGCCCTTAAAATTGTAGAACGATTCGATCGCTCGTTCTTCGAGCAGTTCGAGGAAAGCAAATTCTTCTTCGCGACTTTTTTCCTTAGCCAAATCACGGGCGAGTTCTTTAAGCAACAGCGCGCGCGGGTCGGAAATTGTGTAAACCGCGTGCCCGATGCCGTAAATCAGCCCTGTGCGGTTGTAAACCTCTTTATTCAATATGCGCTTGAAATAAGCGTCGATCTCGTCGGTTGATTTCCAGTTCTTTATATTCGCTTTAAGGTGGTTGAACATATCGACGACCTGAATATTTGCCCCACCGTGCAGCGGCCCTTTGAGCGAGCCTATACCCGCAGCAATCGACGAATAGGTATCTGTCCCGGTTGAACTTGTGACGCGGACGGTAAACGTCGAGTTATTACCACCGCCGTGCTCCGCCTGCAAGACGAGCAGCAGGTCGAGCGTACGCGCTTCAAGCTGCGTGTAGTCGCGTTTGAGCATGTGCAGGAAGTTCTCGGCAAGAGAAAGTTCTTCGTGAGGATGCCTGATATGCAGCGACCGACCGTGCGAGCTGTGCCTCAGGATATTGTAGGCATAGGCTATTATTGCCGGGAACTTTGAAATGAGTTGTACCGACTGCCGCATCAGGTTTTCGGGCGAAGTATCGTCGGGATTGTGGTCAAAATTGTACATTTCAAGCACACAACGAGCAAGAGTGTTCATTATGTTCTGTCCCTCAAGGTCGATGATATTCATCTTCGTCTTCTGTTCGAGCGGCATGTTGTCGTTTATCAACTCACGGAAATTCTTCAATTCCTCGTTATCGGGCAGATCTCCCGAAAGCATCAGATAGGCGACTTCCTCGAATCCGAAACGTTTCTCGCGGATAAGGTCGTGTACTATATCCTCAATATCGTATCCCCGGTAGAAAAGTTTACCCGGAATAGCCTTCAACGCACCTTCGGGCGTACGTTCGTAGCCAACAACATTGCCTATTTGCGTAAGTCCGACCAATACACCGGAACCGTCCTCGTTGCGCAATCCGCGCTTTACATTATATTTGACAAACAAATCATTGTCAATCTTGCAAGTAGTCTTGACGGACTCCGATAATTTGTAAATTAAATACTCCTTTTTCATAATCTTTTATTTTTGATATTTTACAGATAATCGCTATATTTTTGCAAATGTACGACAAATCACACAATCAATCAACTTTTTAGAGTTAAAGTTTTAAAAATAATCGCTAAGTTTATCTTGAAATCCTTCGTTATGTCTTAATATTTTTATACTTTTGCGACCTAATTAATTTAATAAATGATTGTTATGGATTCAAAAGTAAAAGATTTCGGGCTTATTTGTTTCATGGTAGCTGGCTGTATTACAATGCTTTCGCTGCTTGCTTCGTGTGACGGAAAACAAAACGTGCTGACCGATGCCGAAAAAGCGGACGGTTGGAAACTTCTCTTCGACGGTACGACAATGAATGGTTGGAAGGATTATAACGGGACTTCACTTACTCAGCCATGGCATGTGGTTGACGGCTGTATCCAGGCCAAAGGCAGCGGCAGCGACGCGAGCGGATACGTTGTCACGGATAAGGAGTATGACAATTTCGAGTTGTCGTGGGACTGGAAACTGTCGAAAGGCGGAAACAGCGGGATGTTGTATCATGTGATTGAGAATCCGCTGTATGACGTTCCATACGTTACCGGACCTGAATATCAGCTTATTGACGAGGATAATTTCCCCGAAAAACTCGAAGAATGGCAACGTTTGGGCGTCGATTACGCAATGTACCTGCCCGACCGTGAGCTGATGAAGGTCAATCCGGCCGGTAAATGGAACAACTCGAAGATAGTTTTCGATAACGGACATGTCGAGCATTGGCTCAACGGAGTGAAAATTCTCGAATTTGAAGCATGGTCGGACGACTGGTTTAAGCGCAAGAACAGCGGCAAATGGTCGCACGCTCCCGAATACGGCCTTGCAAGGAAAGGCGTTATCTGCCTTCAGGATCACGGCTATCCTGCGTCTTTCAGGAATATCAAAATCAAAGAGTTGCCGCGTAAAACACAGGAAATCAGCCTGTTTAACGGCACAGATTTGAAAGGATGGGAAGCATACGGGACGGAAAAATGGTATGTCGAGAACGGCAACCTTGTCTGCGAAAGCGGCCCGGACAAGGAATACGGCTACCTTGCGACCGACAATTACTACGACGACTTCGACCTTTCGCTCGAATTTAAACAGGAAGCCGACGGCAATTCAGGCGTGTTCATCCGCTCGTTTATAGAAGAAGGAGTGAAAGTGAACGGCTGGCAGGTCGAAGTAGCTCCCAAGAATCACGACACCGGAGGAATCTACGAATCCTACGGACGCGGTTGGCTTGTGCAAATTCCCGACGAAAAAGAGACGATACTTAAGGAAGGCGAATGGAATACGATGCGCATAAGAGTGAAAGGCGATAATGTGACAACCTGGCTCAACGGAACGGAAATGGTCAATATCAACGACGAGAAGATAGGGCGCGGGAAAGGACGCATCGCCCTTCAGATTCATTCCGGCGGCGGCATAAAAGTTGTCTGGAAAAACCTTAACCTCAAGACGTTATAGTCGTCATTCGCACTAAAAAATGGAGTATATATTAGAGCATAAGGATAAAGATTCGCGCGCACGCGCGGGAGTAATTATGACCGATCACGGGCGCATTGAGACCCCTGTGTTCATGCCCGTGGGGACACAGGCTACGGTCAAGGCGGTGCATACTACCGAATTGACCGACGAACTTAATGCGTCAATAATCCTCGGCAATACTTACCATCTCTATCTTCGTCCGGGCTTGAAAATACTCAAGGATGTCGGCGGGTTACACCGATTTATCGGCTGGGACAGGCCTATCTTGACCGATAGCGGCGGGTTTCAAGTCTTTTCGCTTGCCGAAAACAGGAAGCTCAAGCCCGAAGGCGCCGAATTTCGCTCTCATATCGACGGGAGCAAACATTTCTTTTCTCCGGAGAAAGTCATTGATATTCAGCGAGTAATAGGCGCCGACATCATCATGGCCTTCGACGAGTGTTGTCCGGGGGACGCGGATTATGATTACGCCCGCAAATCGCTTGAACTGACCGAATCATGGTTGGCAAGATGTGTAAAACATTTCGGCGAAACGGAGCCGGAATACGGCCACCGACAGTCGCTTTTCCCTATCGTGCAGGGCTGCGTTTACCCCGACTTACGACGACGTGCGGCGGCAAACGTGGCGGAAACAGGCGCCGACGGATATGCCATAGGCGGTCTTGCTGTCGGCGAACCTGTTGAAATAATGTACGAGATGATTGAAACGGTCAACGAAATCCTGCCTACAGACCGGCCGCGATATCTGATGGGCGTCGGTACGCCGACCAACTTGCTCGAATCAATTGAACGCGGTGTAGATATGTTCGACTGCATCATGCCCACTCGAAACGGGCGCAACGGACAACTCTTCTCTATCAACGGCACGATTAACATGCGTAACCGCAAGTGGGCCGACGACTTCTCACCGGTCGATGAGAATGGCTACTCATACGTGGACACGCTCTATTCCAAGGCCTACCTGCACCACTTGTTCAAAGCCGAAGAAATCCTTGCTCTGCAAATCGCATCAATACACAACCTCGGCTTCTATCTCTGGCTGATGAAAGAAGCGCGACGGCATATTATCGCAGGTGATTTCACGGCATGGAAACGCAGCGTCACACCGGATTTATCAAAAAGAGTATGAAGCCCAACTTCCTGAGACTAAAGCGAATAGACTGGTATATTATCCGGCAATTCCTCGGTACGTTCATCTTCGCGATGTTGGGAATAATCCTCATTGTGGTCGTATTCGACGTAAACGAAAAAATAGATAAATTCATGGCGCCCGAAGTGGAACTCAAGGATATTATCTTTACGTATTATCTCAATTTCGTTCCCTACTTCCTGAGCATGTTCGCATCTCTTTTCACGTTCATAGCGGTAATATATTTTACATCCAAATTAGCCGACAGGTCTGAAATAATCGCGATGCTCTCAACAGGAATGAGTTTCGACCGTCTGATGGTGCCATACGGGATTTCGGCCACCGTCATAGCAGTCAGCATGTTCGTTTTGGGCGCTTACATCATTCCTCCGGCTAACGAAAAACGGCTTAATTTCGAATATACTTACATCAAAAAAGGCCGTAAAGTCGAGAGTGCACACAATGTCCAACTCGAAGTCGAGCCGGGAATATTCGCCTATTTCGATACCTACGTCAATACTTCGCGCATGGGCTATCGTTTTTCGCTCGAAAAGTTCGACGGCAAAACGCTCGTCTCGCGGCTGACAGCAAATTCTATTAAATACGATACTCTTTATAATTGGACGATTATCGACTACATCATACGCGACTTCGACGGGATGTATGAACATATCTCTAACGGTACGCGCCGCGACACGACCCTGCTCATCGTTCCGGAAGACTTCCTGATTTCCGAAGACGACTGCGAGACTATGACCAGCCCCGAACTTTCGGTGTATATCAACAGGCAGAAAAAACGCGGCATCGGCAATATTCAATCTTTTGAAATAGAATATCACAAACGTTTTGCTAACGTTTTCTCGTTCTTTATCCTGACCGTCATCGGCGCTTCGCTATCGTCGTACAAGAAAAAAGGCGGGATGGGTTTGAACATAGGCGTAGGCCTCGGATTGAGCTTTTCCTACATCCTGTTCATGACCGTGACCTCCTCGTTCGCCGTCAGCGGATTGGTAAGCCCGATGGTTGCGTCATGGATTCCTAATGTACTCTACTCTCTGATAGCCATTTATTTATATCGTAAGGCTCCAAGATAAATTTTAATAATATGAGAACTTCAGCTCTTCAATATTTGTATCTTCAAAAGCCGATAAGTTCGGTGGTTATAATCTGCGCGATTGCGTTGTTGCCGTTTATTTCGGGCGACTTTTATACTAAGGGTGAGCCTCGCGAGGCGTCGGTTGCGGTCTCGATGCTTTCGTCCGGCAATTGGATCCTGCCCAAGGTCTATGCCGACGAATTTGCCTACAAACCTCCTATGGCTCACTGGCTTATGGCCGCCTGCTCCCTTCCACAGGGAGAAGTTACGGAATTTTCGTCTCGCCTGCCGTCGGCCATCGCACTGATTGTGTTGCTCGGCTTCACTCTCGCGTTCTTCGGGAAACGAATACGCTTTCAGGAGGCTTTCATCGCGACTTTGCTGCTCATGACATGTTTTGAAATACATCGAGCGGGAATGGCTGCTCGGGTCGATATGATACTGACAACCTTTACAGTACTCGGATTGATGCAACTGTACAGGTGGGAAAACAAGCTGAATCTCAAGGGATTACCCGTTATTATCCCACTATTGTTCAGCGCGGCGGCGCTGACAAAAGGCCCGGTAGGGATTATCTTGCCGTTGTTCATATTCTTCGTCTATCTCTGTATCTTGCGGAAATATCGTTTTGGGAAGATACTGAAATGCTGCCTGTATGTCGGCGTTTCGTCGCTTTTCATTCCTTTGATTTGGTATGTGGAGGCTTATCTTGATGGTGGAAAGGATTTTCTCGACGTGACGCTCGCCGAGAATTTCGGTCGATTTTTTCATTTGAGCGAGGAGGCAATCAATTACAACCTTGGCCATAAGGAAAGCGTATTTTACAATTTTATAACGCTTATTTCAGGTTTCATCCCATGGACGCTGCTGTTCGTTTTTTCGCTTTTCGGAGCAAAATGGCGCATGCCGGGCAAATCCTTTAAACAGATTCTGCGAGACGCATGGATATGGTTCGTTTCGATAGAAAAAATGAAACGCTTCAGCATCGTCGCCACAGTATGCATCATCTTCTTTTTCTCAATCCCTTCGAGTAAACGAAGCGTTTATCTGATGCCCGCCTATCCTTTTATATCAATACTTCTCGCGCAATATTTCATCTACATAACCGAGAATCGCGCAAAAGTAACTCGTATATTCGCTATTTTCATCACTTCCGTTGTTTCGATAGCCTTCCTTGCAGGCCTTGCAATAATGACCGGTCTTATTGAGCCTGCCGCTCTTGTCGCCCGCTTCACGTCGGATGAATCAATACGAAATTCCGTCCTCGGCATAGCCTCTGCCGACAGCATCTCCGCATGGATAATCATGTTCGTCCTTTTAGTCGCAATATGTACGGTTATCTATCAGACAACCAAGCGAATAAATATCAAAATCCTTTATTCGACCATCCTTCTTTCTTTCGCCCTTAACCTCTTCATAGACGGCATAGTGATGCCGGGCGTCCGCGAAGCCTCCTCTGCCCGTCTTTTTGCCGAGCAGATTGCCGCCAAGTACGACCTTTCAAATGAAAAGGTCTATGTGATGAATAATCTGCGGGAATATGGCAATCTCTACGCGATGAATTTCTATCTCGGCAACTCCTTTCACAACTTCGAGAGCGAAAAAAGTACAAGCGGCTACTTTCTGACCACCGAGAAAGACCTCGAAAAAGTCCTGCAAAACTATAGCGGCAGGTACAAGTTCGAGCGTTTGGAAACATCTCTTTATCAGGGAGATATCCGCAGTAAAGCAGTGCTATTGAGATTTGCGCTATTATCCCCCGAAAGTGCCGGCTATAAGGATTGAGACCACTAAAGCGAGGATGGCATATAGTTCGGGGAAGACGGCCATGACCATTGTTGCGGCGAAGACATTGTGTCCTGCGGCAGTGGCGGCTACTCCGGCAGCGCAAACCTGACCTTGGCGGATTGCCGAGAAAAGTCCGGCAAAGCCCATCAACAAGCCTGCTCCGAAGATTCCGGCGGCATTAATCCACGAAATATCGGCTATGAGGTACTGTTGCACCATCATATAGGCGACAAAGCCGTACAAACCTTGCGAACTCGGAAGAGCGCTCAAGCCGATATACGAACCCATTTTTTCGGGCGCCTTTTTCATCGCTCCTACCACAGCGTTTCCGCATATAGTCAGGCCATACGCGCTACCGATACCACTCAATCCTACCATAAATGCTACTCCTACGTAGGCTAATACAATTGGTTCCATAAATTTTTCCTTTTAATTTGTTATTTTGATTTATAATTTTCTAAATGGTTTATAGTCCAATCCACCGCCCTCGAACTCGGAGTTTTTATAGTACTCGACGTAGATGAGACGCAGAGGATGGACAAGCGAACTGATAAGACTTAACCCTATATTCAATGCATGGCCGACGAGCAGGATTAGCAGCATAGGAAGCCAGCGGATAAAGGGGCTTATCGAAGCCGTCATGTCTATCGCCATCGAATTGAACACGCCGCCCAACAAGGCGCCGGTAAGTCCGATAGCATAGAGACGGATGTATGAGAGGACGTCGCCAACAAGACCGGAAACGGTGTTGTAGGTCGCCCACAGGCCGGATCCGAAGTTGAGGAAGACGTTTTTGCCCGGCGTGTTATAGAGCAATGCAATTGCTGCCGATATACCCGCAACGCCGTAGAGAAAATACTCCAAAGGCTTGGGCAGGACTATTTGAGTCATCATCGGCAACGCAAGTATGCAGGCGCCGGACAGTATAAGAAATATCCACGCAAAAGCCGAAAGGCTGTACTTGAAACCTCGCTGTATCTTGATTTTCATCGCGGCGACAAACTTGCCGTAAATAACGTGGACAAAACCTATCACGAGGGATATAATCATCAGGTTCTGACTTGTCAGAAAGTAATTCTTTATCGACGCTAAGGCCTTTATTTCTATTAGCGACACGCCGAAAAACGAGCCTGTGAGGATGCCAATAACAAGTGTCGCGGCTCCGAAATAGAGCAGCAGCGTGAGGATAGGGCGCATCGAAACGGATACTTTGTTCTTCATTATTAGCGCAACAGCAATGAGAAGCAGGCCGTAACCGCCGTCGCCGAAGCAGAGACCGAAGAAAAGCATAAAAAACGGCGCAAAAAGCGGCGTCGGGTCAAACTCGGCGTAGTTGGGCAACGAATAGAGTTGCGTTATAGGCTCGAAAAGACGAGTGAAACGATTGTTTTTCAGCTTAATAGGAATCACATCATCGTCCGTAATGTCGAGTGGCTGACAGTAGTAACCTTCTTTCTCAAGCGCAGCCGCCATCTCGGCTGTTTTGTCGTTAGGAATCCAGCCTTCGAGAAGCATCAGTTTGTCGCCAGCCTCGGAGGATGTCTTAGCAACTGTCTGACTCCATGCTATTTGATTCTCTATTTCGGTTTTATATTTTTTGAGCGGCGCTGTATAGGTGCGGGCTATTTCGAGCAGCGTGGCGTCGATCTCGGCTTTTTCACGTCCGGCGGCATCGATCTCGCTGCAAATATGATTATAGTCGCGCGACGGCAATTTGACCTGGTCGGCGTCAACAGCGACAGGGAATCCTATTGGCGTAAGCGTAAGGAAATAGACGTTCGACTGCACTTCGTTGATAACAAAAGCGTTGTTTTTTGACAACCATTCGTTGTCGAAATGAGACTTCTGACAGGTATAAAAGCTTGTTATATAGCCGGATTGGCGGATTTTTGCGATCGTGTCGTACGAGAAATCACCCCAAACGGTGAAGGCTTCGCGCTCTTTTTCGAGCGATGCGATAGCGGATTGAACTTTGGCTGATTTCTCGCGCAAGGTCTCTATTTGTGAGATAATAAGCTCATAGTCTTGCTTAGGCGCCTCAGGTTTTGAAGCGATGTCATCGGGAAGCAACGATTCTAAGAAAGCGATTTGTGTCTTAGCACGCTTTTCCTTAGTAGTAAGTTCCTGAATAATAGCCGGTTCGGCGATGGAATCTGAGGCATTTTTGACATGCACAACTCCGAGCGAGCGCAGGCGTTCGAGGAAAGAATCGTATTCCTTGTGATAAACCAAATAAGCGTACTTATTCATTTTTACTATCATACTTCGTCCTCCTCCTTTCTTTTATTAATAATAGCCGCGCGTTTCTCCTGGTTGGCGCGCATGATTTTCTGCGACGACTTCGAAAGACTTTCCTCATCTTCCATGAAACGTTTGATTTTACGGATTGCATCTTTATAGCCAGGGATTTGCACCTTTTCAAAGAGATTGAGTTTTTGCGTCGTCTTGCGGCGAGCGCGTTCGAGCATCTTCAGTTTCAGGCCTGTAAACTCGGTCTCTATACCTGTCGAGGCAAGTGTTTTGAGAACATTTATGCCATCGAAGAACCATGGCGGGCTGTTGAAAAGGCTGAAAGTCTTGACATCGAACGAAATACCGTCCAATACAGGCACGATCACACCGGCGATTTTGCGTGACGAGAGGGCGACATTACGAACGGCAATCAGACGCGGGTCGAACTCCGACCATAGAGCCGACATGTAGTCGTAGCTGCGGAAGTCGCTTTCCAACTTCGTTTCGAGCGCTGTCATCTGGTCTTTAGTCCGCTTAACTTCGAGGCGCAGTGCGTTCTCCTTGCTCTTTATCGTGGGCAAAGCGCGCTCGCGTATCTTTAGCTGTTTCTCAAGCCCTTGCAACGAGGTTTTGTTGTATTGAAACGTTATTGCCATATCTTATTTCTTCCAATAAGTATCTACAAGAGCCTGCTTGATATTGACCTCTTCGGGTTTGAAATGCTTGGCGAAAAGTTGCCATGCGACATCGAGCATCTCGGTCGTGTCAAGGTTGACGTCGATTGCAAGAAGTCGTTCGGAATAGTCTTTTGCAAAGGCGAGAGTACGGTTATCGTAGTCCGTGAGGTCGAAGCCGTTCTCCATCTTGGTTTTAGCGTCGGCGGCGTCGGCGTATAGACGAACGGCGGCGTTCATTACCTGCGGATGATCTTCACGGGTTTTCTTGCCGACAACCAACTGTTTAAGTCGCGAAAGCGAACGGAAGGGATCAACAATGACCTTGCCGACATCACTGTCGCGACGCAGATATAGCTGTCCCTCAGTGATATAGCCGGTATTATCCGGCACGGCATGGGTTATGTC
This sequence comes from Tannerella sp., assembly GCA_031271805.1. Lineage (GTDB taxonomy): Bacteria > Bacteroidota > Bacteroidia > Bacteroidales > Tannerellaceae > Tannerella. The sequence goes on from JAISUX010000002.1 coordinate 30,604, forward strand.
GCCACCCGAAAGGGTCGTGACGGCGATAATCGTGATCGAACCGCCGTCGGGAAACTGCACCGCCTTTTCGTAAATCTTAGCCAGGTCGGAATAGAGCGAACCAGGCATCGAATCCTTAGATGGGATTTGGTCCATACGGTTGGAAACGATTGCGAGCGCATCGGCGTAATTAGTCATATCGGTCAGCAATACAAGCACCTTTTCATGCTTCTCAACGGCGAAATATTCGGCTGCCGTGAGCGCCATGTCGGGCACGAGAATACGCTCTACAGACGGGTCTTCGGTCGTATTTATAAAACTGACAATGCGATTGAGGGCGCCTGCGTTGCTGAAGGTATTCTTGAAAAAGAGATAATCGTCGTTGGTCATACCCATGCCGCCGAGGATGATTTTATCGGAGACGGCGCGTAAGGCTACGATAGCCATAACTTGGTTGAACGGCTGGTCGGGGTCGGCAAAGAACGGGATTTTCTGCCCCGTCACAAGCGTATTGTTGAGGTCAATGCCCGCAATACCCGTTGCTATGAGTTCCGACGGCTGGCGGCGACGCACCGGATTTACCGACGGACCGCCGATTTCCACCTCGCGTCCTTCGGGGATCGGGCCGCCATCGACAGGCTCGCCGTAAGCGTTGAAGAACCGTCCGGCGAGTTGCTCGCCGACTTTGAGCGTAGGCGCTTTGCCCATGAACACTACCTCGGCATTAGTGCGAATACCTTCGGTGCCTGAAAAAACCTGCAACGTAACCTCGTCGCCGACAATCTTGACCACCTGAGCCAACTTGCCGTCCACCGAAGCCAACTCATCGTACCCGATGCCGGTAGCCTTGAGCGAACATGTCGCCTTTGTTATCTGTGTTATCTGCGTGAATATTTTTTGAAATGCCTTTGTTGCCATGTCTTTATTTCCTTTCCGCGATTAATTTTTCGATTTGTTGTGCGTATCCGTTGAATTGCTCACTCTTGAACTCCGAGTAGTTCATCTGCTTGAAGACGTTTATCAGACGCTTGAAATAGTCGGATACTTCTTCGAACTTTTCAAACTTGAAGTCGGTGCGGCAGATATCCATTATCTTCTTGAGCATAAAATCCTGCCTCTCAAGGGGACAAACGGCGTCGATTGCGTCGAAAGCATCCTGCTGAAGGACGATGAAGTCTATCAGTTCGGACTTCCAAAAAGTCACATGATAGTCCACAGGCACACCGTCGTCGCCTAAGATATTTATCTGTTCCGAAATCTCTTTGCCGCGCAACATGCGGGTCTTGACTTCGTTGACCATATCAATCCAGTCCGGTGATATGTGCTTTGATATATATTCGATAAATTCCGGATATTCGAGGTATTTAGAGTAGGAATCTATGGGATTGACGGCCGGGTATCGTTTGCGGTCGGCGCGTGCCTGTTCGAGTGCGTAGAAGCAACGGGCGACCTTCTTTGTATTCTCCGTCACAGGCTCTTTAAGGTTACCTCCCGCAGGTGATACGGTACCTATGAACGTCACAGAGCCGGTTTTGCCGTTGTACAATTCGACCATCCCCGCACGAGCATAAAAATTGGCGACAATAGCCGAGAGATCCATTGGGAAAGCGTCCTGTCCGGGCAGTTCTTCGAGACGGTTGGACATCTCGCGCAAGGCCTGCGCCCAACGTGAGGTAGAATCGGCCATCAAAAGCACTTTCAACCCCATATTGCGGTAATATTCGGCGATCGTCATTGCCGTATAAACCGAGGCTTCGCGGGCGGCAACCGGCATGTTCGACGTGTTTGCGATGATAACGGTGCGCTCCATAAGTTTACGCCCGGTATGAGGGTCTTCGAGTTCGGGAAATTCGACGAAGATTTCTACTACCTCGTTGGCTCGTTCACCGCAAGCTGCCATAATAACGATGTCTGCCTCCGCCTGTTTCGATATAGCGTGCTGAAGCACGGTCTTTCCCGTTCCGAACGGTCCGGGAATGAAGCCCGTGCCGCCTTCGACTATCGGATTCACGGTGTCAATTATTCTCACTCCCGTTTCGAGCAGTTTGTAGGGACGGGGCTTCTCGCGATAGCATCCGATAGGCTTTTTGACAGGCCACTTCTGCGTCATCTTGATCGTGTGGTCGGTACCCGCATCGTCGGTCGCAGTGGCTATGACATCGTTTATCGTATAGCGGCCTTCGGGGGCTATGTATTTCAACTTATACGTCCCCTCGAAAGCAAATGGAACCATGATGCGGTGGGGCTGTGAGTTTTCCTCAACCTCGCCAAGCCATGCGCCGGCCTTAACGGTGTCGCCGACTTGCGCCAAGGGCTTGAAATCCCATAACCGCTCCTCGTCGAGCGGGAAGGTATATTCACCCCGACGCAGGAAGACGCCCTCCATCTTATCCAAATCGTTCTGCAAACCGTCGTAGTTACGCGATAACATGCCCGGTCCGAGCGTCACTTCGAGCATGTGCCCCGTGAACTCCGCCTCATCGCCGACTTTCATGCCTCTGGTGCTTTCAAACACCTGCACGTAGGCATTCCGCCCGATGACCTTGATGACCTCCGACATCAGGCGCACGCCGCCGACAGTGATGTAGCAAATCTCGTTCTGCGAGACCGCACCTTCGATTTCGACCGTCACAAGATTTGAAACTATACCTTTAATCTTTCCTTTTGTAGCCATAATTATTATTTATGATTTTCCTTAAATTCGTCTAATATTATTGAGCTTTCGCGCTTCATGTCGCCGACAAGCGAGCGGAATTGCGTCTCGCCCCTCGTACGGTCGAGGGACGTCCATCTTTCGATGATTTCAAGCCGCATAATGTAGGCAGCAACGCTCTCGATGTCGAAGGCCTTGAAGAATGTATTCCTTTCAAGCCACTCCCACCGCATCGCATCAAGACTGCGTTCGCGCTCAATAACATCCTGTTCCTCAGCAATTTGAATTATTTGAGCGAGGACATCCGGCGCTTCGGCGAGGGGATTTGAAAATCCGGAGGCGCCTTGAGTTCGGTCTGCGCCGGCGGTTACAATCAGTCCGGAAAAATCGCGTGAGCTTGATTGACGCAGATATGCGGCGGTCTCGCTGTCGCCAATGATAAAACGCGATTTGTCGAGGCCGTATTTCCGGCAGTTAATAGCGGCGAAGATATTGCCGACATTGAGGTTCAACTCGAACCAGGCCGACATAAAAGCATTGCCGCAATGTGTCGCTTCATTGTAGTAAAGCGCCGAGAGGCGATCTTCGAGCAGTTGGTTTTCGTCGTTCTCTTCATCATCGAAACGTGCATAGTATTCGCGGACGAATCGCGCTAAATACGCCGGGACTTCGATGTTTTCGGGCGTGCGGTCTTCATCGTGCAACAAGGTGCATATTTCCTTGATATCATCTTCTGAAAGCGCCGCCCGCGTGTCGAAACGATAGCCCGCCGTCCGCCTCAAGTATGCAAGCAGGTTGGCATTATCGTACTTCAGGAAGAACCAGTTGAGCAGCCGCCGGTCGGAATCCGTCAGATAATCCCGAAGCTCAGCCTTGAAGTCCGCAACCGTCCAAACCGCCTTCGCATCATAAAGCGAAACGGTCGGCAAACCCGCGATCAAACAATAATATTTACTCATCAGAACAGCATTTCAATCAGTTGCGGACGCAAAAATTCCTTGAAATATGCGATGAACTCATCCTCTCTAAAAGTAATCTTATAGGATCCGTCGGCAGGAGATAATGTGAACGCCGCCGCCTTACCGTTGACTTGCGTGATTTGGACGCCCTTGTCGAGCAAGTATTTGGCGTTGGATGCGAAATAATCGGTCAGCCCCTTAGCGTCAGTCGTCTGAATATCAATATTTTCGCCTGCAGCCCACGACTTGGATATTTCGAGGATTGTCTGCCTCATAAAGTCCGGGTCGGTTGCCGCCGCGCGAACGTTATCGCTCGCTATGCGTCCCGTTACGAGGTTTGTCACCTCGCTTTTGAGCGCTTCGACCGCTTGCGAAGCAAACAGCCGCAGTTCCGCCTCGGTATGCTTCTTAAGTTCATCCGCCTGCTTTGAAGCGTCCTCAACGATTTGCCGCGCCTTAACTTCGGCATCTCGAAGTATCGCGTCCTTTTTTTCATTCGCCGCGGCTATAATACGCTCGGCTTCCTCATTACCTTTCTCCACGCCTTCCCGGTAAATTTTATCGGTAAGTTCCTGAATTTTAGTATCCATATCTGCTGTTGTTAATTCTTTGAAGCGACAAAGTTAATAATTTTCAACTATCATGATGCGATTTTGCCTATAAAAAATTCAAAAAAAATGCAATTTGCATGATTATTATATGAATTTGAGGCAAAAAAAGCTATTGTTGAAAAAATTTTCGGCAAAAACCTTGCAGGTTTAAAAGAAAGGCTCTATCTTTGCCGCGCAAAACTAATAATTAGCAACAAATAACTGATTTATTTTTTAACTAAAACAGAGTAAAATGGAAAATTTGGTAAAGAAAATCGAGGCTACGTATGCAGAATTTATCGCAGACGCAAATGCTCAATTAACTAAGGGCAATAAAGCCGCAGGTACTCGCGCCCGTAAGGTGTCGTTGGAACTTGAGAAGCAACTCAAAGAGTTCCGTAAACAATCTATCGAAGCGGCGAAAAAGTAACTCGATTTATTAAACATAAGCGGGACAATGGCTTGCGCCGTCGTCCCGCTTTGGTTTTATAATAATCCATCGTTTTCGTCCTGGTGGAGTTTTTTTGGTATTTGAGCATTGCCGTCTAAAACGCCTGCAAATGTCCAAATAATGACTGAAAAAATAATTCCCTATCTCATAATCAATTAATTATTAAGTTTGTATGTTGTCTTATTGGAAGGTATATTTTTTTTGGCCGATATAGCTGCAAATCATTGTGATGACGGTGATAATCATCTTCGAAGGGGTTGGGTAGAAATTCAGTCCATCGACGAATAACTTCAATCCGGCATAGTTAATCAACAGATTAGCAGCCACTATCATCAGATAGCGGATGAGTTGTGTTCTGCCACGCAAATCGGAGGCTGTAAAAGTGACGTATTTTTGCAACAGGAAGCCCGAAAAAGTCGAAACGGGGAAAATTATTACAAGCGTTGCGATATGCGGACTTAAAGTCAAAAATCCTATATCAACAAGCCTGTCTTTCATAAAAAAGTTATATACAAAGAAATATAAAGCCCAGTCGAACAGGACGTTAGCGCCGCCGCAAATGCCATATCGGTATATTTGCAGAGGCACGAATTTTCGGAAGGGCGGATAAGTGAAGTCGATGACCGCCATTATCAGAAGTCCGATTTTTGTCAGGAGGTTACGCATATCAGTCTATATAATCCAAATGGCTTGAAATAAGGGTTTTCAATTCGTCGATGCTGTGCGTGACAGCGAATTGGGGATAGTCGGCAATCACGTTTTCCGGTGGACGGAAGAGTATTCCGATGTCGGCGGCTTCGAGCATGGGGACATCGTTGTAGGAATCACCGAAAGCGAGGACTTTGTATTCGAGGCTTCGGAAGGCTTCTACGGTACGGCGTTTCGGGTCGGGCTGGCGCAGGCGGTAGTCGGTGATACGCCCGGAGGCGTCGATCTTAAGCGAGTGACATAGCAACATAGGGTTTTCGAGTTGGTCCATTAATGGTTGGGCAAACTCAATGAAGGTATCCGAAACGATGGCGAACGGACAGTGCGAACGCAACCAGCGCACGAAATCCAAAGCTCCGTCAAGAGGTTCAAGCGTCGCTATGACATCCTGTATGTCTTTGATTTTGAGATTGTTCTCGTCGAGCACTTTCAGTCGATAGCGCATCAACTCGTCATAGTCCTTGATGTCGCGCGTCGTGAGTTTCAACTTTTCAATACCCGTTTTTTTAGCCACATTTATCCATATCTCCGGCGTGAAAACGCCTTCGAGGTCGGCACATATTATCCACATATATTATATTTTTACCTTTATTTTCGTGTTTCGAGCGCTGTTTCAATCTTCGCTTGTAGGTCGAGCAGGTGACTGCGCTTGATACCTGAGGCCGAGGCGAGGGCGTTCCTGATGCCGACATTCAAGTCGATTAATTGGGCGCGGGCTATACCTGATGCATCCGACGGAAAGCTGCTTTGCGCCGAAGCTGCGCTGCCACCCTGTGGAGTAGGCTGCGGTGTAGGATTAGCCACTTTGATAAGAGCTGCCACATAATTTTTCTGGAGGTTGCGCCTATAAATGTCAATGGCTTCGCCGGAAGAAAGTTCCGACCATACAAACTTCTTCAGGTCGGCAAACATTTTCAGGGCAGTATATGCCGAGGCGCCGTTGTAGGCCTCATCTCGAAGCATCTTGTCAATAGTGTTCTTACTGATCAAGCGGTCTATAATTGTCTTTTGAACGCCGCCGATAGAATTTACCGGATCAACCGAGGCTTTATCTATCAGCTTTTTATCAATCAGCCATGCGGGTGTTTTAAAGAGTTGTTTTCCGAGAAAGTCCATAGCTTTTTTCTGAATGTCCGCCGTGACAAATTCGGTGGCGTTGCCCGGTTCCTCAACCATAATCGGCGTTGAGTAGATGCCGCCTATGTTGGTCGTCACGTGCCCCATGTAGCGCCCGTACTGAGTAACCAACTCCCTGTATATTGCGGCGGCGTTATCGTAGCCCTTGTCAGGCTCACGCGTCCAGTCAAGGATATTCGGCATGATGCGTTTGAGGTTAAGTATGCCGTAGTGTGAAGCCAGCATTGCGTCGTCGCCTATGGCTTCGCTCTGGTTGCGCGGGTCGTTGCGGTCGGTCTCGGTACCGAAAGTGAAACGCTTGTCGCTCTGCAACTTAGCTATGATAATTTTATTCCAATATGGTATTTCGTCTTCGGGTGTCTCGAACTGCGGCAGGTACTTGTATCCCCATTCTATCGACCATTCGTCGTAAATGCCGATACGCGGGAAAAGCCCGGCCTCGCCGATGCTGTCTTCGGGCTGGGCGACGTAGTTGAACCGTGCGTAGTCCATTATCGACGGCGTGTGGCCATTTGCCTCGACCCATGCCTTGTCACGCAGTTTCTCGACCGGCACCGTCGCCGACGATCCGAAATTATGCCTCAGCCCAAGCGTGTGCCCTACTTCGTGCGACGAAACGAAGCGTATCAGCTGCCCCATAAGTTCATCGTCGAAATGCAGTGTCCTTGCCCGCGCGTCCGAAGGGCTTGCCTGAATGAGGTACCAGTTGCGAAGAAGTAGCATCACATTGTGGTACCAGTTGATATGAGTTTCTATGATTTCGCCGCTGCGGGGGTCGTGAACGTGCGGGCCGCTGGCATTGGGGATGTCCGAGGGTTTATATACTATCGCCGAGTGACGGGCGTCTTCGAGGCTCCACGACGAGTCTGCCGGCGCTTCGTATGCCACTATCGCGTTCTTGAAGCCGGCCTTCTCGAATGCCTTCTGCCAATCGTTAACGCCCTGAATCAGATAGGGCACCCATTTCTTAGGCGTTGCCGGGTCGATATAGAATACTATCGGCTTCTTAGGCTCAACCAATTCACCGGCAGCATATTTCTGCAGGTCTTCATCCCTCGGCTCAAGCCTCCAGCGCGTAATCTTCGACTTGTAGTCAATACCTTGCGGATTAGAGTCGAAATCGACATATCGTACGGCGAAATAAGCTACACGAGGGTCGAAAAGCCTTGGTTTCATCGGTTCTTTCGGAAGTAATACCAAAGAACTGTTCAACTCGTAAGTCAATGTCGCCGTCGGGAATTGTTGCGCCATTTGCGGCGAAACTCCCTGTGGAGCTACTTGCTGGTATGTCTTAACCGTCTGTATCTCAATATTTATAGGAAAAGCCTTGATTGTGTCGATATATCCGCGGTCGCCGAATATATTGCCGATACCACGCTGACGTTTCAGGTTTGTATCGAAAAAGAAGACGTTGTTGTCGGAGTTGAGGAACTCGGTCATGTTGATTACCAAGTTATTAGCTCCGCTTATCGTGTCTTTGTTGACGGCCTGCACCGGAAAGGACGCTGCTATAGGTTGGAGGTTAGAGTTTTTGACCGCCTGATACATTCCAAGTGTGTCGTTGGCCTGCTCAATATAGGTTATAGTCTTGATAAACACCTTGTTATTAGGCCCTTTTACGAAGCGAATGACGTTGTCGCCAATCTGGTCTCCGGGGTAGCCGACAACGGACTTGTTGCGGTTGACAGGCGCTTTTGAAATCCTGTTTACGACAAGAATATCCCGGTCTAAAATCGAGTCCGGCAGCTCAAAATAATACTTGTCCTTGACTTTGTGCACTTTGAAGAAGCCGGTGCTTGTTTGCGCATCCTTAGTGATGATGTCTTTAAATGGTTTCAGTCCGTCTCCGGCATCTGGTTTAGCAAGCGAATCCGGCTTAGATACACCGGACGCCTTGATTTCTTTTTTCGTTTCCTGTTTCCTTTTGACGGGAAATTTAACCTGCGCTCCCACGGCAAAAACCATTGTGAGCAATAATGACACGACGATAAAATTTCTTCTTAGCATGAATTTATTATAAATGTTAATTGTAATCGACAGCAAAGATACATAAAAGTTTTTAATTTATATATAGTTATTGGATTTTTGGTGAAGATTTTGTGAAATAACGGAATTGTTGTAACTTTGCAGCGACAATGAAAGGTTTAAGGAATAGAACAGGAGCAGGGTTGTTGATGTGGCTTTTTATAAGTTACTATGTGTCAACGACTACGTTTGTCCACACGCATTACTTCGCGTGGGGGATGGTTACTCATTCACATCCTTATAATCCTTTTGGGGACAGCCCGCTTAAGCATAATCATACGCAGGCGGAATGTCTGCATATCGCGTCGCTGTCGCATTTTGCTTTGACTGCCGTCGCTATGGTGGCGGTTTGTTTCGTGGCTGCGGTTATTAGGGTTGTACTGACTCCTGCTTTGGCGGCGGTGCGGAAACGGTGTAGTTTGTTCTTGGCGCTACGGGCGCCGCCTATTGTGTAGTTCGCAATGACAGAGATGCGTACGAGCGTGGAGACGGAAACCTAACAGATCTTGGAGACTTGTTAGGTTTAGGGTGAGGCGTCATTGCTTCTTTCTAACAATATAATGTGCCTAACGGCACATCTATTGCAACATTTATATTTTAAACACAAACGAAATGAAAATCAATATATTATATATCATTTTTTTATTGTCGTTGCTTGGCTGCGGGAATAGCGGCGGGGGCGACGGCAGTGCCGGTTCGGGTATTAAAACCGATGGCGAGATTATAACGGTGGCGGCTGATGCGCCGCTGCTGAAACATATTA
>JAISUX010000010.1 GCA_031271805.1 Tannerella sp.
CATGCCGACCTGATAGTAGCGCCGGGGTCTCCGGAACCGGAAGGATAGCCGAAAACACGAGTGAAATACCCGCCGCTAATAGAATAAGCCACCGTATCTCTTGGACCCGGATATACAACCGTTTCCGGGACACCGGGCACATCCGGCGCCGGTTCCGGCATCGTTACGGCCGCTGTGGTCGAAATAAACCACATACCGATTGCCCCAAAAAGCATAAAAAACCAACCTCTACGCGACAAAGCGTATAGCTTATAACTTTCACCTACGGATAATAGTTTATCCGACACTCCCGATGCATCCATTATTCAGACTCTTTGTATTATTACGTCGCAAAGGAACGAATAAAATTCGAATCTGCAAAATTTTTTCTGTTTTTTTTGCGTTTAGTAACTAATTTGCAACGGCAAAAACGCAGTTTTTATAATAATATATGTATGAAATACGAAAATTTACACTAATTTTGCAGCCGGAAAAAAGATAAACATCATGCAAAGAAAAGGGAAAATATTATCGACGCTATGCTGTCTGCTCGTTTTAGCCGCTTGCGGGAAGGGCGACGAGGCGGCACGGCGGCTCGAAGGAGCGAAAGCGCTGTACGAGCAGAAACTTTTTATCGCCGCGAAGAGCGAAATAGATTCGATCAACCTGTTGTATCCGCGCGAAATCAAGGTCAGGCGCGAGGCTCTAACGTTGATGCGCCTCGTTGAGCGCGGTGAGAGCGAACAGAATATCATTTACTGCGACAGCCTCCTGCCTATACGCATCGGCGAGCTTGACGGCCTGATGAAAGGCTTCGTCTATGAGAAAGATTCTGTATATGACGAGGTCGGCAACTATGTGTGGCGGACTATGACGGTCGAACGCAACGTCGAGCGGAGCTACATCCGGTGCGGCGTCAGCGAAGAAGGCGAGATGTACATGGCCAGCATCTATTTCGGTGCGCGCCCGATAGAGCACACCGGCCTCAAGTTGTCGGCTGCCGACGGTTCCTTCGCCCAAACGCGTAATATCCCATACGACGGGGGCGTCAACTACCGCTTCAAGGACAACGGGAACACTACCGAGGTCGTCAATTACAAGGGCGACGATTGCAAGTCGATAGCCAATTTCGTATATATCTCCGACCCGAAGCAACGCATCAAAGGGGAATATACCGGAGGCAAGCCTTACACCGTCTATCTATCTGACGACGATAAGCGTGCAATCCGGGCAACATACGAATTAGCCAACGTCCTGAGCGAAATAACAGCCATGCGGAAAGAAAAAGAAATGGCTGCCAAACGAATCATAAGGTTGGACGAAAAACTTAATTCTTCAAATTAAATTCAACGATAAGAGTAAAAAAACGAGGATTATTACTATCTTTGCACCCTCAAAACGATAAAAAATATGGCACAACAGGAAGATGTTTTCAAGAAATTAGTCTCACACTGCAAGGAATACGGTTTTGTGTTCCCCTCGTCGGAGATCTACGACGGGCTGGGCGCGGTTTACGATTACGGGCAGAACGGCGTAGAGCTGAAGAACAATATAAAGAAATACTGGTGGGATGCGATGACGCTTCTCAACGATAATATCGTCGGCATCGACTCGGCAATCTTCATGCACCCGACTATCTGGAAAGCGTCGGGGCACGTGGACGCTTTCAACGACCCGTTGATCGACAACCGCGACCGCAAGAAACGCTACCGCGCCGACGTTCTCATCGAGGAATACCTTGCCAAAATCGACGACAAGATAGACCGTGAGGTCGAAAAGGCCGCAAAGCGGTTCGGCGACAGCTTCGACGAGCAGCAGTTTCGCTCGACCAACCAGCGCGTGCTTGAGAACCAAAGCCTGCGCGACAACGTGCACTCTCGCTTCGCCAAGGCGCTCAACGACAACAACCTCGACGAGCTACGGCAAATTATCATCGACTGTGAGATAGCATGCCCGATTTCCGGCACAAGGAACTGGACGGAAGTACGACAGTTCAATCTCATGTTCGCCACCGAAATGGGCTCGACCGCGGACGGCGCTATGAAGGTTTATCTCCGTCCTGAGACGGCACAGGGCATCTTCGTAAACTTCCTGAACGTGCAAAAGACCGGCCGGATGAAAATACCATTCGGCATCGCCCAGATCGGCAAGGCGTTCAGGAACGAAATTGTCGCTCGGCAGTTTGTTTTCCGTATGCGGGAGTTCGAGCAGATGGAAATGCAGTTCTTCGTCCGTCCGGGCGAGGAGTTGGAATGGTTTGCGAGGTGGAAAGAGACGCGCATGCGATGGCATAAAGCGCTCGGGATGGGCGATGCCAAATACCGCTATCACGACCACGACAAACTCGCCCACTATGCCAATGCTGCTACGGACATTGAGTTCGAGATGCCTTTCGGCTTCAAGGAGGTGGAAGGCATCCACAGCCGCACCGATTTCGACCTTTCGCAGCACGAAAAATATTCCGGCAAGAAGGTTCAATACTTCGATCCCGAATTAAATAAAAGCTATACACCCTTCGTCATCGAGACCTCCATCGGCGTTGACCGCATGTTCCTTAGCATCCTCGCCGGCGCATACGCCGAGGAGACGCTCGAAGGAGGCGAGACGCGCGTCGTATTGCGGTTGCCGTCGGCTCTGGCGCCAGTCAAGCTGGCCGTACTGCCGCTGGTACGCAAGGACGGCCTGCCCGAAAAAGCACGGGAAATCACCGGGATGTTCAAATTCGACTTCCGCTGTGAGTACGACGAGAAAGACAGTATCGGCAAACGCTACCGCCGTCAGGACGCCATCGGCACGCCATACTGCGTAACCGTCGATCACGACACCCTGACCGACAACTGCGTCACAATCCGCTACCGCGACACCATGGCGCAAGACCGCGTACCCATCGACCGGCTCTACGGCATCATCGCCGAAAAAGTCAGCATGAGAGGATTATTAGAAAAACTGAAATAAAGCCAACAGAAGATTATGAAACGAATATTTACGATCCTATTCCTCACCGCAACTCTCGCCGCCGTCTTCAGCTCGTGCAAGGATGATGACGACGACAAAGGCGCCCAGGCATGGATGCTCGCCAATCAACAGGCGATAAACGCAATCAAATCCAACCCCGAATACACCGAACTGCCCTCGCCGGGCAACGAAGGCAGTATCTATTACAAGGTCATCACCAAAGGTACGGGTGCAAAGATATATTACACAAGCACCGTGTCGTGCTACTATAAAGGTTGGTTTGCTGCCGACCATACATACTACAGCATCAAGAATGGCGACGTCTTCCAGAAACTGCTCTACGGCGACGGCCCGGCGTTCACGGCCGTAGTAGGCACCGATGTGATAAGCGGCTGGAAGACAGCCCTTGAAAACATGGTCGAAGGCGACAAGTGGGAGATATGGGTACCCTACCAGTTAGGCTACGGAAGTAGCGACCGGACAGATTCGAACGGCTATGTCTCAATCCCCGGCTACGCCACCCTCGTCTTCGAAATCGAAGTCGTCAAGGTTGTGCAGTAAACGGAACGTAATATTTCTACCTCTGCTGGGGAAATACATAGGATGAAAATTTTGCAAAAAAACAAAAAAAGAATTGCGGTTCCGAAAAATTGTTGTACCTTTCCCCTATAAATTTTATCTGAAATTTTTATTCGTTTGTGTGTAATTGAAAATTTTATGCTATCTTTGCGGCGCAAAAATCATGGGGCTGACCGGTTTTGACAGCGGGTAGAAGTGGTTTGTAAGCATGCAGTGCGTCGTTGGCCGGCACTTTAATCTCGGTTGATAACAAATTAACTGGCGAAAACAATTATGCTCTCGCTGCGTGATCGAAGAATAGTAGATTAGCGCTTAATCCTTACACAAGGTGTTTGGACGAGACGTCGCCCGAAAGCTCTGGCTTCGAAGCGTTCGATAAGGCGGCGCAGGTGTATCGGAGATAGTTCGCGGGAAGTCCCGGACTGCGGATGAAGATTTAGGGACTAAGGTTGCGATAGGTGGCTTCGGTCTTGTCGCTACTCGAAAAAATAAGCGAAGATAAGCATGTAGAAAGCAAATTAGTTCCTCGTTTGGACGAGAGTTCGAATCTCTCCAGCTCCACAAACGCTCTAACAACCGTCAGAGCGTCCCTTCTATGAATTTGCCGAGAATATCGGAATATTTTGCATAGTCATAATTCCCTTCTTCGACCGATACGTAGCCGTTATATCCGGCTTCGTCGATGGCGCGGCGAACGGATTTCCAATCTATGCTTGCCTCATCAATAGCTACCCAGTCGCCAGGCCCTCCTCCGATGGTATTGAGTACCTCGTTAACCTTATAACCTTTGATATGTAATCTTACAATGCTGTGTTTCAGCGCTTTGATATACGCCTCCGCGCGGCCGTATTTCGTATGGTTGCCAAGGTCGAAATAGGCGCCTATCCATGGATTATCGAAATAATGGACGAAAGCGGCAAAGAACTCAGGCGTACACCATAGATTATTCCAGACATTTTCAATGGCGATCCGGACACCTTCCTTAGCTGCAAGGGGGATTAATTCCTCAATCGCGGCAATGGATTTTTCCGTAGCGATATTCTGGTCTTTGATGTATGCGGCATACTGCGAGTTGTTGTCCTTGGTTACTTTCTTGACCATCAGCGTTTTATCGTCAAAAGATATTTGGAAATCCCATGCTTCGGGCATAGGTTTGGTATCAATACGGCAAGGAACGAGTAGCACGGTGTCAGCCCCAAGAGCCGAAGCCGAACGAATTGCCGTAGCAGTCTCGTCGATAGTTTTACGTCGGGTTGCTTCATCGGCGCTGTTGAAACTTGCCCAACCGCGCATAACGCTGTGTATGCGCAAGTTGTGCTTCTCGGCGATCTGACGGAAAGCCCTGGCCTGTGCCACGCTGATGTCCCAGTTTTGCACTTCGACGCCTTCGTAACCGGTAGCTATCAACTGCGCGCAAATCTCATCCGTGGGTTCCTTGATTATCTGCGACTTATACAGTTTAGTGCGAAATTTCGGCGTCTGCGTGGGTGTCGCAAGCGGATACGACGACGTAAACTGCTCCCCGGCAGCGAAAGTCTTATCTATGTTTCCAAGAGTCAAGGCTGCTGAGCCTGCAACAGCGGACTTCAAAAAAAATCTTCTCGATAAATTGCTCATAATTAATAATTTATGTGTTATATGATTAATGATAAGGTTTGAAACCGATTATGCGACGCACCTCGTCCAACGTTTTTGAGGCGCTCGCGGAAGCTTTTTCGGCTCCCTGCGCCATAACACGCTCAAGATATGCGTCATCGGCTATGACGTCGCTGATTCGTTCACGGATAGGGGCGCAAAAAGCGTTTATGTCCGCGGCCAACTGTTTCTTCATATCACCGTAACGAATCTCGCATGCGTTGTACTTCGCATCGAAATACTCGTAAGTGTCGTCCGTCGAAACTATTTTCATCATTGTGAAAAGGTTTTGGATAGGTTCGGGCTTGGGGCAGTTAGGCTCGGTAGGGCCTGAATCGGTCACCGCACGCATAACTTTCTTACTGATAGTCTTCTCATCATCAATGAGATAGATTGCGTTACCCTCGCTCTTGCCCATCTTCCCCGATCCGTCCAAGCCGGGCACTTTAACAGCTTTGTCGGAGAAATAATACGAAGCCGGTTCGGGGAAAAAATCCACTCCGTAAATATTATTGAAACGACGCGCAAGATGGCGTGACATCTCCATGTTCTGCTCCTGGTCTTTGCCTACAGGCACTTTTACCGCCTTGTGGATAATGATATCGGAGGCCATGAGGCATGGATATGTCAGAAGCCCGGCATTGACGTTGTCGGGTTGTGAACGCACCTTCTCTTTAAAAGTTGTAACTCGCTCAAGTTCACCAAGATAAGCGCACATATTGAGGTAAAGATACAATTCTACAACCTCGCGTACATCGCTTTGTACATATATTGTTGCCTTTTCCGGGTCAAGCCCGCAGGCAAGGTATTCGGCAAGAATCGTCTTGACGCTCTTACGAAGGTCGTCAGGCTTGGGGTGGGTAGTCAAAGAATGCCAATCAGCAATGAAAAAATAACATTTATATTCATATTGCATCTTCAAAAAACTTTTGACCGCACCAAAATAATTGCCAAGGTGCATATTACCAGTCGGCCTTATGCCGCTCGCTACTATTTCCATATCTTATATCTGTTAAAACGCCACAAAGATACGAAAAAATTTTGAGG
The DNA here is from genome assembly GCA_031271805.1 of Tannerella sp. GTDB lineage: Bacteria > Bacteroidota > Bacteroidia > Bacteroidales > Tannerellaceae > Tannerella. Next base: position 6,196 of record JAISUX010000010.1, read on the forward strand.
CCAACAAACAATTTCTAAAATCCGACCCGCGGTATGCGAGTTTTATATCCTTTTTTTGCTAATATTAAAAGGAAATTGTATATTTGTAGTGCAAAATCGTGAAAAAGTATAAATTTTCAAACCATATATAATTAATTATGAGACAAATTATCAGATTAACACTTTTGTGTTTGTTAGCGTTTTACACTGTGTGTATGCAATCGGCTTCTGCTTCTGCCTCGGACGAAGGTCTGGAACAATCGCCGGTGGATTATGTCAATCCGTTTATTGACTCGCACAAGTCGCGGTGGTTCTTTTTCAGCTCGGCTTCGCGACCGTTCGGGATGGTGAGCTTAAGTCCTGATACACAGACTAATGGCTCGTGGCTTTCGGGCTATATGTACGACAGCCTGCATGTGCGCTGTTTCAGTCATATTCATGCTTGGCAGCTGTCGGGCGTTGCTGTGATGCCAACCGTCGGCGAGTTTAAGGG
>JAISUX010000055.1 GCA_031271805.1 Tannerella sp.
ATGCTGTTCTTTATGCTGCTCAGCGTGATTTTTGCCATTGTGCTGTTTATCTTTGGCGCTACCTTGACGCAGCAGTTCAGCCCCTACCTTGATAAACTGCCGTGGACAAGCTATCAAACCGAGACAACGGAAACCACTGCCGACAAGGACGCCTCCGGCATGTTAGGCTCATTATCAGAGATATTGGGCGGACTGTCGGGAATAGTTTCATCCGCAGGCAACGAGGGAATATCCGGCGATTTGTTTACCGATGAAAACACAACCGACGAGACCTCGAAGGACACGCAAACCGCCGACGACGGTCTGTCGTGGATTGACGGCGATTTCAAGGTAACGTATGAAGTCGATGAAGCCGCAGGCGCAAGTGCGTTTATGAATACCGGCAATCAAACGCGAATGAACATCACGCTCGTCAAGGTCGGCGACGTGCTGTTTGAAGACCGAACAAATGCCGCGGCACAAGCGCTTTATCTTTATCGTGTCGAAGACGGCAAAGTGGCGAGTTACATCTTCAATACGAACAAGAAAATCGCCATGCGCAAAGAAACTTCGCACTCAAACCTTGCCGAAAGCGCCCGTTCACACCTTGCAGGGATTTGCAAAACCGTTCAGAAACGCAATAAATACGAGAAAATCGGCGAAGAAGAGGTCGCGGGCTTGCGCTGCAATGTCCTGAAGTTAGAACAGAAAGCCGAAGACAACAGCCTCGCAACACTTGCCATAGCGCTTGGAGGCGATAAAGCGGCAGAACTGTCAAAGCAGTTGAGCGCCATGTCGGGCACGGCAACGGTTTATGAATCAAAGGACTATCCGGGCACCATTCTCCGTCATACCGTCCAAATCGGTTCCAAAGCGGCGTCGGACATCCTGAAAGTGTCGTATTTTCGCCCCTCTGCCACCCTATCGGATATCCCGTATGATATTGATATGAGCCATTATAAGTTGCAGTAAAATAAATTTTTTGAGGACAGAAAATCTATAGCCCGAACGCTTCCTTTATCTCATCGACATAGTCAAGTTTTTCCCAGGTAAAGAGTTCGACTTGAGTGACTACGGGTTCTGTGTATCGAGATGAGAAGGTCTTGGTCACGACCCTCGGAGTGCGGCCGACATGACCGTAAGAAGCCGTTTCGGAGTAGATAGGATTACGCAATTTGAGGCGTTCCTCGATAGCCTTGGGGCGCATATCGAAGATGTCGGCAACCTTGAGGGCTATCTCGCCGTCCGAAATGCTCAGATTCGAGCGACCGTAAGTATTTACGAAGATATTCATCGGGCGTGCGACGCCAATCGCATACGATACCTGAACGAGAATCTCATCGGCGACGCCTGCCGCAACGAGGTTCTTGGCGATATGACGCGCGGCGTAAGCTGCCGAACGGTCAACCTTCGACGGGTCTTTGCCGGAGAACGCTCCGCCGCCGTGGGCGCCCTTGCCCCCGTAGGTATCTACTATGATCTTACGTCCGGTAAGGCCGGTATCGCCGTGAGGCCCGCCGATGACAAATTTGCCGGTAGGATTGACGAAATAAGTGATATTATCGTCGAACAACGCCTGCACTTTAGCCGGATATTGCGCCTTAATGCGAGGTATGAGAATGTTCTTGACATCCTCGGCAATTTTCTGCTGCATATCGGCGTCGGCCTGTTCTTGCGTCAAGTTAGCTCCGGGCAGAATAAATTCGTCGTGCTGTGTCGAGATGACAATAGTGTCAATACGCAGGGGCGTACCGTTATCCGCATATTCTATGGTAACCTGGCTTTTTGCGTCGGGACGCAGATAAGGCATAAGCCCCGGTTCGCTTTTACGGATAAGGGATAATTCCTTGAGCAGGCTGTGAGCAAGGTCGAGAGCGAGAGGCATGAAGTTCTCCGTCTCGTTAGTAGCATAGCCGAACATCATCCCCTGGTCGCCGGCGCCCTGGTCGTAAGGATCTTTGCGCTCTACGCCGCGATTGATATCGGCGCTCTGCTCATGGATGGCCGAAAGGACGCCGCACGACTTCGCCTCGAACTGATATTCGCTCTTGGTATAGCCGATACGATCAATCACATTGCGGATAGTAGTTTGCACATCTACGTATGCATTGGATTTTACTTCGCCGGCAACAACTACCTGACCGGTAGTCACCAGCGTTTCAATAGCAACTTTCGAGTTCTTGTCATAAGCAAGAAACTCATCTAATAAAGAGTCCGAAATCTGGTCGGCCACTTTGTCCGGGTGCCCTTCGGACACCGATTCTGATGTAAATAAGTAACTCATTATCTTATAATTAAAAGTTAAAAAATAAGTAATGAATTAACGCAGGGTAGCGTATTACGGATGTCAAGAAATAGATGACGAACACGTTTTAGCATTTTTTCCTGTGGTTGCAAGCAGTCAAATCTCTCCACGTCAATTCGGCGGCAAAGGTACGGAATAATTCCGCATTGCTGCAAGAAAAAGTGTTAAATAATGTAATTCACCGAATTATTCAATCAATCCGAGCGTGCGAAACCAGTATTCGGCGCGGTCAGGCCATTCATTGACGGTCGCCTTAGTGTCGCGCATACCATATCCATGCCCGCCGTCGGGATAGATGTGCATCGAGGCCGAAACACCCGCTTCCTTCAGAGCATAAAAATACGACAAACTGCTGTCTATCAGCTTCCCGTCGTTCTCCGCCTGTATCATCATAGTCGGCGGGGTATGCTTAGTAACTTTCACGTCCGGAGCAAGCGTACCCACAGTATCCCCGCTCAAATAGGCCGGATAGACAAGTAGGCAGAAATCCGGCCGCGTGCTGACATTATCAAACTTATCGACGACCGGATAGGTGCGCGTTTCAAAACTGTTACTCAACATCGCTGCGAGGTGCGCTCCGGCAGAGAAACCCATCACTCCGATACGTTCCGGATTAATATTCAGCCGTTGGTAGTTAGAGCGGACATAGCTCATTGCCCGCTGTGCATCCTGCAAAGGCGCGGTATGCTTCTCCAATCCTTCGCGTCGGGGCACCCGGTACTTCAGCAAAACCGCCGTTATCCCAAGGTCGTTGAGCCATTCGCATATCTCCGTACCCTCAAGGTCGTAAGCCAAGATATTGTATCCCCCGCCCGGACAGACTATCATCGCCGTCCCGCAGGCCAACTCCTCGACAGGACGGTAAATAGTTATCATCGGCTCGCTGACGTTGCTCATCCTTTGCACCGTCTCGCCGCCGACCTTATTTCCCGTAGTATCAATCAATTCCGGAGGAAGCGCAGCCGTCTCGCCTGGAACATTCCCCTTGAACAACTTGATCTTCTCCTGCGCCGCCAAACTCATGCATAGAACACTCATACACAACAATAATAAATAAACCCGACTTCTCATGACCGAAATATTTTTGAATTGCTATTTGATTTCAATCTTATCCTTGACCTCGAACTCATTGTTCTCCGAATCGAAGAACTTGTATTCAAGGAACCCCAAGCTCTGGTCCGGTACAACCTTCATGCCTGTGCTGTATTTCACCTTCCACCGAGCAAGTATCGAAAATAGCCCTCTTGTAAGATAGGCATATACGTATGGATGAATATGACACCGGAATCGTTTCATATTCAAATCTTTAGTCAGTGTTTTTATCTTATCTTCGAGTGTTTCCTCAAACAAAATCGAAGGTTTGGAATGACCTGTACCCAAACATGTAGGGCATTTTTCGTCCGTTTCGATATCCAAAATGGGGCGAACGCGCTGGCGTGTTATCTGCATCAGCCCGAACTTGCTCAACGGCAAGATGTTATGCCTCGCCCTGTCGTGCGACATTATCGACGAGACATGGTCAAAAAGTTTCTGACGATTGGCGGCATCGGACATGTCGATGAAATCCACTACGATGATTCCGCCCATGTCGCGCAGGCGCAATTGACGGGCTATCTCGTTAGCAGCTGCGATATTGACGTTATACGATGTCTCTTCCGGCTCGTTACCGCTTTTATTCGTGCGATTGCCGCTGTTAACATCAATAACGTGCATCGCCTCGGTATGCTCGATAATCAGATAAGCGCCGTTCTTAAAAGTGACCGTTCGCGCCAGCGACGACTTTATCTGTTTCGTGACCCCGAAATGATCGAAGATAGGCAGGTCGCCGTTATACATCTTCACTATTCCTTTCTGCTCCGGCGATATAAGCACAACATAGTCAAGGATATTCTTAAAAAAGTCCCTGTCATTTATGAAAATATGCTCAAAAGTCGGGTTAAGCACATCGCGCAACAAGGCCACGACCCTCGAAGTCTCCTGGAAAAAGAGGGAGGGCGCTTTAGCCTTCGGCAATTTCGTCAAATTGTCGTCAAAGCGTTTTTGAATTGTCCGAAGTTCATGGTCAAGCTCGGCGACACGCTTCCCTTCGGACGAAGTGCGCACTATCACGCCGAAATTCTTCGACTTGACACTTTGTATGAGTTGCCGCAAACGTGCGCGCTCCTCATTCGTTTTTATTTTTGTGGATACCGAAATCTTATCCGAGAATGGCAATAACACGAGATGACGTCCTGCGAACGACAACTCTGCTGTCAATCGAGGTCCTTTGGTTGATATCGGTTCTTTGGCTATCTGAACAAGCACTTCGTCGCCTTGAGACAAAACATCGGCTATCTTCCCGTCCTTATTGAGTTCGGGAAGAAACGGTAATTTTGCAAAAGGAGGCGCCTTCTTATCACCCGAAAGGATTCGCTTCACATACTTTTGCTGGGTATTAAAATTAGGCCCTAAATCCTGATAATGAAGGAAGCCCTCTTTCTTATATCCCACATCAACAAAAGCCGCATTAAGTCCGGGAAGCAGTTTCTTGACTTTACCCAAGTAAACGTCACCGACAGCATATAATTCCTCGCGAGTTTCTCTCTGGAACTCAACGAGAACGTTATCTTCCATTATTGCAATGGACACCTCTTTGGGCGTCACATCAACTATTATATCACTTACCACATAATTCTCCTTAAATGTGATTAATAGCAAAAGAACAAACTTATTCAAAAATTCATAAGTTTGTTCTTTGCACCTTCTAATAAAGAATCAGACTTACTTTTTCTTATGTCTGTTCTTTTTCAACCGTTTTTTACGCTTATGCGTTGACATCTTATGTCTTTTACGTTTCTTACCACTTGGCATAGTATCTTCCTTTCTTGAATGTTATTTTTTCTTCTTAGCCTTCTTTTTACCATTGGCTACAGCATCCAAAAAAGTTCTCGCCGGCTTGAAGGCCGGAATACTGTGCTCGGGAATGGTTATCGTCGTGTTCTTTGAAATGTTACGAGCCTTCTTCTCTGCTCTTTTCTTCACGATGAAACTTCCGAAACCTCTCAGATAAACGTTCTCACCCTCTTCAAGGGATTTCTTGATCGTCGCTACATAAGTAGTCACTACGGTTGCTACTTCTGTCTTGTCCAAGCCTGTGCTTTTTGAAATCAGGCTAATAAGTTCTGCTTTAGTCATATCAAACAATTATTTAAATGAATATTATTTTTGAACTGCAAAGATAATGCTTTTCTTTGATTATGAAAAAAAAAACGAACTTTTTTTTTGAAAAAAGTGCATTTTCCCCGTTTTATACCCAAAATCAGGGGAAAAACAGGGGAAAATTCGTTATGTATCAACAAAAAAATCCGCTGTTGAAAAAAAATTCGGCGGAAATTTGGGGATTCGGAAAATAAGTTTTATTTTTGTAGAAATTTTCACAACAAAAAATTTTTCTTATGTCATTGAACAAAGTTATTTTAATAGGAAACGTAGGGAAAGACCCTGATGTGAGGTATTTTGAAGAAGGACGAGCAATAGCCAACTTCAGTATAGCCACAAACGAACGCGGATACAAGCTCGCTAACGGCACGGAAGTGCCCGAACGTACGGAATGGCACAACATCGTGGTCTCACGCGACCGCGCACAGTTTGTAGAAAGGTACGTAAAGAAGGGTTCTCTCGTTTATGTAGAAGGAAAAATCCGTTACCGCGATTATGACGACAAGGACGGAAACAAACGTTATGTCACCGAAATCGTTGCCGACCGTGTAGAGTTCTATGATCTCGGCAGGCGTCCCGACGGCGCAACATCGACCGGCTCGACCGGCTCTCCTGCTCCGGCGCCTCAACCGGCTCCTGCCGCTGCACCGCCAAGCCCTCCTCCCGCATCCGATTCTGCGGATGATCTGCCGTTTTAATTATCAGTCAATATATACGCTTTGGAATCAGACGATTATTTTCCGAACACGCTGCTGCAAGTCATACAATATGCCAATATAAATGATTTCGCGGCAGCAATAGGCGTTGCCCTGATATTATTGAGTTTTGCAACCCTCATGGCAGCTGCCGAGAACGCGGTGTCGCACTTGCCGCAAGACGACATGAGCGCCGTCGAAGAAAGCCAGTCGGCAAAAGACAAGGCTATCTCATATCTCTACTACCATCTCCGCCTGATGAAGGCCTCATGCAGCATAGTCTATGCCGTCATCATTATCTATATGACGACTTTTTGCGTCTATGGCATAAGTTCTGTCAATCCCGAACCTTTCGCCATAACCTATCCGGCAGCCGTTGTTGCGGCCATCATACTGTGGTGGCTCTTCTACGGAATCTTCCCGAAAATTTTCCTCAAACACAAGTTAAGAACCGCCCGCGCCTTAGCGCCATTGCTGAAAACGGTAATAAAGCTATGCTCACCGTTTGTGAAAATGACAAATACTAATGTCGAAAGCTACGAGGCGGATTCACATCGCAAGAATCCTGTACCGCTTCCGCATGAGGCGCCTAACGATTTTTACGAAGAAAAGGAAATGCTTGATGGAATAGTGCGTTTCTACAACAAAAAAGCCAACGAGATAATGACGCCGCGCACGGATATTGAGGCCATCGACATCAAGAGCGACATCAATGAGGTCATAAAAGTAATCAAAGAATCGGGCTTCTCCCGCTTTCCGGTCTATGAAGGCAACGAAGATAACATCAAGGGCATACTTGTTGTCAAAGGTATCATCACGGCGCTCAATAATTCCGGCGATTTCGAGTGGCAAACATTGATTCGCAAGCCCTTTTATGTGCCCGAATCAAAGAAAATATACGACCTGCTGAATGAACTTCGCGCTAAAAAGACACATATCGCGATTGTAGTTGATGAATTTGGATGCACTTCGGGTATCATCACGATGGAAGATATTATCGAGGAAATCATCGGCGACATATCCGATGAATACGACGAGGATAAGGAGAGTTTCTTAGCTTTGTCCGACGGCAGTTTTATACTTGAAGGCAAACTGCAGTTGATAGATTTCTTCCGCGAGACAGGCGTGCCTACTTCGGATTTCAGCGGACTTACCGATGAAGCCGAGACATTGACGGGCTTATTGCTTGCAATCAAAGGCTCTTTGCCGCTCCGACGCGAAGATATCAACTATAAAAACTATCGCTTCCACATCCTCGAAGCCGATGAACGCCGAATACTTAAAGTCAAGTTCATCATCAATCCGAAAGAAGATCATGATTAGATGAAGATGCGAATCACTCTTCCTATACTTCTATTGGTATTCACTTCATGCTCAGGTAATTACACACCAAAGCCTCTCGGATACCTTCGTTTCGACCCTCCTTCGACAAGCTATTTCACGTTCGGAACCGATTCGCTGCCATACTCCTTTTCCGTTTCGCGATTGGCGATAATCGAATCCCTGCACAACGATGACACGACTAAATGGCTCAATATCAGATACCCTGATTTCAAAGCAACACTATTCTGCACACTCAATAAGACCAATCCGGAAATATTAGGCCGACAAGTTGACGAATGTGTGACACTCGCAATAAAATCAATCAAGACAAAAGGGGATGTAAAAGAAACTGATTATGAAGACGTTGACAAAAAAGTGTTCGCTAAAATGTTCACAATCGTTGACGGCGAATCATCGTCTCCCATCCGGTTTTTGCTTACCGACAGCGCGACTAACTTTTTCAGCGGTGCATTGTATTACGATTTTGACGCCAAAACCGACTCTATTGCACCTGTCACCGATTACATTAAACAGGATATCATCCGAATAATTCAAACTTTCAGCTGGAACGAATAATGTCACTGTTATATAAATACTCATCGCCGTTAATGGGCGTATGGAAGATCGACGAAACAGAAGCCAACAGGTCGAACAGGCGCGAAGCGGAAAGACTTGCGATTAACCTGCTGCTGCAAAATATGCTCGGCAACAACCCCGTCCTCGGACATAAGGAAAACGGCATGCCTTTCTTAGAGGATAATCACTTGAATATCAGCATATCACACACAAAAGGCTATGTTGCGGTCATTTTAAGTCGCTTCACTTACCCCGGCATCGACATCGAATATCCGTCGGACAGGGCATGGAGGTTACGCCACAAATTCTTAAGCGATAACGAATTATATATGTTCGCGCGCGCGCGCGAAGAAGAGATAAAAGCAACAATTTGCTGGTGCGCCAAAGAAACGGCTTACAAAACCCTTCGGGAATCAGGCGTCGATTTCATCAAACACCTGCATATTTTGCCGTTTAAGACGGATTCCAAGAACGGCAGCCTGCTTCTCGAAGAAACAAAAACTATTAATAATCAAGTATTTACAATTAATTATCAAATAACCGACGATTATATTTTAACGTGGAAGGAATAAAGAAATGGAAGATGTAAGATTAGGGAAAACCGGTATCAGGGTGAATAAGAACGGCTTCGGGGCATTGCCTATTCAGCGCGTTTCCGAGGATGTTGCGGTCGGACTTCTGCGTAAGGCTTACGATGCAGGATTCCGTTTTTTCGACACTGCCCGATTCTATACCGACAGCGAAGAAAAGATAGGCAAGGCTTTCCGCGGGATGCGCGAGAAGGTGATAATCGCATCCAAGAGCATGGCTCAAAACGCCGCCGATTTCAATAAAGACCTTGCAACAACGCTCGACAAACTACAGACCGACTATTTGGATTTGTATCAGTTTCATAATCCCCCGTTCTGTCCCAGACCGGGAGATAAAAGCGGGCTGTACGAGGCCATGACCGAAGCCGCGCAGAGAGGCGCTGTGCGACATATAGGCATTACCAATCATCGTTTGGCCGTAGCCAACGAAGCTATAGACAGTGGACTGTACGAGACCTTGCAGTTTCCTTTCAACTATATTTCGGGGAATCAGGAGTTGGAGTTAGTCCGCAAATGCAAGGCCTCCGACATGGGATTTATAGCTATGAAATCGCTGTCGGGAGGGCTTATTACACATTCTGCCGCCGCATACGCTTTCCTCGCACAATACGACAATGTGCTGCCGATATGGGGCATCCAAAGCGATAAAGAGTTGAATGAATTTATCGAATACATTGATAATCCGCCAGTTATAAACGACGAGATAATGCGGTTCATCGAAAATGAGCGGAAAGAACTTAGCGGCGATTTCTGTCGAGGATGCGGTTATTGTATGCCTTGCACCGTCAACATTGACATCAGCAATTGCGCTCGCATGTCGCTACTCCTGCGCCGCTCGCCGACCGAGTTACAGCTTACCGACGAGGTCTATAAGAAGATGAAGCTAATCGAGAAATGTACCCATTGCGACGCATGTAAGTCGAAATGCCCTTATGAACTTGATACCCCCACCCTTTTGCGGAAAAACTACGAAGACTACATGAGAGTGATGGAGTTCGGCTTATCTTGAAACCAGCTAACCTCCGCCAAGCGCCCTGTACAAATCGACTATCGCCTGCGCCTTTTCCAAGCGGTCATTGACATTGGCGAGTTGGGCGGCGAGGTAGTTTTGCTGTGCCGTGAGGACTTCGAGATAGGTCGCTTCGCCGGCTTTCAACAACTCCTGCGTATAATCGACCGACTTACGCATCGACTCAATCTGGGCGTCCCTGTAAGCGGTCTTCTCCAATGCCTTGTCATAGAGGAATAGCACGTCGGAGACTTCCTTAGCAGCGGTCAGAACCGTATGTTGGAAATTCAGGAGCGCTTCTTCTTCCTGCGCTTTCGTTATTTTCAGTTGAGCGCGAAGCTGATTGCCTGCGAATATCGGTTGAGTAAGGCCGCCGATGATGTTGGCAAGCAAGTTTTCGGGCTGAAAAAAATTAGACAGGGATGATGCGCCATAGCCAACCATCGTGCCCGAATTGAGCGTCAACGAGGGGTAGAGCGAAGCCTGTGCAGCGTTATGCAGTTCGAAAGCGGTTCTAAATTGCAGTTCGGCCGAGCGGACGTCGGGACGCAATGCCAGCATCTGTGCCGGAACACCATATTGTATCGGCGCATCAGGCGATTTCCATACGCCGAAAGCAGGCCGTTCTATCGCTCCGGGCTTGCGTCCGAGGGTAACCGACAGCGAATTTTCCAACTTGCGTATCGCTACTTCGATGTTGAGCGCCGACACTTGCGTCGAAGCAAGCAAGGCGCGGCTCTGTTCTACGGCAGCAGCGTTCAATAAGCCGCCATCCATCATAGCTTGCATTGACTCCGCACTTTCCCTGAGCAAACCTGTCGTCTCGCGCGAGATCTTCAATTGCTCGTCGAGAGCCATAAGCGTATAGTACGACGTGGCAATCGTCGAGATGAGCGAGGTCCGAATCAACCGTTTATATTCCTGACTATTAAGATATTGCGCATAACGGGCGCGTGATTGGCGATTGAGTTTCCCCCATAAATCCGCTTCCCATTGTACGGCGACACCCAAGCGATACTGGTTGCTACCGAAGCCGAGGGCATCGACCCGACCGTCCTTTTCGCTTGTTCGCGAATGAGTGACTTGCCCGACTATTCCGGCAACGGGAAAATATGCGGCACGGGCTGTCTGCAAACTTGCTTCCGCCTCTTCGATACGCAAAATCGCCCCACGCATATCGAAATTATACTGCAAACCCTCTTCGATAAGCCCTTGCAGCACGGGATCGGTGAAATACGAAGACCATGGCATAGAGGCCACGGTAGTAGTGTCGCGGTCGTCAAAACCGGCAACACGATACAAATTATCGGTATCCACATCAGGCGACTGATATTTATTGACAAGTTGGCATGAAGAGACACCGGCCGTCAAAACTACGCCGACAGCAATCACTTTCGCGGCGTTAACCAAACCCGACTTACTGAATTTTTCCTGCATCAATTGGAAGATGATGAACAGCGAAGGAATAACCAATATGCCTAAGAAAGTGCCTACTAACATCCCTCCTATAGCCGAGATGCCGATAGAGCGGTTACCGATAGCGCCAGCGCCGGTAGCGAGAGCCAATGGCATCAAACCGAATATCAGTGCAAATGAAGTCATAAGGATAGGCCTAAGCCTCGCTACGGCTCCATTTATGGCCGCCTCTACGATACTCATACCCTGTCGTCGGCGCTGAACGGCGTATTCGACAATCAGAATCGCGTTCTTCGCAAGCAAACCTATAAGCATTATCAATGAAATCTGGACATAGATATTGTTGACAATCCCCGTCCCCATCATCATTCCGCAATAGATAAACACATACACGCCCGCCAAACCTACCGGAAGCGAACAGATAACGGCTAACGGCAAAATATAACTCTCATAGAGAGCCGCCAAAAGCAGGTAAACGAATATCAGGCAAAGCGCCAGAATCATGTATGTCTGCTCGCCGCTCTTGACCTCTTCGCGTGTCATACCGGAGTAGTCGTAAGTGAAGTTGTCGGGTAAAACCTCTTTTCCCACCTCATCAATCGCTCTCAGGACGTCGCCATTGGCATAGCCGCCGACGAAATTCGGCATTATCGTCACACTCATAGACGAATACATATTGAAGCGGCTCAATGTCTGCGGCGCAGTTATATCGCTGACAGTCAGGAACTCTGTGACAGGAGCCATCTCGCCGTCAGCGGTACGGACAAAGAAATCGCCGAGATTATCAAGCGTCTCTCGATATTCCGGCAAAGCCTGCACCATCACGCGATACTGCTTGCCGTAGAGATTGAAATCGGAGACATATATACTGCCTACATAGGCTTGAATCGTGTTCATCACCTGTCCGAGAGTCAAGCCCGCCTCCTTAATTTTAGCGACATTAGCGACAAGTTGTTTTTGCGGGAAGTTAGGATTAAAGGTCGTCATAGCCATCATTACTTCCGGCCGTTGGCGCATGGCGGCAAGGAATTGGTTGGTCACGTCATAGAAATGGTTGATGTCGCCACCAGTACGGTCTTGCATCTGCAACTCGACGCCATTGCTCAAACCGAAGCCCTGCAATGTCGCCGTCCCCATAAAAATAAACGTAGCGTCTTTTATGTGGTCAGTTTTCTCCTTCATAATGGCAGCGACTTGGTTGGTCGTTATCTTGCGACTGTTCCAGGGACTCATTTTAATGGTCAAAGTAGCATACGAACTGCCTTGCCCGCTCATAAAATTGACGCCGGAGAGCGAAGACACATGCTTGACGTGTTCAATGCTCTTTGCTATGTTAGTCACTTCCTCCACTATTTCTTGCGTCCTGTCGAGCGAGGCTCCTGGCGCAAGAGTCACCATACCCATAACGCCGCCGCTGTCCTCCTGCGGAACAAAGCCCGACGGGATAACACGCATAAGACCGAACAGCAGGAATGTCATAACAAGGATAATGCTGACTGTCACCCACCTATTCCCACGCTTACCGAGAAAATGCAGCGAGTTTTTATATTTAACCGTAGCCGCGCCGAAAGCCGTATTGAACATGAATCCGAAACGCTGAAACAAATTCTTCTTTTTCCCCTCTTCGCTGTGACCACGCAGGAAAACGGCGCACAGCGCAGGGCTTAAAGTCAAGGCATTGACGGCAGAGAGAATTATAGAGACAGCCAGGGTGAGGCCGAATTGTTTATAGAACACACCCTGGGTGCCGCCGATGAAACTGACGGGCACGAAGACCGCCGCCATCACAAGCGTAATCGAGACAATCGCGGGCGCTATCTCCTGCATAGCCTTCAACGCGGCATCACGGGCGTTGGTCATGCCTGCATCCAACTGTGCGTGCACCGCCTCGACCACCACTATCGCATCGTCAACCACAATACCTATCGCCAGCACAAGCGCAAACAAGGTCAGCAGATTGACCGAAAAACCGAAAAGCTGGAGGAAAAAGAATGTCCCCACGATAGCTACCGGCACGGCAATAGCCGGAATCAATGTAGAGCGCAAATTTTGCAGGAAGATGAGCACAACAAGGAAGACGAGGATAAATGCCTCTATCAATGTGTGCAGCACTTTTTCTATCGAGGCGTCCAAAAACTCATTCGCATCCTGCACATAGATGATTTTCAGCCCCGGCGGGAAATTGACCTCGGCTTCTTTCAGCCTGGCCTTTATATTATTGATGACTTCCTGAGCATTGGAGCCGGCGGTCTGATTGATGCCTATTGTCACGGATTGGGCGCCGTCAACCTTCGAGATGACGTTGTAATTGAGCGCTCCGAGTTCGACTTGAGCCACATCGCGCAGCCGCAAAACCTGTCCGTCAACAGAGCGCACGATAATGTTTTCATATTCGGGAACCGACTTCAGGCGACCCGTATATTTTAATGTATATTGGAAAATCTGTTTGCTTTCCTGGCCGAGTTCGCCGGGAGCCGCTTCGATATTTTGTTCCTGCAGAGCGGCTATTACCTCCTGGGTCGAGACCTTATAGGCAGCCATCACGTTGGGTTTAAGCCAAATACGCATCGAATAGTCGCGCGCACCATAGACGTTGGCGTCGCCCACACCCATTACGCGCTTGATAGGCGGCAACAAATGGATATTGGCGTAATTTTGAAGGAAAGTCTGGTCGTATTCGGGATTATCGGTAGTGAAATTAATCATCAGGATGGTCGAACTCTGCTGCTTGCGGACGGTCACGCCTATCTGCGTCACTTCCTGAGGCAGTCGCGGCGTAGCGCGGGCAACCTGATTCTGCACGTTTACCGCAGCGATATCCGGATTAATGCCTTTTTCAAAGAAGACGGTTATACTTGCGCTACCCGTATTCGACGCCGACGAGGTCATATAAGTCATTCCCTCGACGCCATTGATCTGCTCTTCGAGGGGAATCACGACCGCGTTCATCACCACGTCCGCATTCGCTCCCGGATAGGACGCCGACACACGCACTGTCGGAGGCGCGATGTCGGGATATTGCTCAACGGGAAGCATAAATAAACCTATGATACCCAAGACTACAATCAGTATGGAAATGACCGTTGATAAAACCGGCCTGTCTATAAATGTCTTTAACATAATGTTCTGTGTTTGATAACCTTATTATTCAATAGCAATCTTTGTGCCGTTAGCCAATGTGGCGACGCCGCCGGAGACAATGCGCTCACCCACTTTCAGTCCGCTATGGACTATATACATCTGCCCGTCGGGCGTCGGCGTAACCTTGATTATACGCTGCGTAGCCGCGCCATCCTCAACTACATATACAAGCACCTTGTCCTGCTGTGCAAAAGTGGCTATCTGCGGGATGATAATCACGTCGGTGTAGGCCTTAGGTATTGATAATGTGCCGCTTGTGCCGCTACGAAGCATACCTTCCCGATTTGCAAATTCGGCGCGGAAATTAGCGCTACCGGTCATAATATTCAATACGCCGGTGATGGTCTCGATGCGTCCTTTGTAAGGATAGACCGTGCCGTCGGCTAAAGTCAGTGTGACGTCAGGCGCATTTTTCAATTTCTCGGCCTGAGTGCTGCCTTCAAGATCATTCAAAAACGATACAAGTTCCTTTTCGTTAAGCGAGAAGTAAGCGAAAATCGAGGTCGTATTAGCGACCGTAGTCAATACATTTTGATTATTCACCAAACTGCCTTTACGATAGGACACAGCGCCGACATAGCCATCCACCGGACTTACGACCGAGGTCCACGACAGCGTCGCCTTAGCATTTTTCAGTTGCGCCTTAGCCTGTTCACAGGCAGCATAAGCCGAATTTCGGGCGTTGATATATGCATCCAACTGCACGGCGCTGATAATACCCTTGTCGGCAAGCGGCTTGATGCGGCTCACGTTAAGTTCGGCGGTGGCAAGTTGAGCTTCCGCCGACGTGACGGCAGCCTCCGCCGAAGTAACGGCCTGTTCCGCTTGCGGCGAATTGATCTTAAACAGGATTTGCCCCTGCTTGACCGCCGACCCCTCGTCGATATAGATATTTTCGATAAACCCGTCTATGCGCGGACGGATTTCAATGTCCTCACGCCCGCGGATAGTCGCAGGATACGTTGCCACCAACTCCGCAGAACCGGTGGAGACAATTGTCGTCGGATACGCTTGCGGCTTATTATCGGCTGATTGCTGCCGCTTGCCGCATGAAATCACTGTGAGCAACGCTAACGTCGCCCCTACAAAATACGTTTTTTTCATACTCGGAACCTTATCTATGTTATAAATTTTCTCTGCAAAAAAGACATGCAAATATACGAATTTTGCTCTGTTTACGCATGATATATACACACAAAAAATCTTAAAACGAAAAACGGAAAGTTTATCGCGAAAAGAATAGATAAGAAAAAAATTACTACCTTTGCGGCTGTTTTAAGTGGAATTTCGAGATGAACGGTGCGGATTTTGACGGATATACAGGCATAAACCTCAACGAGACTGTGTTCTCGAGCGACTTCATGTTGCTCGTCGTCTTTTTGATGCTGTCGCTTTTCGCCATTATCTTCCGCCTCAATCATCCCCTTTTAGGAAAAATGATTGGTAACATAAACACCGGCGAAGAACGGCAGAGCATTTTCGAGACAACGGCAAAAGACAGCTTCTTTTTCAACCTCTTCATGACCTTTCAGTCCCTGTTACTTTTAAGTATCATCGCTCTATCGGCGGCAAAAGACTACCTGTCGCTGCCGAAAACCGGCTTCCCAACCGAAATAATCATAACTTTGATACTGTTTTTCGCCATCCTGATATACTTTTTATCTAAGTATCTCCTGCTTATTTCCATCGGTAAAATCTTTGCCGACAAACCGAAATTCAAGATGCTGATGACAAATTATCAAGCCCTTTTTTGCACTTGGGGCATATCACTTTACATCCCTGCGCTCTGGATTCTACTTATAGGAAGATATATTTTTATAGCATATATAATACTAATAATCAGCTACTTAATATTTAGAGCGGTTTTGGTATTTAGAATCTTTCACGTTTTTTTTAATAAAAACACGGGGATTTTATTTTTTTCTTTGTACCTTTGCGGCCAAGAAATAGCACCTTTAGTGTTTTTGTATGAGGGATTGATTTATATTTTTTATATTATCGAAGTAAACAATATATGGCAGTGACTATCAAAAAGATGTTGGTATCCCAACCCCAACCAACGACGAGCAAATCGCCCTATTTTGACATCGGGAAGAAATATGGTGTACAGATTGATTTCAGACCGTTTATCAAAATCGAACCGGTATCGGCAAAAGATTTCAGACAGCAAAAGATTTCCATTCTTGACTATACGGCTGTGGTTTTTACCTCCCGTACGGCAGTTGACCACTACTTCAAGTTATGCGAAGAATTGCGGATCACGATACCCGAAACAATGAAATATTTTTGTATTACGGAGACAATTGCCGTTTATTTGCAGAAATACACGATTTTCCGCAAACGCAAGATTTTCTACACTCAAAACGGACAATTGGAGGAGTTGGTAAAACTCATTCACAAGCATCCGAAAGAGAAGTATCTCATTCCGGTCTCCGATATTCACAAAGATGATTTGATGAGGAGTCTGTCGAAAAAGATATACTACAAGACGGCGACGATGTACCGCACTGTCAGCAATAACTTCAGCGAAGACGAATCTTTCGACTACGATATGTTGCTGTTTTTCAGCCCTTCGGGTATCATGTCGTTGTTGAAGAACTTTCCGACTTTCCAGCAGAACGGTATTCGTATCGGTTGTTTCGGGCCTACGACAGCCAAGGCCGCTATTGACGCCGGGCTTAGGCTCGACATCGAAGCGCCCACACCCGAAGCGCCATCAATGACTGCCGCCCTCGAACAGTATCTAAAAAAGGAAATAGGCGACGGCAATGGAAACGGAAGCCAACTCAACAAAAGCGTTCCGCAAGAGTGAACGGCTATGCCTGAATAAAGATATCGACAGGCTATTCGAGGCCGGACAGTCCTTCATTGCATATCCGTTGCGAGTAATATATTTGTCGGATGATGATGCCGAGTCATCGTCATCCGGCGCTTCTATTTTGGTGAGCGTCCCCAAAAAACGCATCCGTCATGCAGTTGGGCGTAACCGCATAAAACGCTTGATACGTGAGACTTACAGGCTCAATAAAGGCAATTTCATTATGAACCAGAAGTCCTTGCACATAGCCTTCACTTATGTCACTAACGAGATATTGCCCTATTCCAACATTGAGAAAGCGATGCTCAAAGCCCTGAACCAACTTCAGACCCTTTGCTGATGAAGAAACTGCTTGCCGGCATCCTGCTTTTGCCGATTTATTTCTATAAATATTGCATCTCGCCCCTGACGCCTGCAAGTTGCCGCTACACGCCGACATGTTCGGAATATGCCGTTCAGGCTATCAAAAAACATGGGGCGTTCAAAGGGTTTTGGCTTGCAATAAAGAGGATTTCCCGCTGTCATCCCTGGGGCGGTAGCGGTTGGGATCCGGTGCCGTAGGGACAAAAAAATGGGTTGCCTGAAAAGTTCAAGGCAACCCTTTTTATTAATAAATCAGCAAGAATCAATAACCGGGATTTTGCTGGTTCTGAAGCGTTTGGTTGGCATCCATTTCCGCTTTGGGAATGGGCAGCACCACTTTGAAATACGTCCAGTCGTAATCGTTGGGATAGGTGCCCGACAGGTGCTTGGTACTGCTGATGTTACTGTTAGCGACATCGTAACGATGGCACTGACCTCCGTCGCGCAGGGCGTCGAACATACGGTGTCCTTCGTCCACAAACTCTTTACGGCGCTCGGTCATTACACGGTCGAGAGTAACGGTCTTGCCGACAACGGTATTTGCAGGATTAGCGCGTTTGACAATTGCATCCAAGTACTTGGCAGCCTTGTTGTTATCGCCAGTCTTTACTGCCGCTTCGGCAGCGTTAAGATACGTTTCCGACAAGCGGATAAGAGGTATGTCGGCATCCTTGATTGTCTCGCCCGACTGCGGCTGGTACTTATAGACGTAGGCATATTTCTTACCGTTGAAACTAAGCAATTTAAGTCGCACATCGTCCGGATCTTCGTTGAGAAGGGCGTAGAACGATGACGTGATGCACAGGTCGCTGTAACCGCTGTACGAGCTGAGGTATCCCATACTTTCGTTGCCCGGGCTGTCTGTTGTCAGGTTCACAATCCTGAACAGCACCTCGCCGGAAGCCGATGTCGGGTCGGTAGCCCATGCCGTCGGATATTCGGCGTTAGTCCAGAGTTTGTATTTCGCAGCTTCGGCGCCTGTGATAGCCTCTTCGGCAGCTGACAGAGCCTTAGCGTCATCTCCTTTATAGAGATAAACACGGCTAAGGAGCGTCATTGCAGCCCATTTATTGATCTTGCCGCGGTTGAAACTGCCGCTCAAAAGATTACATGCCGCCGAGAGGTCGGAAATAACCTGAGTGTAACATTCGGCTACGGTGTTGCGTCCCGGCTTTGCCGTCACTTCAAGCAGTTCGGTAATGATAGGAACGCCCAGCGAGGCGCCGTTGTCTTTCTTGTAGGGATAGCCGAAAATGCGCGTCAGGTCGAACAGAGCCAACCCGCGAAGCGCCAAAGCCTGACCTTTCAAGTCGTCGCGCGAAGCCGTTTGCGAAGTTGTTATTTCCATCTTGTCAACATTCTGGAGGATGACGTTACAGTTCGAGATGATAGAATAGAGGTACGACCAGTGCGTACTCGGAGCATCATCTTTACTATATTTAAAGAGATAATAACTGCCGGTGCGCTTGGTGGACGATACGGCCTGCATGTCGTCGCCCGTCACATCGCCGTAATATATCAGACGTCCCGAATAGGTGTATGCGCTCTGCATCGTACTGTAAATGCCGTTAAGGGTATATTCGATGTCCGACAGCTGTTTGATACTCGTTTCGGATACAACCGAAGTCGAAGGTTCCAGATTCAGCCAGTCATTTCCGCATGAAGTGACGGCTATCATCATAATACTGAGTAAAATATATTTTATATTATTCATAATAAACTGAATTTTAAGAGATTAAAAACTAATATTCAAACCTACAGTAGCCGTTTTGAGAGGCGGCGTTCCCCAGATGGCCGTACCGGCGCTGACTGCTTCGGGGTCGTAATAGTCGTATGCAGCCCATGTCCAGAGGTTGTTAGCCGATGCAAAGAGGCGCAGGCTTTCGATTTTAGCCTTGCGGGTCAGCTCTTTCGGGACTGTGACACCAAAGGTCAGCGTTTTGAGGCGGATAAAATCCGTTTTATGGAGACGACGGGTAGTAGCATAACTGTTCATAGCAACCGAAGGAGCTTCCATAAACAGTTCATATTGAGTTATTTGACCGGGTTGCTTCCAACTCTGTGCATAATAGGTAGGTATGCTGGCCTGGAGGTCATTACCGCCATGCTCGGTTTTCTGCGCCCAAGTGTCATAAGAATAGCCACCGAACTGGTAAGAGAACATGAAACTGAGGTCGAACCACTTGTACGACAGCGAGTTATTAAAACCGCCGATGATGGTAGGCTCGGCATGTTTGCCGGTTACGAAGCGGTTAGCCTCAGCCGGTTTCTCGGTTATTTCCTTGACATAATTGCCGTCGGCATCCTGAGTATTAGTATAAAACTGCGGAGCGCCGGTGTCGGGATTGATGCCTGCAAACTCTATAAGATAGAACGTGCGATAGGGATAGCCGACCTTGTGAATCTGCTGACTGCTAATGATTTCGGTCTGAATACCGTCGAGCACTACCACTTTGTTTGCGTTATGAGATATATTAAAACCGGTATTCCACTGGAAATCTTTCGTTTGTACGTTTCTGGAATTAATTTCCAATTCCAAACCGCGATTTTCTACCTCGCCGATATTCATCAGATAACTGCTAAAACCGGTCGTCATTGAGATCGGACGGTCCATAAGCAGGTTCTTGGTTGTACGGGTATAATATTCGAGGGTGACATTCAGGCGATTCCACAGTGCAAAATCCAGACCTATATTCATATTGTGGTTGGTTTCCCACTTGAGGTCTTTGTTAGCGATTTGCGACTGTATGATAGCCGGTTTTTCGATATAACCGCTTGTGAGGCTACTCAGACCCATATATCCGTACGAATCGGAGGGTAGCGTACCGTTGACTCCATAAGAAGCGCGGAGTTTAAGATCTGACAATATGTCTTTTGTAGATTCCATAAAGTCTTCTTCTATGATACGCCAAGCGCCCGAAAGCGACCAGAAATTACCCCATCGGCTGTCGGCGTGGAGGCGTGAACTGCCGTCAACACGGTAACTGCCGCCGATGAAATATTTGCTTCGGTAGTCGTAGTTGACGCGGCTCAGGTAAGACACAATCCTCTGCCTGCTATTGCTGCCGCCAACCGATTTGGTAACGGTACCGTTGCTGACCTCATTCTTTTCGGCTACGGCGAAATTATCGGCCGTTGCGGATACATAATCGCTTCCGGCGTCGTCAATTTCGTAACCGGCAAGCAGGTCAAGGTTATGATCTTTCCCTATTCTTGTCTTGTAACTCAACTGATTAGCCCATACCAATTTCTCATATCCGTTATAGCGTTTGTACATCTGGCCGTTATAATCATCGCCGTTAGAGGTGCGCGGGTCCATCCAGTCCTTACCTCTTACTATGTTGAAATCGTAACTGATAGTAGATTTCAACTTAAGATTCTTAATCACCTCATATTCGGCGAACAGTGTATTAAATGTACGGGTAATGTACTGCCTGTTATAGTCGTAAGTAGCCGCCAGCAGGGGGTTACGATCGGAATTACGGATAAAAGCGCGATTCCACGAGCCGTCCTCATTATAAACAGGGTCGGAGGGAACGACGCAGTTACGCGACGAATAGAACGGCGAAGTATAGGATGTACCTTCGCTATAAACCTCCTGGTTTACTTTCGAGAACAGGATGTTGGCTCCCACTTTGAGATTGTCGAAAGCCTTATAATCCACGTTCAGACGCCCGCTGATACGGCTAAGTTTGGAGCTGTTGGTAACGCCGTCCTGCTCAAGATAGTTCAGCGACGAGTAGTAATTGTATCTGTCCGAGCCGCCCGAAATCGTCGTTTCATAATTCGAGTGACCGCCTTTTTTGAAAAGGATTTTATCCCAATCAACATAGCCGCACCAGGGCACCGGAGCATAAGAATCTATCTGTGCATCGGCGTATGCTTTAGCGTCGGCTTCCGATTTGCCTTTTTGTAATTGGCCGGCATACAGACCGTCGTAGATATATTCGCGTCGTTGCGGTCCGTCCATCACCGGGCGGTATTGCATAGCAAAATCAGTGCTTCCCCAGTCGGCGTTAAAGGTCACTTTCGCCTTGCCGGCCTTACCGGTCTTGGTGGTGATGATGACCACGCCGTTGGCGGCTCGCGAGCCGTAGAGCGAAGCGGCGGCAGCGTCTTTGATGACATTGACGCTTTCGATATCCGAGGTGCTGATTGTGGACATGATGTCCAAACCGGCCTTGGTGCCGAGACCGTCAACATCGCCTGAGCGCACCGGCACTCCGTCGATAACGAACAGAGGCGAGTTGCTGGCATTGAACGAACCCATACCGCGGATATTAATTGATGTGGCGGCGCCGGGCTGTCCGGAAGGCGAGCTGAACTGAACGCCCGTAGCATTGCCTTGAAGCAGGTCTTTGAACGAAACCGCCGGCACATCCTTGAACTTTTCGGCCTTGACGCTCGATGCCGAACCGGCGTAAGCTGATTTCTTAAACGTTCCGTAACCTGTTACGACTACTTCTTCGAGAGCAGTAGCGTCTTCCTGAAGTGAAACAAGATCCAAAGCCGCCTTGTCGGAAGCCTTGATCCTTACCGTTTTGTATCCAAGGAAGGAGATTTCAAGCGTCGAACCGGCGCTTGGTACTTCTAACCGAAATTTGCCGTCAATATCGGTAGCTGTCCCGATACTGCCGTTGCCCGCTACCTTAACCGTAGCGCCTGCAAGTGGCTCGTTCAGTTCGTCAACGACAGTCCCACTGACTGTCACACTCTGTGCATAAATCATTGTTGCACAGGAAAATACTAAAAACAACACGCATAACAACACCCTAAAGTAATTGCGAATAATCGCATGTGGTTTAATCATTGGGGAATACATTGCCCCAGAATTTCTGCAATTCATTTCATTTTCTTTAAGTTGGCGCTTCTGTAAAATCTCACATAACAGTATTCTTTCTTAGACAAAGCCGAAGCGCATTTAAAACTAAGGCTAAAAACCGTGCAAAGTTAACAAATATTTTCGATATATCATTCAAAAATCCGAAAAAATTTGCTCGCGGCGCTGATAAAACAGACCTCAAGAAAGCGCTCGGCTTATTATAAATACCTCTTTCCAACAGGCTTGGAAGTTGAAACCTCCGGTGACGCCGTCTATATACATTTCAAGTCCCTTATCCTCGAACCATTACATAGCATCGGCGGGCTGGAGTCGCGAGAAGACGCCGACTCAAAGATATTTTAATTTTCAAAATTGTACATTAAGCGATAGCTTGACATTGCGTCCCATGCCATAGACCAAGGTCTCGAAAGGGCGATAGCGGTTGTCTGCAAGGTTTTCGCCTCTGAGTCTAAACATGTAACCGACATTACGATAAAATACGGACAACATCGCAGAGGCGCCGAAAAGGCAGTATGCGGGCGACACATAACCTCCGTCCTCAACCGGTGCAATACGTTCCTGTTTGGTATAATAGCGTATGTCCCCGCCAATTCCAAAAGAGACCGAAGTAGAGAGTAATCTCTTGAATGTCAAGCTATGACGAGTATTAAAAGGCGGAATATTGCGTAAAGGCGTAGCGCCTGAAGATTCGGAAGAACCGGCAGCATCTTCAATCTTATCGCCCACGGTATATGAGCACATTCCGTCCCAAACAAGGCTGTTAGCCCGGTGGTAGATTCCGGAAAATTCTTTATTTGCCGAAAATTCAATACCCGCGATTCGTGCTTTCTCAACGTTAAGATAAGTATAGTTGATACCTTTCTTGCCGGAGTTGAGCCAGTATTCCTGTGATATGAAATCGTTGAAGAAATTGCAGAAAGCCGTCAGGTCGAAATTGACGCCGTAGATATCGCCTCTGATACCCGCATCAACGCTTATGCCGTATTCGGGATTGAGGTCGGGATTGCCGTAAACGACGCCGTCGGAGGCGGATGCAATCATGAACATCTCCGTAGCATCGGGCATACGGCACGAACGAGCCAACTGCAAGGACAAAAACAAGGAAGGAACAAAGCGATAAACCACTCCCGTTGTGGCGTTCCAACCACTAACAGTAGCATGTCGGCCTTCAACTAAGGTCGTATCGTGGACATTGCCTTCAACAATGCGCGTCATGTCGGTGCGGATACCGGCTCGCCACCTCAACCGTTCGTCGGATGACTGACCTTCGGCTTCGACATAAATTCCGCCTTGCGATATACCTGCGTTCTTGCTCACACGGTTGTTGATACGCGTGCCGATGAAGTAATCGGTCAATTCGGTCGGCGATTCGATGCGGTAATGCACGCCGTCAGTACCCGTAAAAAGCGTCACGCCTAAAGGCAGCGACAATTCGACCATCTCGCGCCACCCGCCGTAGTAGTTACGATAGCGCACATCCTGACGGTAGGAGAGCCGTCCACTGCCGGTGTCGTAAGTATCGGTGAGCTGTCGGCGACGGTCATTATCGAAATAGAGCGACAATTCGGCCTTGCGAAACAACCCAAGATATGGCGCCCAGACGAGAGTTGCCGCCGAATGCCACGTATCATCGTCCGGATTACTCACCAGCGTCTGCGTAGAGCCGTTGAATCCCGCCGGACGCCCCCACGGGCCGCCAACATGCACCTCACTCTCAACCGTTAAGCGAACATACCGGTCGTTCTCCCACGAGTACGACAGCCGCGCATCTTTGTCTTCAAAAAAACTGTTTCGCATCTTCTCACCCCTGCCTGCAACATAATCGTCGGCCTTACGATAGCGTAACGACATCGACAAGGCATGGTCGAAACCGGCCATGTTGAGATGGGTCTGCACACTACGTTCGTTGTTATTGACGCCGTAGTAAGTCATCGCCGAGCCGTGAAAACCCTGCCGTGCGAAGGGCGATTTGGTGGTCAGGCTGATGATACCCGTGACAGCGCCCGGACCGTATCTTACCGATGCCGGGCCGCGGATTACCTCAACTTTTTCCATGTCGTAAACGTTAACGTTCTGACCCATAAAGCCTCCCTGAAAATTTCCCATCCGACGGTTACCGTCCTTTACGACTAACAGGCGCTTACCGCCGAGACCGCGCAGAACAAGCGGCGAGTGATATTCTCCACGCTTGGTGATACCGGGCGTTTCTTCGAGGGCGTCAATCAACGATGAGGCTATTTTTTCATGTATGACTTCGGCGGGGATAACGCCGGTCGAGACAGTTCCCGTCAGCAAACGCCGTTGCACAGGTGCAAGGACTTCGACCTCGCCCAAAACAACGGTATCTACCGGCAAATTCTGCCCTAATAGCGCCTGCATTTGTATTTGCAAGGCTGTTAATACACAAAAAATCAGCCATTTACTCATCTTTCAGAGCTTGCCATTGCAATGTCATATACTGTGTAAGTTGCCCTGTTCCCTGAAAATCCGTCACCATAAATTTGGCATACAACCCTTCACGTGTTTTAATCAGGAAAACAGCTTGATAATCAGCCTCATCTTCGTTATTGCCCGCCGGAAGCAAGATTGTACCGTCATCATCCTTATAGTAACCCGGACGGAATTTATTGCCGATAACCAGCGTTTCGTAGAACGGATAGATATCGCTTTCGAGCATCACCGGCCCCTCGACATTAGGGCTGCTCACTTCTTTACGAAAAGAGGCAAGCGTAACCAAAGGGTCGGACTTCAATTTGTCGGTCATATCCTTGGTTATACTATTGTATGTGAACGAGTTAAAGAAACTTATTCCATGACCGACAATAGCCGCTTTAGTTGATTTTGCCGCATCCGTAGGGTCGGTAAACAGGAATATTACGGGATTTCCCTTCGAGGTGTAGTCGCCCGTAGCAGTCTGCGAATAGCCCATCTCGTTGTAAAATAATATATCGTAGTTGAATGCGATATCCGCGCCTGTTTCATCTTTTTTGAACGTTGCCGTACCTGTTGCGACAGGGTTATTTGGATGATAAGCAGGCAATTGATCCACATTGAAATAGATACTGTCATGCGTAGAATTACCTTCATGATAAATATCCATCCCCAAACCACCCCTGACGACTGTAGGCATACGAGGGATAATATACTCCTTGAGTTCGTAAATGTCTGAGCCGTAGGTTATTTCAGGCTCATCTTCTTCCTGATTACAAGCAATAAAAATAAAAGTTGCCGCAATAATAGCAACCGCAAATCCGAAATTTTTTGTTAACTGTGCCATAATAAATGTTTTATAAATAATTAATTATTAGTTTTTTATATTCTTTTTCAGTTAATTCGTATTGATAGAAAAGCCTGTAGAATGTAGTGATGTCTTGCATAGTCTGTTCCGCCTGGCGGCCATAGAATATGTTAGCAAGCCAGATAATACCTGGTATGCGGTTAACAGACGGCGGCATGTCGATCCACGGGTATGGATCCGACGGCACGGAATAGATTTGTCGCTGCTTGACGGCACTGATGCCGCGCCATATCCCCGACTTGAGAATATGACGGTAAGGATTCGATTCGCCGCTGCCGAGACAAAAAATGTAATCCGGATTCCATGCTATCACTTGCTCAATTGAAACGGTCGTAAAACCCTGCGCATTTAATTCGCCTTTAGTCACAACAGGAATGTTAAGCAACGCAAATACCTGAGTATGAGTAGTATTAGCCGGAGCGGAGATAAGTCCTGCGCTACGTGTGGCAAGATAAACATTGCCTTGTAATGGCGTCATGTTGCGACAATCGGCGGCAATGGAATAAACCGTGCGTACAAAATCGGCGCATTGTACAGCAATATCTTCTCTGTCAAGAAGTTCGCCGAGAAAAATCAGGCTGTCATCCAATTTTTCAAGGTCGAGATCAATGATTACAAACGGAATCTGTGAGCGTTCCGACATGTTTTGATAGCGGCTAACGTTGGCTCCCGAACTCAGAAAAACGCCTATTATCACAATATCGGGCTTCATTCGCATGATTTCCTCGATATTATTAGCATCTATAGCTTTAGTATTCAGGAATTTATCCGAAATATATTTCATATTTGCCGCCCCGCCACTGTGCATCGCCGCACTCCCGCTCATTCCACGCGCAACCATCAGTTCGCCCGCAACAGGAAATAGGATTGCGTTAGTCTTAGGATCAAACGAAACAACACGCTCTATTCTGTCGGGAACAGTCATACTGTGTCCGGCCATGTCGGTGATACTTCGCGCCCGAACGGTCGCAACAAACGACAATGCCATGATTATTAGGCTTATAAAATATTCTCTCTCCTTCATACCTCGAATAGTTGCGTTGTCTAATAAAAAGAATAATGATAATCAAATTACAAATCCCATGCCATAAAATTTAACGTATTGATTATAAAACGATTAATAAATAGAAGGCAAAAAATAAATTACATTTTTGAAGCTTCACGACCTACAATCCTACAAAAATGTAGGGAAAACAAGGTGTGAACAGAATCATAATTCTATTATTCATCTCATAATAAGCATTTTAGCATATTTGGCTTGATTTTTGTAGTGTTAATTATGTTATTATTTTATAAGAAAAAGAATATGGAATTAAGTGCAAGAAACATGTTGAAAGGTACCGTTACGGACATCAAAAAGGGCGCTATCATGGCAAAAGTTGTAATTGCAATCGGTAGCGGCTTGCAAGTTGTGTCTGTAGTGACGGTTGAAAGCGTCGAGGAGCTGAAACTGAAGGTTGGTGATGAGGCTTATGCCGTCATCAAATCGACGGAAGTGCTGCTCGCCAAACCATGAAGTTGGTGACATTTTCGGGGCCGCCTTCGACCGGCAAAACCTCTGTGCTATTGCGACTTATAGATGAATTAAAAGCGCAGGGATTGACGACGGGGGTTATCAAGTTCGACTGTCTCTACGCCAACGAGGAGGAGCTGTTCGGACGGCGTGGCATACCTGTCAGGGTAGGCTTGTCTGGTGGTTTGTGTCCCGACCATTTTTTCGTGACTAACATCACGGAGGGCCTCGAATGGGGCTTGCGCGAAGATTTCGACTATCTTTTTACCGAGAGCGCGGGACTGTGTAACCGCTGTTCGCCCCATATCAAAGGCGTTTCTGCGGTTTGCGTTATCGACAATTTGATGGGAATGGACACTCCCCGCAAGATAGGTCCTATGCTGCGAATGGCTGATATTGTGGCAATTACCAAAAGCGATATCGTCTCGCAGGCCGAACGTGAAGTGTTCGCCTTTCGCGTTGCACAGGAGAACCCGAAAGCGCAGTTGCTGTTTGTCAACGGCATTAGCGGACAGGGCGTTTTCGAGTTGGGACGGCTCCTTGACAGCGCACCGGTAACGGCTTCGCTGTCGGGACGAAGATTGCGGTTCTCAATGCCGGCCGCCCTTTGTTCATACTGCCTCGGCGAAACGCTCATCGGCACCGAATATGAAGTAGGAAATTTAAAAAAGATTCTGTTTTAAAATTATATCTTAATGTGTAAGACGACAAAATTTATTTATAGTCCTGATAATAAGGATGTTATAAGGATGATAGAACCTCAGGAAACGGGGATGATGCGACATGGGGCGCTGAACGTTTACGCTTCGCTGCCCTGTCCTATGAAGGTGCCGTTTCGACAATTGATGTCGGAATTTGAAAATGAATATAATGCAACACACCTTCAGAAGGTGTATTGCCCTGATATTATGGACTGTTCGTCGGAAGAACTTGGATTTATCGTGCGCAATACGACAGATCCTGAACGCCTGCCGGACATTATCATTGCCAATAATTATGAGTTCTTTTTCGAGTATCCGTTTGCCGAAAAATTTCTACAAACGGGTCATTTTCAGGGATATACCAATCAGTCGGATTGGAACGCGATGCCCGAATCCCTGAAAGCCAACTTTAGCCGCAGCAATCTGGGCGTGTTGTGTTTCGGCTCAAGAAGCGTCGTTTACGACCTGACAGTCAAAGGATTCCCCGCAGATATACATAGCTGGCGGCAACTGTTGACGCCCGAATTTGAGGACACTTTCACCATCCATGGACATGTTGACAAGGCGACTTTCGGCCTGATGTATTTTCTGAACCGCAATTTCGGCTTCGACGGCATCATCCGTTATGCAAAAAATATTGCCGATATAAAACATTTCTCTCAGATTATCAAGCGAATGTGTTCTACAAACGAGTATCGCACGCCTATAAATATCCTGCCCGACGTGGCTACGGCAAAGATACCGTCGTCAAAAAAAGTGCACGTTCTCGAACTCGAAGAAGGGAAGATGCTCAGTCCGATGGTTTTAGTTGTAAAGACCTCAGCAATAGATAAATGCGCCAACATTCTGAAATTTCTTTGTAGCGAACCCTTCCGCCGGATGCTTAGCCTCGGGTGCATCCTGCCTGATGCATTGAGCAAAGATAAGCCATATTTTATGCCCGATTTTGATACGCTAAGCAAGAATTATGCGCAGATGAACAAAGAGTTTAATGCATTGTATCTCAATAACTTAAATATGGAAAAGATAAACCTCAGAGCCACTGACGGCGGCGTATGCAAATGAATCTCGAAAGCATAACTATCGTTGGCGGACGCGACAAGGCGGGAAACGCTGAGAACGTCCGTCTGGAATTGTTTACCGGTAGCGTCACGGCTATCGTCGGCCCTACCGGTTCGGGTAAAAGCCGCCTCTTAGCCGACATAGAATGGATGGCGCAAAACGATACGCCTACCGGTCGCACAGTACTGATAAACAACGATATACCCGCTGCCGAATATCGCTTTTCACCGCAGAATAAGTTGGTTGCACAGCTGTCGCAGAACATGAATTTTGTGATGGACGCCACTGTCGGGGAGTTTATACGGCTGCATGCGGCGTGCCGCACTACAGGAGATTGCTTCAACGCGGGAACTATGCAGGAATTACTACGGTCGGCGAATCTTCTTGCCGGCGAGCCATTCGATGAGGCCACTCCGCTGACAAGTCTGTCGGGCGGGCAGTCGCGAGCGCTAATGATAGCCGACACCGCATTGCTGAGCGCCTCGCCTGTAGTGCTGATCGACGAGATTGAGAACGCCGGCATAGACCGCAAACAAGCCCTCGACCTGCTTGTCAGGAAAGAAAAAATCATCCTCCTTGCAACCCACGACCCCATTCTGGCGCTAATGGCAGAGCAACGAATAGTGATACGTAACGGCGGGATTATCAGCATAATACAGACCACGCCTGACGAGAAACGCATCCTCAGCCAACTTGAAGCGGCCGACCGCCTCACAACGGATTACCGCATCCGATTACGCGAGGGAGAAAGGCTGAAATGACGCCGAATTTTCATTTGCCGACAGGATATTTTGACGTCACACCGGCAATGTGCATGATCAATTCTGTCTTCATAGATTCGCGTATTGCAGCATACTCATCGGCATCATAAAGGTTTTTGTATTCTTTCGGGTCAACGGACAAATGATAGAGTTCGCCTTTTGTTTTGCCGCCGTCATTGGTGTCGGTGTAGAGAATCAGTTTCCATTCCTTGTTGCGCCACATGTACGCCGGACGCCCTTCTTCATGCATTTCGCAGAAAGTCCCGGAACGGTTTTCGGCAGGATTCAACAAATCAAGACCGCTCAGATAAGGCGACTTCTCAACCCCTGCCACATGCTGCAATGTCGTGTATATATCCGTCAATTGCACATTCCGTTCATCAACCGTACCTTTCTTCGTTTTGTCAATATACGTTCCCGAAAGCACCATCGGCACCCGCACACTGCTTTCGTACAGGCAATATTTTGTAAAACGGTAATGTCGTTCGCCAAGCATCTCCCCATGGTCGGACAGGTAAATAATGATCGCATTATCCAGAATCCCCTGTTCTTTCAGTTTGCCGAGCGCTTGACGGAAATAATTATCAAGCCACGAACAGTTGGCGTAATAACGCAAGACGGTTCGTTTGCGATCTTCCGGCGAGAGTTGTTCAAAAGCCTCACGCCAAGCCCGGTATCGCTCCTTGTGAATATCGGTCTGATGGTTGTCGAGAAACCATTCCAACGGCACGTCGTCCATATCGGGAATTTGATTGATGTCATACCACGATTCGAAAGGCTTGGGGATATTGAATCCCGCATGTGGTTTGAGAAACGAGAGATATAGGAACAGCGGTTTGGATTTGTCGATGCCTTTGTCAATATATTCGAGACATTTTTCGGCGACCCATCCGTCGCGATGATGACGCGGATCGACCTGCGATGTTTCGCCGAGATAGCCCAGCACATTTTCTTCTCCCCCACCATATTTGGATGCCTCCGCACGATAGGCTTTCAGCCCTTCGGGGTCGTCGTCGTCCTGATAAAAAGCGCCTGTTTCCAATCCCACTTCCTTGGCGCCGACATAACGGACATCAAATCCGCGCGTAGATATCGGCGTAGCGCTTACCGTCCGCCCCCAATGAGTTTTACCGAATCCTGCCGTTTGATAACCGGCTTTACGCAGCATTTCGGGGATAGGATCAATGGGAAGGAACTGATCGGTATAAGTTTGGGAGCCGTTACTGAGCACGCCCGTCTGTAATGGATAAAGGCCTGTCATCAGCGCAAAACGGCTCGGAACGCTCATAGGCGCCTGGCATACGGCTTGCGAAAACACAATGCCTTCGCGCGCAAGACTGTCAATAGCAGGCGTTTTGATGATAGGATTAAATTTTCCTATAGCGTCCCAGCGCTGCTGGTCGGTCATCAGGAAGATAATGTTCGGACGGCTGTCGCGCGTCGCTACGGACTTTGTCTGCGAAGTCTGTGCAATTGCCGTTGTTGCAAGCGAGCAGATGATAGCGGAAGAAATTCTCATAATGCGGTATGTTTTAGAGTTGTACAAGCGTCAACGAGATAAACTATTGATTTATAATCTATTCCTGAATGTGAAGCCAAGCCTATTTCGCAGGTGCGGCTGTTGCAGTAGCCGGTTGTGACTTTGTTGCGTTCGATATCATTACGGAGATTACGAAGAGCGTAGTCATTGACTTCGGGATGGGTGAATCCTTTGTCGCCTGCAAAGCCACAGCAACCCACATTGTCGGGAAAAACAACATTCTTAGCACAGAGGCGAGCAAGATTGAGGAAAGTATCCGTCAGCCCCATCCGCCGCATTGAACAAGTAACATGGATTGAAACGGTCTCATCTATCGGATGAAAATCCAATCTCTCACGCAGGAATGTATAGATAAATTCAACCGGTTCATAGAGTTTGAGGTCTTTGATACGGCTGCGCATCCTGTGCAGGCAGGGGCTTTGGTCGCAAACTATCGGGTATGCGCCGTCGCGACTTGCTTTTCGCAGCGCTGATTCCAATTCTGCGGTCTTGCGGTCGGCGATATCGGCCATCCCCTTGCTTTCCCAAATCGTACCACAGCAAAGATTATCCATCCCTTCGGGGAAAATCACGCGATAGCCCGCTTTAGCAAACAGTGCGACGGTTTTCTCGACAGCAGGAATGACTTCATTAGAACCGCTGCTCAAGCCCATTGTCTGATTCAAACAGCTCGGAAAATAAACCACTGCCGGACGCTCATCCTGTGCATTATAAGTCATAACAGGTTGAGCCGTAGGTTTCGGCATCGACGGCGTCCAAAGAGGAATCTTAAACAGTATATGCAGGTTTTTTGTGATAAAACGCATAAAACGGAAGCCTAAAATCTTACGGCTAAAATCGGCGACAAAAAGAACAAAACGCAGCAGTTTCTTCATAGAAGAAAGATGTCTTGCCGTATAATCACCTGTTTTATAGCCGATTGAGTTTGCAGGAAAATGTTCGCTCCTTAAAACATGTGTCAGTTCGCCGACATTGATTTCCATCGGGCAGGATGTCGAGCAAAGGCCATCGCCTGCACAAGTCTGCTCGCCGGGATAGCGGTATTGGCGTATCAGTCGTTGCAGACGTGCGTTGTCGTCGCCTGTTTGCCGCAACCGCGATATCTCACGACGGGCGATGATGCGTTGGCGCGACGAAAGGGTAAAACCGCAGGTCAAACAGTTAACTTCGCAAAAGCCACATTCGATACATTTATCAACGAGGTGATGAACAAGCGGCAAAGGCTTGAGATTCTTTAAGTGACATTCTGGGTCGTCATTGAAAATAACTCCCTGATTCAGCAGATTATCAGGATCGAAAAGCCGTTTGACGGCTTTCATTATCTCGTATGCCTTGTCGCCCCATTCTCTCCGGACGAAAGGCGCCATATTGCGGCCTGTGCCATGCTCGGCCTTCAGCGAACCGTCATATTTATCCACCACAAGATCAACGACTTTGCTCATTAACGCATCATAACGCCGCACTTCTTCTTTCGTGCTAAACGACTGATTTAGAATAAAATGAACATTCCCGTCAAGAGCGTGGCCATAGATACAAGCGTCATCGTAACCGTATGCAAGGAGTAGCTGTTGGAGTTCGGCAATAGCATCCGGCATGTTCTCGTCGTGAAAAGCCACATCCTCAATAAGAGCCGTCGTTCCAGCAGGACGGCTCCCGCCTACTGCCGGAAATACTCCCGAACGAATCTGCCAGTACTTGGCATACACCTTTTCATCGGTAGTGAACGAGACCGGCGCAAAGGTGTCGAAGCCGACTAATTCTCCGCATATCCGCTTGATATTTTCGTTCAAGACGTCAGCAGTCAAGGCCGTCGTTTCTATTAAAATCGCCGTCAAGCCTTCGCCGGTAGTATCGTTAACCGACGCTAACGCCTTGGTATCAAGTAGTTCAGCACTTGTTACCATTCGGTAACATGCGTCATCTTTCAATGGTTTGATCCGGCCGACGGCGGTACATGCCGTCTTCAAATCTTTGAAATAAACCATAGCGCTCGCCTTGAACGGATATATTTCGGCTGTTTGCATAACGACCTGTGAAACGAAGCCGAGAGTCCCTTCCGAGCCTACCATCAAGTGGGTTATGATATCAAAAGGGTCATCGTAAACCGCTAATGGACGGATATTCAGCCCTGTCACATTTTTTATGCCGTACTTATACAATATGCGTTCCTGAAGCGGCTTATCGTTCACGACAAGCGTACGCAGCCGCATTATTTCTTTCAGAAAATCAGGTTTTTGCCGTGCGAAAGCCGCCTTGCTGTCGGCATCCCCGGTATCAAGCAAAGAACCGTCGGCGAAGATGATGCGCAACGAGACGACAGTCTTGTCGGAATTGGCATGTACGCCGCAACTCATGCCCGAAGCATTATTGACTACAATGCCGCCGATGCTTGCACTCTTGAACGACGCCGGGTCGGGCGTGATTCTCCTGCCGTATGGCTTAAGTAATTGGTTGACCCTTTCGCCGATAATGCCGGGTTGCATGGTCACCGTAGATAAATCATTGGCAATAACGCATTTATCCCATTTATGCGCAAGCACAACAAGTACTGAATTGCTTACGGACTGCCCTGAGAGACTTGTCCCCGATGCACGGAAAGTCACGGGCAACTTCAAACGAGAAGCCTCCCGAAGCGTCTTCACTACCTCTTCTTCGGTTTCCGGAAAGACAACAACTTCGGGAATCAGGCGATAAAAACTCGCGTCGGTTCCCCATGCCAAACGATGCAAATCACTTGTCAAAACCCGCTTGGTAGGCAGGAACGATGAGACGCCATCGACAAAACGTTTATAAGATTTCAACATAATTCAAGCAGACGGGTTTACTCACTTTGATGTCTTTGCCGATATTTTTCAGAAGTCCGCTCAGATTGTCGATTTCAAATATTTGAATTACGTTATCGTCGCGACAGGCGCATAGCAGGAATTTGCCGTTGGGTGTTATCGAAAAATAGCGGGGATGAGCGCCTGTCGGTTGGTAGCCTATTTTCGTGAGTAAGCCGGTAGCGGAGTCAATGGAAAAAATCGCTAAGCCGTCACCTTTCAGGCGATTGGAAGCATAGAGGAAACGACCGTCGGGCGAGACTTGTATCTCGGCGCTTCCGGCGGCTTTCAATGAATCGGCTTCGATAAATTGAATCGGGATGAGGTTTCCGTCTTCGTATCGCAAAACGGCCACCCTACCCGATAATTCGCTTATCAGATAAGCAAATCTCCCATCCGCTCCAAACGTCGTATGACGCGGGCCTTCACCCGCAGGAAGGCTGAAATATGGCACATCGCCTTCGGTTAATTTCAACCTGCCTGAGCCATTGGCATCGTCGGCGCGTAGCTCGTATTTGTATATCCTGTCGGTTCCCAAATCATTGGCATACAGATACTTTTCATCCGGTGAAGTATATATCTGATGCAAATGCGGAGCTTCCTGTCTCGCCGAGCCTGGCGTCCCGCCGTCGTAAGTCAGCGCCTCGGCCTCTCCCAGCGAACCGTCGGGCAAAACCGGCAAGACGCTCACGCTTCCGCCTGAATAGTTCGCCGTCACGACAAGTCGACGCCCGCTGTCGGTCCAGATATGGCAAGGCCCGCTGCTACCAACTTCTTTAACATTCAACAAACGGATATCACCCGTCTTACGGTCAAACGAATAAGCGTATGCTTTTGCGTTTTTTTCTTTGCCTTCGCCGACCGAATAAATAAATTGCCCGTCACTACTAAGCGCTTGAAAAGAAGGATCGGCGATTCCCGTAACCGTCTTTAACAACTCCGACGAGCCGTCGTCGATATTGAGGCGATACAGGTAAATTCCGGTATCCGACGCCTCGGCATACGAACCGACTATCATATATACTTCATTGCCCGTCTTCATACAAGATGTCGAAAAAAAAGACATTAAAGATGCCAAAAATATCATTTTGGTTTTCAATCCAATCATATCGAACAAATTTAAAAACGCGCAAAGATAGCGAAATTTTCAAAATAAGGCTATGTTTCTTCGTTTTTTTTCAAAACCATTCCGCATAATGGGGCGATTGTTCAAAGATACCTCCGCTTTGACGGTAGTAATCATCGTCCAAATTGTATATCCCGTTTTTTACTTTCGCCCACGAACAATCGGCGGTAGGATTGTATGTCAACATCTTAGACCAGTCTTTATAATTCTGATGTCCGTTACTTTCCACTAAACCTAACCCGCCTTTTATTCCCGGAAAAGCGCCGAGCCTCGCCGCAACGATTTTGTTCCATTCGATAAGAATAGGGTTGACCGTCAAGTCCGCGCAGAAGCAAGGCACCTGATTATCATACGCTAACTGCGCAATCTTCATCGACATACTCATCGTTTTAGCGATCGGTTTAAGGGCGATAGCGGTATAACCCATTTGGATACGCTCCAAAGCGTGCTTGTCGGTATGAGCCGTTTCGTCGGATACGATTCGCACGCCAAAACCGCTCACATCAAACTTTTTTTCCTCGGCAAACGGCTCTTCAACAATCGCAATCTGCTCGAACGCGCCTATTTTTTCGGCATGATCAAGGAAGCGCATAAAAGTCTCCTTTTCCTCATACCTCCCGTTGGCATCGAAATAGTACGGCAACTTACCCGATTCCGTATAATCCGTCCTCGCATCCCCTATCGCACGATGAATCTCCGTAAGCCGCGCCATATCTTTTTGAAGCATTTCTTCCTGCGTACCGGGTTGCCCGATCTTAATCTTCATAAAGAAATAACCGTCGGCGACAGCATCTTTAATCTCATTTACAGGGATATTGTAGGCCATCAACGGGATACTTGCCACTTTGTCATGATGGTTTGACAGCGCCGGACGACAGGCTACGGGTATCATGTCGTCGAAATTAGAAATGCCATTCTCCGCACAATAAAGCAACCAGGCGGCATTATCCACCCCAACAAGCGCATTAAGGATGAATGTCTCTTTCAAATCCTGGTTGCCGGTTATCATTTTACCATAATCCCAAAGTTCGTCCAAGATATTTTCCTGCAACTGAATAGGATTATGAAACGTTTGATTTTTAATTATTTGCAATGCTCTTGTTGTGATGTTATACATCAACGCATTACCGGCGCTTTCCGAATTTACTTCAAACACCGCCGGGTCGCTCCACAGTACATTCTGGGTGCAAATACCAAACTTGCGGTATCCATTTTCACTGCCAAGCAAAGCCGCCGTCTGCCATATCTCACGCATATAGCCCCCCTTAAACCCAAAAGGCCGTATCAATCCCTCGCGCTCAAAATTGGCATTAGTTTCCGTAATCCTGATGTTTTTTTCGCCGGGGATACCGGTAAAAGAAGACAACCGATGCTCATTCGTTTCGCTAACGGATTTTTTGTTGGATACAGGCGTACAACTTTGCTCTATCCCGGATAAAAACACCCCGCCGGCCGTAATCAAACCACTATTTTTTATAAAATTTCGTCTGTTCATAATAATATTTTAATGATAATTTTTTTGCATTTGTTTATAAACATCAAGGTCACGCTTAATCTTCGGAATCATCGACTTAATCTGCTCATTAACAGCAACATTAGTTTTAGAGTCATCAAGTAACGGGTATTCATAATGAATAGAAACCGGCCCTCGATGCGTTTTTGCGCCGATAATTTCAAAATACTGTTTGAAATCTACAATCCCTTCTCCGAGC
The DNA here is from genome assembly GCA_031271805.1 of Tannerella sp. Taxonomy (GTDB): domain Bacteria; phylum Bacteroidota; class Bacteroidia; order Bacteroidales; family Tannerellaceae; genus Tannerella. The sequence goes on from JAISUX010000055.1 coordinate 36,792, forward strand.
GGCACCGATACAGGCCTGAAAGTTTTGTTATACTTTTCCCATGTAAAATCTTTTATGCAGGTAGTACAAACATATTCGAGAGCCATATTCAGACCCAACGACCATGAAGCCATACCTTCCGCAACGGCATGTCGTATATCATACTGTATTCCAAGATATTCCGGATCACAATCTTTTATGGCAAGATAAATATCCCAAACGGGCGCTCCGAATCCGCTACCGACATGATTTTGAACGTCCCCATGTATTTTGTAACGGAGATTGAGTTCGCTCAACTTCTCCATGTTTTTTTTCAGGATATCCAGATTTTTGCTTACGGACATTTGTTTATCATAATTGATTGCCCCAAGTCGATAATAAGAAATGCCATTGTCGGACATAATTCGGATAATATTCTCCGTATCAGGATCATACGCACTTTGAATACCGGATACGGCCATTGGAACGGAAATATTTTTCTCGGCAAACGATTTTATCAGTTTGGGCAGTTCTGTTTTTGCCGTCTCAGGAATTATCAGGCCGCCTTTCCGAAGTGTTATATCTGCGCCGTCGAAGCCGGATTCCGACAACAAAACAGCAATATTATCATAACCATACTTCTCAAATGGCTTCACAAAAGCGCAAACCGGAACAGATTTACACGCAGTAAAATCGTCATTTGTCGTCGCTGATTTTATTATAGAAGGGATTGACACTGATGCCATTGCCCCATATTTTATAAATAATCGCCTGTTCATGGTCTTAAACTTATAATTTCCATGGGCTACGATATTCATAATGAAGCAATTGGTTTGCCGCATCATTATTTGTGAATCTCTCGGCTTCGGCATCCCAGGTCAAACGGCTTTGCGTTTTAAGCGCTATATTCGCAAGATGCGCAAAACTCGTGGAACGATGACCGTCTTCCAAAGTGCAATGCGGTGATTTTCTTGACTTTATGCAATCGAGAAAGTTGCGCACTAAATTGCCGGTGCTGCCACCACTTGAACCATCGCTGAGGAGGCTGTCTTTGTAATCAAACTTTTCTTCTTCCATAAGCTTTTCCCAAGATTGGAACTGTCCGGCTCGTGTCGGCGTAATAGTGTATCCGTTCTCGCTTGCGTACAAAGTGCCTTTTGTGCCGCGCAATTCGATTTCACCCTGCCGAAACAGAGCGCCGGAACTTCCTTCATAAATACAGAATGTTGCAATCACGCCGGATGCAAATTCATACGTCACCTGCATAGTGTCTGGAATGTCGCCGTCATGCTGCAACACATATTTCCCGCCGTGAGCGCTTATAGCCACAGGAGCATTTTCGCCTATTAACCAGCGTATTACATCCATAAAATGTACACCCCAGTTTCCCATTTGCGAAGAATAGTCGCCCCACCAACGGAACATGTATGGCGCGATATTATACTGATACGGCCTGAAAGCGCGTGGCCCTAACCAAGCATCCCAATCGAAATCGGCAGGTGGGTTTTCCGGCTTTAATTTACCGATACCGTCGGGAAACATGTTGTTAATACGAAAAGCCTGTGCGACAGTCACTTTACCTATCTTGCCTGCGGGTATCTCCGAAGCTAATTTCTGATAGACAGGATTGCCGCGGCGATTCAATCCTACGGCTACAACCCGGTCGCTTGCGGCCTGCGCTTCAACCATTTTCCGGCCTTCAAAGATAGTTGCCGTCAACGGTTTTTCGACATACACATCCTTACCCGCTTTGATTGCGCTGATAGTTTGTATGGCGTGCCAATGGTCGGGCGTAGCGATGCACACGGCATCTATCGTTTTATCTTCCAATAGTTTACGCCAATCCTTATACAGTTTCGGTTTTTGAGGAAACTGTTCGCCCATCTTCGGTACCTGACCCGCTCTATCGCTCAGGTATCGCGGGTCAACTTCCGCTCTATCACGATGCAGGTATGGCTCATAGATATCGCAAAGCGCCGCAACTTCGCAATCAGGATTATTCATAAAGAGAGCCATAAGTTGCGACCCTCTGTTGCCAATACCGATAAATCCTACCCGTATCTTCTCATTAGCGCCCAAAACAGATCCCGACAGAGGGAAACCATTGGTAAAAGCCGCACCGGCCACTGCCAGTGCGGATTTTGTTAAAAATTCTCTTCTTGTTGTCTTCATATTTGTGATATTT